>DASWST010000021.1:0-31187 GCA_036402515.1 Pseudonocardia sp.
CTGGCCTACCTCGGGGCGATGCGCGGGCTCCGCTCGGTCAGCTCGCTCTCCGAGCTGGTCGGCACCTATCACGTATCCCCCGCCCCGGTGGGACCGAAGCGGTTCGGCTTCGCCGGGGCGGTGATCGGGGACTCCCGCGCCTCCCGGCTGGGCGGCCCGCCGGTGAGCGACGGCACGCCGGACGATCGAGCCTGCGCACGCAGCAGTGACTCGCTGGCCGCCGAGCTGGGCCAGCTCACCGGTCAGCCGGTGCTCAACCTGGCCTGCTCAGGGGCCACTGTGGCCGCCGGCGTGCGCGGCCCGCAGCAGCGCGGCCCCGATCTGGTGCCGCCGCAGCTCGGTTTGCTCAAGCAGGCGCAGGGCCTGCGCTTCGTGGTCGTCGTGGTGGGCCCGAACGACATCGGCTGGACCGACTTCCTTGGCTACTGCTACGGGTCGCCGAACTGCTCGGACAACCTGAGTCAGGGCGAGTTCGACTACCGGCTGGCCGCGTTCGACCGCGACTACGGGGACCTGCTGCAGGACCTGGCCGAGCTGCCCGGCCACCCCGCCGTGGCGATCGTGACCTCCTACCGGGTGCTCAACGCCGACGCCCAGTGCCCGGACGCGAAGGGCCCACCCGCGGCGGTCGGACTGGACCAGTCCAAGATCGAGCTGCTCAACCAGCGCAACGACCGGCTCAACGCACTGCTCGCCGGCGGCGCCCAGAAGTACGGCTTCCAGGTGGCCGATCCGGAGCTGACCGCGCTGTGCGACCACTCCGCCGACGGGTTGGGCCCGGACCTGCAGGGTCTCACCGACCCGGACCCGTTCCACCCGACCGGGATCGGCTCGCTGCGGATGGCCGCCGCCGTACTCCCGCTGATCGGTCCGTCCCGTTAGCGGTTGGCGACGCGGCTGGGGTGCTCGCGCTGATCGGCCCGGCCCGGCCGCCAGCGGTTGGTTACTCTGCGGCTGTGGTGACGCGAAGCGCCGGGGTGCTGCTCACCCGGGTCGGCCCGGACGGTGGGATGGAAGTGCTACTCGGGCACCCGGGCGGCCCGTTCTTCGCCCGCCGCGACGACGGCGCCTGGTCCATCCCGAAGGGCGAGTATTTCCCGGAGGAGGACTCCAGGGCGGCCGCGGCCAGAGAGTTCACCGAGGAGCTCGGCGCCCCGCCGCCCCCGGGCCCGGAGTGGGACCTCGGCGAGGTCCGGCTGCCCAGCGGCAAGCGGCTCATCGTCTACGCGGTGCGAGCCGACTTCGACGCCTCCGAGGTGCACGGCAACACCTTCGAGCTGGAATGGCCGCCCAAGTCCGGCCGGCGGCAGAGCTTCCCGGAGATCGACCGGGCCGAGTGGTTCGACCTGGACACCGCCCGCCGAAAGCTGGCCAGAGGCCAAGCCGAGTTCCTAGACCGACTCCTCACCGTCGCGCCCGACAAACCCGCTGCTCAGACCCCGTGAGTGGTATTGGTCGCTAGAGCGACCAATACCACTCACGGGTCTTGAGCTGGGCTTTGCCTGGCCAGCTACCTTGCGGCCGCGGGATCGAGCGCGATCGCATCGATCTCGATCAGCCAGTCGGGCTGGGCCAGGCCGGCCACCTGGAGCAGGGTGTCGGCGGGGTAGGGGTCGGCGAAGTACTCCCCGCGCAACTTGATGACCACGTCCAGGCTGCGCATGTCGGTGACCATGATGGTCACCTTGACCACGTCGGCGAGGGTGGCGCCGGCCTCGCCCAGCACGGTGCCCAGGTTGGCGAACGCCTTCCGGGCCTGCGCCTCCACGTCACCGGTGCCCACGGTCCGCCCGGTCTCATCGATGCCGGCCTGTCCGGAGACGAAGATCAGGCCGTTGGCCCGCACGGCCAGCGAGATGTGGTACGGCTCGTACCAGTCCGGGTCGTGGGTGACGCGCTGGATGGAAGTCATGCGCGAAGTCTGCGGTGCCGCTATACAAGGAACAAGTACGGTCTTTCCTGTCCAGTACTATCACTCTGTATAGCAGGGGGCGCCATGCAGCCGAGGGCCGACGCACTCGCCGAGGAGTGCACCGTCGAGCTCGCCATGGCCATCCTCGGCGGCAAGTGGAAGCTGGTCATCCTGCGCCACCTGCTCACCGGCACCCTGCGGTTCGGCGAGCTGCACCGGGCCATGCCCGGGATCACGCCGAGGATGCTGACCAGGCAGCTGCGTGAGCTGGAGGTGGACGGCCTGGTCCGGCGCACGGTATATCCGCTGGTGCCGCCGAAGGTGGAGTACTCGGTCACCGAGCTGGGCGAGAGCCTGCGCGACATCGCCGACCGGCTGGAGCACTGGGGCCACTGGTACCGCGAGCAGACCGACCAGGACAAAAGTCCTAGTCATGGCCCGTGAGTGGTATTGGTCGCTCTAGCGACCAATACCACTCACGGGCTTTGAGGGTTCTCGGGGTAGTGGCGGGGGGTGAAGACGACCTGGTCACCGTCGCCGCGTTCGGCGATCCGGGTGCGCGACGAGCCGACCAGCAGCAGCGTGCGCATGTCCACGCTCGCCGGGTCCAGGTCCGCCAGGCGTACCACGGTGACCCGCTCCCCCGGCCCGCCCACATCCCGGCCGACCACCACCGGGGTGTCCGCCGAGCGGTGCTCCAGCAGCAGGTCACGCGCGGCGGCCACCTGCCAGGTGCGGTCGCGGGAGGCCGGGTTGTAGATGGCGATCACCAGGTCGGCACCGGCGGCGGCGGACAGCCGGGCGGCGATCACCTCCCACGGCTTGAGCCGGTCGGACAGGGACAGCACGCAGTAGTCGTGCCCGAGCGGCGCGCCGACCCGGCTGGCTACCGCCTGGGCCGCGGTCAGGCCCGGCAGCACGCGCACCGGGACGTCCTTCCAATCCGGCTCGCAGGCCACCTCGAGCACCGCGCTGGCCATCGCGAACACCCCGGGGTCGCCGGAGGACACCACGGCTACCCGAGCTCCGCGCCGGGCCAGGTCCAGCGCGAACGCCGCACGCTCGGCCTCCACCCGGTTGTCCGAGGGGTGCCGACGCTGCCGGGGGTTCGGCGGTACCCGGTCCAGGTACGGCCCGTAGCCGACCAGGTCGCTGGCCGAGGCGAGCGCGTCCTGGACCTCCGGGGTCAGCCACGGCCGCCCGGCCGGACCGAGCCCGACGACCACCACCTCGCCGGGTCCGGTCCGTTCCCTCGGCACCGAGGAGGACTGCGCGGCCATGCTGGCGGCGGCGATCCGGCTGGGCAGCAACGCCAGGGAGAAGTAGGGCACGCTGTCCGGGTCGACCTCGGCCAGCGGGGCGCTGCGCTGCGCGTCGGTGCTGGCCCGCTCCACGTAGTGCAGGTCGGGCAGCACCCCGGCCCGCTCGGCCGCCTCGCGCACCGCCCCGAACGTGCGGCCCAACTTGAGCACGGCGGCAGAGTCGGTGCCGGCCAGGCGGCGGGTCAGCTCGTCGGCGGGCAGCGTGCCGGGCAGCACGGTGAGCACCTCGTCGCGTTCCACCAGCGGCCGGCCCAGTGCCGCGGCCGCCGCGCTCATCGAGGTCACCCCGGCGACCACCTCGGCCGGGTACCGGTGCGCCAGCCGCTCATGCAGGTGCATGTAGGAGCCGTAGAAGAACGGGTCACCCTCGGCCAGCACCACCACGTCCCGGCCGGCGTCCAGGTGCTCGGCGAGGCGGGCGGCGGCGGATGCGTAGAAGTCGTCCAGCGCGCCTCGGTACCCGCCGGGGTGGTCGGTGGTTTCCACGGTGATCGGGTAGACCAGCGGCTCTTCGATCTGGTCGCCGCGCAGGTACGGCTCGGCACAGCGGCGGGCGTTACTGCGGCCGTGCCGGGCGGAGTGGTAGGCGATCACGTCGGCCGCGCCGATCAGCCGCGCCGCCTTGACGGTGACCAGCTCGGGGTCACCGGGGCCGACGCCGACGCCGTAGAGCCGACCGGTCACCGGGCGCCCCGGTTCGGCTGGGCGGGGTGTGCTGAGAGCGCCGACTCGGTCACCTGGGGGTCCTGGCCTGGGCGGCGGCCGCGCGGACCTCGCCCAGGTCAGTGCCGCTGTACTGGAGCTCGCCGTCGCGGTGGACCTGGTACCCGTGTTCCTCGGCGACCACGTCCACCACCGGGCCCGGCGGGCGGCCACACCGGCGCGCGCAGCCGGACCAGTGCACCGGCAACCGGGGGCCGCCGTTGTCGACCGGGGGCACGGCGGTCCCAGCCGCGCGGCCGGCGGCCACCGAGGCGTCCGCGCGCACGTCGGCCAGCGCCTTGGCACAGCCCGGGCGGCCGGTGCAGGCGGAGACCCCGAGCGAGGGGGATGCCGGGTCCAGCAGCAGCCCGGCCCCGGCCAGCCGCCGGGTGGCCAGCGCGGTCGCCGACGGTGGCAGGTCGGGTAGCACCACCCCGCGCCACGGGGTGAGCAGCACCTCCCGCTCGGCCACGGCGGCGAGCACCTGGCAGCGCGCCGGGGTGAGCTCGCCGAGCGGCACCGACACGGCCAGCGCCACCCGGCCATCGGTCTGCTCGATCCGGCCGATCGGGCCGACCGGGTCACGCTCGGGCACGGCGACCAGCGGTCCGCTGCTCGCGTGCAGCGCGGCGCGCAGCTCGTCGACCAGCCCGAGCGGGCCGCCGGGTAGCTCGGCCAGCCGCCACACGCCCTGGTCGGGACGGCGACGCAGGAAGATCATGGCGGTGGTGAGGAGCGCGGTGACGGCTTCGCGCACCGGCAGCCGCAGCCCGCTGTCCAGACCGCCGAGCAGCACCGCGACCCGCTGGTTCGGCAGTGCCAGCGCGGCCACGTCGGCGTGCAGCCCGGCCACGTCCCCGCGCCCGTCGTCCAGCGCGAACAGGAACCGTCCGGGCAGCAGGGCCAGCTCCGGCTCGGCGCACAGCCGGCGATCGAGCTCGGCCACCAGCGGGCGCACGTCCAGCACGCCCACCCCGTCCCGCCCGGCCAGTGGGGAGGCCAGCAGGTTGCGGGCGGTGTCGTGCGGCGCCGAGGGCAGCAGCCCGCAGTGGGCGAGCCGGGCGGACAGCTCGGTCTCCGCACCCGGCGCCAGGCCGCGCAGCTGCAGGTTGCCCCGGGCGGTCAGCTCCAGTCGCCCGTTGCCCAGCTCGACAGCCCAGGCCGCCAGCGAGGCAAGCGTGTCCCTGGGCAGCGCGCCGCCGGGCACCCGGATCCGGGCCAGCCCGCCGTCCTCGGCCTGGTGCACGGCGACCGTCCCTGGGCAGCGGTCCGCGCCGACCCGGCCGTCGCCTCGACCCGCAACGGATCCAGCCGGGGCTGCGTCGTTGCGGTCGGCACGCGGCGTGACGAGGGACAGGGCCACCGTCCAAGAGTAGACGGCCGCGATCAGTACCACCCGAGGTGCTCGCGCTGCCGCGCTCCGGGGGCACGGCACCAGCCACGGCGGGTCGCTTGTCGTGGCCCGCTGGCCCCGGTGACATACAGCCGGGTGACATGCACCCCGGTGCCATACAGTGGCCAGGCCAGCCCGCCCGCGCCCCTTGACCGAGCGCGACCAGCCCGCCGCGCGCTGAACCGGGCTGTCCTCGCCCCGCCGGAGGTCTCCCTGTGATCCTGCTGCTGTCCACGTCCGACACCGACCTGCTCAGCGCCAGGGCCAGCGACGGCGACTACCGGCTCGGCAACCCGGCCAGGCTGACCGCGGACGAGGTTCCGGCCCTGGTGGACGGGGTGGATCTGGTGGTGGTGCGGCTGCTGGGTGGCCGCCGGGCGTGGCAGGAGGGGCTGGACGCGCTGCTGGCCGGGTCGCGCCCGGTGGTTGTGGTGGGCGGCGAGCAGGCCCCGGACGCCGAGCTGATGGAGTGCTCCACGGTGCCGGCCGGGGTCTGCGCCGAGGCCCACAGCTACCTGGCCCAGGGTGGACCGGCCAACCTGGGTGAACTGGCCCGGTTCCTGTCCGACACCGTGCTGCTCACCGGGTTCGGCTTCGCCCCGCCGACGCCGACCCCGCTCTGGGGCACGCTGGAGCGGCCCGATGCGGCGGCCCCGCCGGAGAGCGCCCCGGTGGTCGGGGTGCTCTACTACCGGGCGCACCATGTGGCCGGCAACACAGCGTTCGTCGAGGCGCTCTGTCGCGCGGTGGAAGCGCACGGCGGCCGGCCACTGCCGGTGTTCTGCGCCTCGCTGCGCACCGCTCCGGCCGAGCTGCTCGACACGCTGCGCCAGGTGGACGCGCTGGTGGTCACCGTGCTCGCGGCCGGCGGCGCGACCCCCGCCTCAGCCGGGGCCGGCGGCGATGACGGCGCCTGGGACGTGGGCGCGCTGGCCGCGCTGGACGTGCCGATCCTGCAGGGGCTGTGCCTGACCAGCTCGCGGGAAGGCTGGGAGTCCTCCGACGACGGACTGTCCCCGCTGGACGCGGCCACCCAGGTGGCCATCCCGGAGTTCGACGGGCGGCTGATCACCGTTCCGTTCTCGTTCAAGGAGGTCGACGCCGACGGGCTGACCGTGTACGTGGCCGACCAGGAGCGGGCCGCCCGGGTGGCCGGGATCGCGGTGCGGCACGCGCGGCTGCGGCACATCCCGCCCGCCGAACGCCGGATCGTGCTGATGCTCTCGGCGTATCCGACCAAGCACTCCCGGATCGGCAACGCGGTCGGCCTGGACACCCCGGCCAGCGTGGTGCGGCTGCTCGCGGCGATGCGCGAGGCCGGCTACGAGGTTGGCCCGGACAGCGGGTCGGACGCGCTGCCCGGCTTGGCCGCGCTGGACGGCGACGCGCTGGTGCATGCGCTGATCGCGGCCGGCGGGCAGGACCAGGATTGGCTGACCGAGGAGCAGGTCACCGGCAACCCGGTGCGCATCAGCGCCGAGCGTTACCAGGCGTTCTACCACAGCCTGCCCGCCGAGCTGCGCGAAGGCATCGAACGGCACTGGGGTCCGCCGCCGGGCGAGCTGTTCGTGGATCGCTCCCGAGACCCGCGCGGCGAGATCGTGCTGGCCGCGCTGCGCGCCGGGAACGTGGTGGTGATGGTGCAGCCGCCGCGAGGCTTCGGGGACAACCCGATCGCGATCTACCACGACCCGGACCTGCCGCCCACCCACCACTACCTGGCCGCCTACCGCTGGCTGGCGGACGCCGCCGAGAGTGGCGGCTTCGGCGCGGACGCGATGGTGCACGTCGGCAAGCACGGCAACCTGGAGTGGCTGCCGGGCAAGAACTCCGGGATGTCCGCCGCGTGCGGGCCGGATGCGGCGATCGGGGACCTGCCGCTGGTCTACCCGTTCCTGGTGAACGACCCCGGCGAGGGCACCCAGGCCAAGCGGCGGGTGCACGCCACCCTGGTGGACCACCTGATCCCGCCGATGGCCCGGGCGGAGAGCTACGGCGACATCGCCCGGCTGGAGCAGTTGCTGGACGAGCACGCCAACATCGCCGCGCTGGACCCGGCCAAGCTGCCCGCCATCCGCCAGCAGATCTGGACGCTGATGCAGGCCGCCAAGCTGGACCACGACCTGGGCCTCACCGACCGGCCACACGACGCCGAGTTCGACGAGTTCATCCTGCACGTGGACGGCTGGCTGTGTGAGATCAAGGACGCGCAGATCCGCGACGGGCTGCACATCCTGGGCGCCGCGCCGACCGGCGAGGCCAGGGTCAACCTGGTACTGGCCATGCTGCGGGCCCGTCAGCTCTGGGGTGGTGAGCGGGCGCTGCCCGGGCTGCGCGAGGCACTCGGCCTGCGCGAAGACGACACCGAGGGCCTCACCCGCACCGACACCATCGAGCAGCAGGCCCACGACCTGGTGGCCGCCATGGAGGCGCACAACTGGAACCCCACCGCCGTCGCCGCGGTCACCGAACCGCTCCGCGAGTCGGGGATTCCGTCAGGGCGAGTCGGGGATTCCGTCAGCCCCGTCGGCGCGGACGCCGACCAGGTCGAGGCCGTGCTGCGCTTCGCCGCCACCGAGGTGGTGCCCCGGCTGGCCCGGACCACCGACGAGCTCACCAATGTCCTGCACGCGCTGGACGGCGGCTATGTGCCGGCCGGCCCTTCCGGCTCGCCGCTGCGCGGGCTGCTCAACGTGCTGCCCACCGGGCGCAACTTCTACTCGGTGGACCCGAAGGCGGTGCCCAGCCGACTGGCCTGGGAAACGGGGTCGGCGATGGCGGAGTCGCTGCTGACCCGGTACCGGGCCGACCACGGCGACTGGCCGCGCTCGGTCGGTCTGTCCGCGTGGGGCACCAGCGCGATGCGCACCGCGGGCGACGACATCGCGGAGATCCTGGCGCTGCTGGGCGTGCGGCCCACCTGGGACGAGGCCTCCCGCCGGGTCAACGGCATCGAGCCGATCGCGCTGGACGAGCTGGGCCGCCCCCGCATCGACGTCACCGTGCGCATCTCCGGGTTCTTCCGGGACGCGTTCCCGCACGTGGTGGGCCTGCTGGACGACGCGGTGCGGCTGGTCGCGGGGCTGGACGAGCCGCACGAGCAGAACTTCGTACGGGCGCATGCCGAAGCCGACATGCGCGAGCACGGGGACGAGCGCCGCGCCACCACTCGCATTTTCGGCTCGAAACCGGGCGCCTACGGGGCGGGCATCCTGCCGCTGCTGGAGAGCCGCAACTGGCGCGACGATGCCGACCTGGCCGAGGTCTACGCCACCTGGGGCGGCTTCGCCTACGGCCGGGGCCTGGACGGGCGCGCCGCCCGGGCAGACATGGAGTCGGCGTACCGGCGGATCGCGGTCGCGGCGAAGAACGTGGACACCCGCGAGCACGACATCGCCGACTCCGACGACTACTTCCAGTACCACGGCGGCATGATCGCCACGGTCCGCGCGCTGACCGGCCGGTCACCGGAGGCCTACGTCGGGGACAGCACCCGGCCGGACGCGGTGCGCACCCGGACCCTGTCCGAGGAGACCGCGCGGGTGTTCCGGGCCAGGGTGGTCAACCCCCGGTGGATCACCGCGATGCGCCGGCACGGCTACAAGGGCGCGTTCGAGCTGGCCGCCACGGTGGACTACCTGTTCGGCTACGACGCCACCACCGGCGTGGTCGCCGACTGGATGTACGAGAAGCTGGCCGAGTCGTACGTGTTCGACCCGGAGACCGCCAAGTTCCTCCGCGAGTCCAACCCGTGGGCCCGGCACAGCATCACCGAGCGCCTGCTGGAAGCGGTGGACCGGGGCATGTGGGAACACCCCGAGCCCGACACCCTGGCCAACCTCCGCCAGGCCTACCTAGACACCGAAGCTGACCTCGAAGCCACCACCGAGCAATAAAAAAAGCCCGCGAGTCGGGGCTCTCAGCACACTGAGTCGCGCGTTTCAGCACACCTCGGCCGGTAGTAGCAGCGCGAGCCCCTCGGCGGCGGCCGCGGCTCGAAGCCGACGGTCGAGCGCCGCGAAGCCCGAGCACTCCGGCACCACCTCGGTGACCGACAGGGCGGAGGCGAGCTGCACCGCGTCGTAGGCGCGGAGCGCATGCACCGCGACCAGCCGAGCGGCTCGCTCCACGATCGCCGGGCGCACCGCCACCGCCACGAATCCGTCGGAGCGAGGGTCAAACCCGTGGTAGTCGGCCTCGAACGCGGCGACCAGGATCGCGGCGTCCTCCGCGCTCAACTCGCCCATCCGCTGCTTGCGCCAGATCGCCGAGGGCACCTCCACCCGGGCGAGCACCGATACGATGATCTCGCCCGGTGACCCGAGCTCCACCTGCTCGGCCTCACTGGCATACCGAGTGACCAGGGCCGACGAGTCCGCGAAGACGGTCACTCCCGGTCGGCGGCGATCAGGTCGGCCAATGGCGTGCCCTGACCGGCACGACGCCGCGCGGCGCGCAACGCCTCCGGGTCAGCCCGAGGACGAGGCGCCGGCCCGTCAACCAGCGGCGTCGCCAACAGCCCGGCTCGCTCCAGCCGCTCACGGATCCGGGCGGCCTCGTCGCCTGCCACGGCCGGATCGGTCGCGGCATCGAGGACACGCGTGACGAATTCGTTCATGCTGTAGCCACCGCGCCCGGCAACCGCCCGCACTCGCTCGACCAGTTCGTCGGAAGCGCGCCACGTCACCTGTGCCATGCATTCATGCTAGCAGGCATGCAGGCACAGATGCCCTGTGACACCATGGCGAGGGCGCCGCGGGGCGTCCAACCACATCCGAGATGAGCGGCACAAGAGTGAGCAGCAAGATCGTCCTGGGCATCGAGACCTCGTGCGACGAGACCGGCGTCGGGCTGGTCCGCGACGGCGAGCTGCTCGGCGACGCGCTGGCCTCCTCGATGGACGAGCACGTGCGCTTCGGCGGCGTGGTGCCGGAGATCGCCGCGCGGGCGCACGTGTCCGCGCTGGTCCCGTGCGTACGCGAGGCCATGCGCAAGGCGGAGGCCAAGCCACGGGACATCGGTGCGATCGCGGTCACCGTCGGCCCGGGGCTGGCCACCGCGCTGCACGTGGGGGTGGCGGTGGCCAAGGCGTACGCGGCGGCCTGGGACGTGCCGCTCTACGGCGTGCACCACCTGGCCGGGCACGCGGCAGCCGACCTGCTGGAGCACGGCGCGCTGCCGCCGCGCAGCGTGGTGCTGATCGTCTCCGGTGGGCACACGTCGCTGCTCTCGGTGGGCGACCTGGCCCGTGACGAAGTGGTGCACCTGTCCGACACGATCGACGACGCGGCCGGTGAGGCGTTCGACAAGGTGGCCAGGGTGCTCGGGCTGCCCTACCCCGGCGGTCCGTCCATCGACAGGGCCGCCCGCGAGGGAGACCCGGCCGCGATCGCCTTCCCCCGGCCGCTGACCGGCCCCCGCGACCCCGAGCTGGGGTTCTCCTTCTCCGGGCTGAAGACGGCGGTGGCCCGCTGGGTGGAGCGGTGCGAGGCGGACGGGCGGACGGTGCCGGTGCCGGACGTGGCGGCGTCCTTCCAGGAGGCGGTGGCCGACGTGCTCACCGCCAAGGCGTTGCTGGCCTGCCGGCGGCAGGGGGTGGACACGCTGGTGGTGGTCGGCGGGGTGGCCGCGAACAGTCGGGTGCGGTCGCTGGCCGAGCAGCGCTGCACCGACGCCGGCATCACCCTGCGGGTACCGCCGATGCGACTGTGCACCGACAACGGCGCGATGATCGCCGCCGTTGGCGACCTGCTGGTCCGCTCCGGGGCGGAGCCCACCGGCCTGGCCGTCTCCGCCCGCCCCAGCGTCGTGCTGGAACGCGCCCAGCTCAACTGACCGGTCAGCTCGGCGGCGGGGGTCAGCTTGAGGTGAGGGCGGCGGGCTCGCGGAGCGCGCGGCGGTTGGCGTAGCCGTCCTCGACCAGGAACCGGCTGGCCAGCCCGGTCAATGCGGTCATCAGCTCGGTGTGGCTCGGCGATCCGTCCGCCGCCCATCCGGACAGCCGCGCGGACAGCCAGGCCAGGAAGCTCTCGGTGACCTTTTGGCTCTCCCGGTCTCCAGCCGGGGTCAGCCAGAGCCGCTCGCCGTCGGATCGCAGGTATCCGGCCGAGATGGTCCGGGCGAACGCCGGCCAGAGCACCGCGCCCGGCACGTGCACGTGCTCGGCGATGTCGGTCAGGGTGGCCCGCCCGGTGACCTGGAGATGCACGTGCACCTGGTTCACGCACCAGGCCTCGGCCAGGTCGAGCGAGGTGTGCGCGGCGGCCAGGATGCCCGGGCCGGCGCCACGACCCTGCTGCTGCATCAGCCGCGCGATGGCCACCTCGAGCCGGTCCTGGGACGAGCGCGCCTCGGGCATGGCGAACCCGTCGCCCACGTCGTTGGCGCCGGCCTTGGCCACTCCGCGCAGCGGCACCTGCTTCAGGAACAGCCCGAGCACCGCGGCCACCAGGGCGACCGGGACCCCGGCCCGGAACAGCGTCTGCACCGTCTCGCTGTAGGCCTCGATGATCGGCGCGGCCTGGGCGGCCGGCAGGCTGTGGACGGCGCCCGGGCTGGTCAGCGCCCGCTGATCGACCCCGGGGGTGGCGGCCAGCGCGACCGCGAGGTGTCCGGCGAGCTGGTTGGCGTAGATGCTGCCGAAGATCGCCGTGCCGAACGAGCTGCCCATGGTCCGGAAGAACGTCACCCCCGAGGTGGCCACGCCGAGGTCGCGGTAGTCGGCGGTGTTCTGCACGATCAGCGTGAGCACCTGCATGCACAGCCCGATCCCCGCGCCGAGCACGAGCAGGTAGAGCGAGCTGACCAGCACCGAGGTCTGCGCGTCCATCAACGACAGCAGGAACATGCCCAGCGCCATGACCGCGCCGCCGACGATCGGGAACGGCTTGTACTTCCCGGTCCGGCTGACCGTGTTGCCGGCCAGGATCGAGGTGACCAGCAGCCCGATCACCATCGGCAGCGTGCGCAGCCCCGAGCTGGTCGCGTCGACCCCCTGGACGTACTGCAGGAACGTGGGCAGGAAGGTCATCGAACCGAGCATTGCGAAGCCGACCACGAAACTGATCACCGTGGACAGCGCGAACACCGAGTTGCGGAACAGCCGCATCGGCAGCATCGGCTCCGGTGCCTGCCGCTCGACCAGGATGAACAGCCCCACCGCCGCGACGGAGGCGACAAACAGCCCGATGATCACCGGGGAGTCCCACGGGTAGGTGGTGCCGCCCCAGCTGGTGGCCAGCGTCAGGCCGGTGGCGCCGAGCGAGATGACCACGATGCCCAAGTAGTCGATCACCGGTCGGGACGCGGTGCGGATGGAGGGCAGGGTGCGGAACGCGACGGCGATGACCACCGCCGCGATCGGCACGTTGACGTAGAAGGCCCAGCGCCAGGACAGGTGGTCGGTGAACAGGCCACCGAGCAGCGGCCCGATCACCGTGGTCACCCCGAAGACCGCGCCGATCATGCCCTGGTATCGGCCCCGATCACGCAACGGAATGATGTCCGCGATCAGCGCCGTGGCGGTCACCGTGAGCCCGCCGGCGCCGACGCCCTGGACCGCGCGCATCGCGATCAACCAGCCCATGTCGCTGGCGAACCCGCAGAAGAACGAGCCGATCACGAACACCGCGGCGCTGACCTGGAAGACCAGTTTGCGGCCGAACAGGTCGCCGAACTTGCCGGCCAGCACCGTCGCCAGGGTCTCGGTGAGCAGGTACGCGGTGACCACCCAGGACATGTGACCGCCGCCGCCCAGGTCGGCCACGATGGTCGGCAGCGCGGTCGCCACGATGGTCTGGTCGAGCGCCGCGAGCAGCATGCCGAGGACGATCGTGATGAACGCCAGGTTCCGCCGGTTGCCGCTCGGAGCGTCCTCGACCTGGGTGTTCTCCGCTACAACCGTCACCGGGCTGCCCCCGTCTCCGCTGGTGCCGGGCGGGTCATCGTCGGCGGCCGCCACAAGATCAGCCTCCGAGCGTAGTCGCGCCGCGCCGTCCATTTGGACTGGGGCGCTACCGCCAGGCTCGGCTGGACCGGTCTACCGCCAGGCTCGACTGGACCGGGCCGCCCAGTACTCGGCTGCCGGCTCGGCGAGCGTGGCCAGCTCGGCCAGCGTCTCCTCGGGCAGCCGCAACGAGGCGGCCGCGGTGTTGCTGGCCACCTGGAGCGGGTTGACCGCGCCGGACAGCACCCGCCACGTCCACGGCTGGGCCAGCGCGGCGGCGATGGCGAGCTGATCGACCGGCACACCGAGGCTGGCGGCCAGCTCGAACGCCCGCACGGAGCCAGAGCTGGAGTCCTGCCCGCCGGGAGCCAGCCGACCGTTCGCCACCGCCTCCTTGACGATCACCCGGGCACCCGCCGCCGCGGCCTCGGCCAGCGCGCCCGCCACCGAGGTCTCCAGCACGTTCCAGGTGGACTGGAACGAAGTGAACAGCGCGGCGCCGTCCACCGAGATGCCCAGTGCCCGGCGCACCGCGTCGGCCTGCCCCGGGCCGGAGGTGGAAATGCCCACCCGAACGCCGGAGTCGCGCAGCTCGGCCATGGCCCGGTGCAGCTCGGGGTTGTCCAGCGCGCCGCTGTCCAGGGTCGCCGAGTGCACGTGGTAGACCCCCAGCCGGTAGCCCAGCAGTGCCCTGGTCTGCGCGATCTGCTCCCGGTACGCGGCCAGGGAGTGGTCCTTGACCTCGTGCACCTCGGCGTCCAGGCGCCAGCCACCCACGTACCGGTAGCCCCACTTCGAGCCGATCTCGACGTCGTCCACCTCGGGGTGCGCGGCCAACCAGCCGGCCAGGAACTCCTCCGCGCGGCCGTAGGAGCGGGCCACGTCGAGGTAGCGCACCCCGGCGGAGTAGGCGCCGTCCAGTACCGCCCAGGTGTGCGACCGCAGCGCCACGACGCCCCGGTCCCTGCCCAGGTCGGTGGCCCTGCCCGAGGTGATGTAGGCGGGCCGGGCAACGGCGGCCAGGCCGAGGCCGAGCCGTCTGGCGGGGTTGCTCAATTCGGTCACAGCCGGTTCGGTCACAGCCGGCCCAGCACCGAGCGCACGGTGATCTCGATAGCCACCCGCTCCGGGTTCGGCCGGGGTTCCCGGTAGCGCAGCGCGTACCGGCGCTCCGCCTCGGCGACCCGGTCCGGCTCCTCGCGCACCAGGGCAAGGCCTTCCACGGTGGACCACCGGGGGCCGTCGATCTGCGATACCGACACCGGCGCGCCCGCCGCCCCGGCCGCCCGAACGTTGGCTGCCTTGACCGACGAGCGGTAGGTGATCACCCGGACTACCCCGGCCTCCGGATCCAGGGTCGCTCCCACCGCGACCGTGTGTGGCCGGCCATCCGGGCGCACCGTGGTCAGCGCGCACACTCGCCGCTGCCTCCAGAACTCCACGAATCCCGGATCCGCCGCCGCCTCGTTCCATTGCACACGCGCATCCTGCCAGCCGGCACCGCCGCCCTGAGCGCTCCCAGGCCGAGCGCACGGACCGAAGCGACCAAAAAGCGACCTAAATCTAAGCGCTACCAGGTCACCGGCAGCGAGCCGACCCCGTAGACGATGGAGAACGGGCGGTAGCCCAGCTCCTCGGGAGGCGCCGCGAGCCGCAGCGTCGGGAACCGGCGCAGCAGCGCGGGGTAGGCGATCGCCATCTCCCGGCGGGCCAGCTGCGCTCCGACGCAGTGGTGGATGCCGAAGCCGAACGCCAGGTGTGGCTTGACCTCGCGGTCCGGATCCACCCGGTCCATGTCCGGGCCCAGCTCCTGGTCCCGGTTTGCCCCGGACAGCGAGCAGATCACCATGTCACCGGCCCCGATCCGCTGGCCGCCGATCTCGGTGTCCCGCCGCGCCCACCGGGGGAACGCCACCTGGACCACCGAGATGTACCGCAGCAGCTCGTCCACCAGGCCGCCGACCCGCGCCGGATCCAGCGCCGCCTCCCGGTAGCCGGGGTTCTCCAGCAGCAGCACGGTACCCAGCGCCAGCATGCTGGCGGTGGTGTCGTGGCCGCCGGTGAGCAGCCCGTCAGCCAGCCCGGCCAGCTCGCGGTCGGTGAGGTCGTCGCCGTACTCCCGGATCAGCCGGCCGAGCAGCCCATCCCCCGGCTCGGCGCGCTGCCGGCCGACCAGGCCGCCGAGGAACTCCAGGGACTGCCCGACCGCGTCCAGCCCGCCGTCCGGAGCGCCGGAGAGATCGAAGCGGTTGTTGCTGATCCGTTGGAAGTCGGCGCGCTCGTCGGCCGGCACGCCGAGCAGCTCGCAGATCACCAGCGACGGGATCGGGTGGGCGAAGGTGCGCACCAGGTCGACCGGTTCGCCGTTCGCCCCGGCGGCGGCGGTGTTGTCCAGGCACTCGTCGATCACCGCGACGATCCGGGGCTCCAGCTCGCGCAGCCGCCGCGCGGTGAACTCGGGGGTGAGCATCTTGCGCAGCCGGGTGTGCTTGGGCGGGTCGGCGAACCCCAGCCCACCCGGGTCCCGGTCCTCCGAGGGACCACCGGCCCCGGCCAGGTTGCCGAAGTCGTTGCTGAAGGTCTCGACGTCGCCCAGCACCGCGCGCACGTCGCGGTAGCTGGTGATTAGCCAGGCGGTCGGACCGTTGGGGATGAGCAGCGGGCTGACCGGCCGCTGAACCCGCAACCGGGCCAGTTCGGGCACCGGGTCCAGGCCGTCGCGGAGGAACTGCACCAGCGTCAAGGTTGTCTCGGGCATCACCGGGATAGTCGTCGCCCGGTGACCTCCGGTTCCCGGGGCGGGGAGATTCACACCTCGGTCAAACTCATTGACTTAGTCAGTAAACTCTCTGACTACAGCAGAGAACTGGAGGGTCGACGATGCCCGTCCCCACGCCCACGCCCACGGCCGCGCCCACCCGCACCGCGCCGGACACGGATGAGGTCGCCCAGGTCCGGGCCTTCAACCGCTTCTACACGCGGTCCATCGGTGTACTGCAGGACAGCTTGGTGGGGTCACCCTTCTCCCTCGGCGAGGCGCGGGTGCTGCACGAACTGGCCCGCCGGGAGAGCGACTCCGAGGGCACCGCCCAGGGCATGGAAGGCACCGAGCTGCGCCGGCTGCTCGACCTGGACGCCGGGTACTTCAGCCGGGTGCTGGCCCGCTTCGACGCGGCCGGGCTGATCCGAAGGGAGCCCCACCCCTCGGACGCGCGGCGCCAGCTCATCCAGCTCACCGAGGCCGGCCGCGCCGGGTTCGCCGACCTGGACGAGCGGCAGGTCGCGGCGGTCCGTCGGCTGCTGGAACCGTTGTCGCCGGCACAGCGCGCCACGCTCACCGAGGCGATGGCGACCATCGAACGCGTCCTGGGCGGGCCGGAGCGCCACCGCGGGTTCGTGCTGCGCCCGCCCGAGCTCGGCGACCTGGGCTGGATCGTCGCCCGGCACGGCGTGCTGTACGCCCAGGAGTACGACGGGGACCCCAGGTTCGAGGCAATGGTCGCGCGGATCGTGGCGGACTTCGCACAACAGCACGACTCGGCCAGGGAGGCGGTGTGGATCGCCGAGGTGGACGGTCAGCCGGTCGGGTCGATCGCCTGCATGGCCGACGACCAGTCCGGCGCCGACCCCGGTACGGCCAGGCTGCGACTGCTGTTGGTGGAACCGACCGCGCGCGGGATGGGCATCGGCGAGCGCCTGGTCGCCGAGTGTCTGCGGTTCGCTCGGCGGGCCGGCTACACCCGGATCACCCTCTGGACCACCTCGTCGCTGGACAGCGCGCGGCGGATCTACCAGCGCGCCGGCTTCACCCTGGACAACGAAGCCCCGCACGGCGGTTTCGGCCACGGCGTCATCGGGCAGAACTGGTCCCGCGCGCTGTAGACGCCGGTGCCGGGCGGGCCCGGATTCCGGCGGACAGCGCGGCCGCCACCAGACACAGTCCGCCACCGAGGTACCAGGCGGAGTCGTAGCTGCCCAGGTGATCACGGAGCAGGCCGGCGGCGAAGGCCATGATGGCCGCGCCGACCTGGTGCGAGGCGTACACCCAGCCGAACACCACCGGCGCGGATTCACCGAAGTACCGCCGGCACAGCGCCAAGGTCGGCGGCACGGTGGCCACCCAGTCCAGCCCGTAGAAGATGATGAAGCTGAGCATGCTGGCGCCCGGCACCGGGCCCCACAGGGCGGGCAGCAGCATGAGCGAGAGGCCCCGGCCCACGTAGTAGACGCACAGCAGCACCCTCGGGTCGAACCGGTCGGTCAGGTAGCCGGACAGCACCGTGCCGACCAGGTCGAACAGCCCGACCACGGCGAGCAGCCCGGCCGCCACCGTGGTCGGCATGCCGTGATCGTGCGCGGCCGGCACAAAATGCGGCTGCAGCAGGCCCATGGTGGTCGCCCCGCAGATCATGAACCCGCCGACGAGCAGCCAGAACGGACCCACCCGGGCCGCCGAGACGAAAGTGCGCAACGCCAGCGCCGCCGCCCCGCCGGAACCGGTTGCCCCACCGGAGCCGGCCGCGCCGCCGGAAGCGGTTGCGCCGCCGGAGCCGGCCGCGCCGCTGGAAGCGGTTGCGCTGAGCCCAGCGGGCTCGGGGGCGCCGCCGTACGGAAGGACACCCAGGTCGCTGGGCCTATCCCGCAGCCGCCACAGCACGAACGGCACCACCGCCAGGGCCGCGGCGGCCACGCCCAGCGCCGCCGGGCGCCAGCCGTACCGCTCGGACACCACCGCGACCACCGGCAGGAACACCAGCTGCCCGGTGGCCGAGCCGGCGGTGAGCACCCCGGACACCAGCCCCCGGCGCGCGGTGAACCAACGGCCGGTCACCGTGGCCACCAGGGACAACGCCATCGAGCCGGTGCCCAGGCCGACCAGCACGCCCCAGCACAGCACCAGCTGCCACGCGGCCGTCATGAACACGGTGAGCCCGCTGCCCGCGGCGACCACCACCAACGCGGCGACCACCACCCGGCGCACCCCGAAGCGTTCCATCATGGCCGCGGCGAACGGCGCGGTCAGCCCGAACAGCGCCATGTTGATAGCGATTGCCAGCGAGATGGTGCCCACCGACCAGCCGAACTCGGCGCGCAGCGGGTCAATCAGCACCCCGGGGGTGGCCCGGAACGCGGCCGCGCCGACCAGGGCCAGGAAGGTCGCGGCGGCCACCGCCCAGGCGGGATGGAAGCGGCGTCCGCCGGTGCCCGCTGTGTCCGGCCGCAGTCCGAGTTCAGTCACGCCCACCAGCGTCAGTCACCCGGGGCCGACGCAACAGTGCGTGGAGCGACACGTGCCGTGGGATTCTGGCCACCCCGCGGCGCCCCGGCGGCCGCACCCGTGAGCGCCCCGGCGGCTGCACCCGTCAGCGTCCGGCCGCGTGGCCGTGCGAGCCTCGCAGGTTGGCCGCGGCCGCCAGGTGGTGCGGCTCGCGGGCCACGGCGGACAGCTTGCCGAGGCTCCACGGCTCGTGCCGGACGATCCGGTGCCCCCGGCGGCCCATCTCGGCGAACACCTCGTCCGGGAACCGGTCCTCCATCCTGACCTGACCGGGTTCCGCCGTACGCGGGTAGAACGAGCTCGGGAAGTGCACGCTGTCCAGCGCGGGCGCGTCGATGGCTGCCTGCATGCCGAGCCCGCCGTGCACCATGGCCAGGAAGAAGTGCAGGCTCCACTGGTCCTGCTGGTCGCCGCCCGGGGTACCGAAGGCCATCCAGGGTTCCCCGTCGCGCAGCGCCAGGCTTGGTGAAAGCGTGGTGCGCGGTCGGGCGCCGGGGCGCAGCGAGTTGGGCAGGCCGTCTTCGAGCCAGAACATCTGCGCCCGGGTGCCGAGCGGGAAGCCGAGCTCGGGCAACACCGGGGAACTCTGCAGCCAGCCACCGCTGGGGGTCACCGAGACCATGTTCCCGGCGCGGTCCACCACGTCCAGGTGGCAGGTGTCCCCGCTGACCCTGCCGTCCGCCCGGGTGACCGGCTCGCCGGCGCCAGCGCTCTGCTCTCCGGCGGTGGGCTCACCCACCCCGGCCACCAGGGATCGGGCCAACGCCGCCAGGTCCGCCGGGCCGGGCAGCCGGGGCAGCCTCGGCTGGCGATCCCCCAGCTGGCCCGGCCGCAGCTCGAGGCTGGCCGTCGGGCCGACCAGCTCGCGCCGCCGCCGGGTGTACTCGGGATCCAGCAGCCGCTCCAGGGTGTCCGGCTCGGCGCTGTCGCCGTACCAGGCCTCCCGGTCGGCGAAGGCCAGCTTGGCGGACTCGATCACCGCGTGCAGGTAGTCCGGCGAGCCGTAGCCGGCGGCATCCAGGCCGAGACCCTCGAGCAGTGCCAGCTGCTGGCCGAACACCGGCCCCTGGCCCCAGAGCCCGGTCTTGAGCACCTGGTAGCGGCCGTACCCGAAGACCGTGGGCGGCTCCACCGTGGGTTCCCAACCGGCCAGGTCGTCGGCGGTGAGCAGGCCGCCGTGCAACTCCCCGGAGGTGTCCAGCCACCGGGTGGTGGCGCAGAACTTGTCGATCTCCTCGGCCACCCACCCCCGGTACCAGATGTCCCTGGCGCCGGCCAGCCGTGCCTCCCTGGTGCCGCCGGCCTGGGTGGCCTCGGCCAGGATCCGCCGATAGGTGCGGCCCAGCCCCGGATTCGTCAGTCGCTGGCCGGGCCGGGGCACCGTGCCATCGGGCAGCCAGGCGGCCGCCGAGGTGGGCCAGTACGTGCCGAACAGCTCGGCCACCAGGGCCACCGTGTCCACGATCGGCGGCAGCGCCGGGTAACCGGCCTCGCAGTAGCCGATCGCATAGTCGAGCACGTCAGCGAGTTCCCAGGTGCCCCACCGCTCGACCAGCAGCGTCCACGCACCGAACGACCCGGGCACGGTGGCCGCGAGCAGCCCGGTGCCCGGAACCAGCTCCAGGCCGAGCTCCCGGAACGCGGCCACCGACGCGCCGGCCGGGGCCACACCCTGCCCGCAGAGCACGTGCGCGGACCCTCCAGCGGCATCCCAGAGCACCGCCGGCAGCTCGCCGGCCGGTCCGTTCATGTGCGGCTCCACCACCTGCAGCACGAACCCGGCGGCGGCCGTGGCGTCAAAGGCGTTGCCGCCGCGCTCCAGCACGCTCATCGCGGTCGCGGTGGCAAGGTAATGAGTTGAGGCGGCCATGCCGAAGTGGCCGACCAGTTCGGGGCGGGGTGGGCTCACCGGTCCCACGATAGGTCGGTCACGTCAACGCGCGAACCGATCAGCGAGCCGCCAGGATGGGCACAGGTTGACCGACACCTGGCTGGACGACTCCGGCCAGCGAACGAAAACGCAGGAGGCTTGGTGAGCGAGAGCAGAGTGGCGATCGTGACCGGAGGGGCTCGCGGCATCGGGGCCGCCACCGCCCAGCGGCTGGCCAGGGACGGCCACGCGGTCGCCGTGGTGGACCTGGACGAGTCGAGCTGTACCGACACGGTCACCCGGATCACCAAGGACGGTGGCCACGCGCTCGGGGTGGGCGCCGACGTGAGCAACGCCGAGGCGGTGAACGAGGCTGTGGCCCGGATCGCCGACGTGCTCGGCCCGCCCACCATCCTGGTCAACAACGCCGGCGTGACCAGGGACAACCTGCTGTTCAAGATGACCGAGCAGGACTGGGACACGGTGATGAACGTGCACCTGCGCGGCTCGTTCCTGATGAGCAAGGCCGCCCAGGCGCACATGACCCAGGTGCAGTGGGGCCGGATCGTGAACCTGTCCAGCGTGTCCGCGCTGGGTAACCGGGGCCAGGCCAACTACTCCGCCGCCAAGGCCGGTCTGCAGGGTCTGACCAAGACGCTGGCCATCGAGCTGGGCAAGTTCAACATCACCGTGAACGCCATCGCCCCGGGCTTCATCGCCACCGAGATGACCAAGGCGACGGCCGAGCGGGTGGGCGTGTCGTGGGAGGACTTCCAGAAGGGCGCGGCCAGCCAGATCCCGGTCGGCCGGGTCGGCCAGCCGGAGGACATCGCCAACACGGTCTCCTTCCTGACCAGCGAGGAGTCCGGGTTCGTGTCCGGCCAGGTGATCTACGTCGCCGGTGGCCCGAGGACCTGACCCGAGAAGTCCGAGGCGGATAGATGGATCTGCGGCTGACGGGCAAGCGCGCGCTGATCACCGGCGGCAGCCGGGGCATCGGGCTGGCGGTGGCCGAGGCGCTGTTGGACGAGGGCGTGGATGTCGCGCTGGCGGCCCGGGGCGTCCAGGCGCTGGACGCGGCGGTCGACAAGCTGTCCGGTCGGCCCGCACGGGCGCTGGCGATCCCGGTGGACACCACCGACGACGAGTCGGTGCGGGCCATGGCGGCCCGAGCTACCGAGCTGCTCGGCGGGGTGGACATCCTGGTCAACGCGGCGGCCGAGCCGGCCAAGCCGGGCCCACCGCCCTCGCTGACCGCGATCACCGACGACGCGCTGCGGGCCGAGATGGAGACCAAGGTGCTGGGCTACCTGCGCTGTGCGCGGGCGCTGGCGCCGGGCATGGTCGAGCGCGGCTGGGGTCGGATCATCAACATCAGCGGGCTGAACGCGCGGTGGGCCGGCTCGCTGATCGGCTCGGTGCGCAACGTCTCGGTGGCCGCGATGACCAAGAACCTGGCCGACGAGCTGGGCCCGGCCGGGATCAACGTCACCGTGGTGCACCCCGCCTTCACGGTCACCGAGCGCACCCCGGACACGTTGGCCGGGTTCGCCAGGCAGCGCGGGGTGACCGCCCAGCAGGCGGCCGCCGAGATAGCCAAGGGCGTCAGCATCGGCCGGCTGGTGACCGCCGCCGAGGTGGCCTCGGTGGTCGCGTTCCTGGCCTCACCGCGCAGCGTGGCGATCACCGGGGACGCGGTGCCGGTCGGCGGCGGCCAGCGCGGGCCGATCTACTACTGACCTCGTTCCCGCCGCCCAACGCCGGGCGAGCGCCCACCCGCCGGTGAGCTCGGTACATCTACCCGGTCGGCCCTTGGCTGGCTTCGTGGCGGTGAGCAGGCTAGGCGCCGGTTCGTGTCTGGCCATGAGGCGGCGGCATCGCCGCCGCCGGGGCGGAGACCCTGGTGGTGGCTACCCAAGTGAGCGATCGGATCGTCGAAGAACAGGCCGCGCTGCGTCGAGTCGCGACCCTGGTGGCTCGCGCGGCGGCGCCGGAGCAGGTGTTCGCCGCGGTCACCGAGGAGGTCGGGCGGCTGCTGAGCGTCGACTACACACTCCTGAGCCGGTACGACCCGGACCGGGCGGCCACCGCGGTCGGGGCGTGGAGCAGAACGGGCGGCGCCGTGCCGGCTCCGGTGGGTACCAGGATCCCGCTCGGCGGGGGCATACATACCCTGGTGCTCGAGGCGGGCCGGCCGGCGCGGATCGACGACTACGGCGCCGCCTCCGGCCCGTGTAGCGGCGTCGATCACAGGTTCGGCATTCGCGCCATGGTCGGGGTGCCGATCAAGGTCGATGGTCGGCTGTGGGGCGCCATGGTCATCGCGTCCGGCGACACGCGGCCGCTGCCGGCGGGTACCGAGGAGCGGTTGGCCGAGTTCACCGAGCTGGTCGCCACCGCGATCGCCAACGCGCAGGCGCGGGTGGAGCTGCGGGGCTACGCGGACGAGCAGGCCGCGCTGCGCCGAGTGGCCACCCTGGTGGCTCGGGCGGTGCCACCGGAGCAGGTGTTCGCCGAGGTCACCGCCTCGGTCGGGCGGGTGCTCTCCGCGGACATCGCGCTCCTGTCCCGGTACGACCCGGACGGTGCGGGCACGATCATCGGTATGTGGAGCAGCACCGGCGCCTTGCCCCTCGCTGTCGGCACGCGCGTGCCGCTCGGCGGGCGATCCGTGCACACGCTGGTGTTCCAGACGGGCCGTCCGGCGCGTATCGACGACTACGCCACCGCAACGGGCCCGGGCGCCGACCTGGGTAGGGCGATCGGCATGCGCTCGGCCGTGGGCGTGCCCATCAGCGTCGACGGGCGGCCGTGGGGCGTCATCAATGTCGCGTCCACTCGGGAGGAACCGCCGTCGCCGGACACCGAGGCCCGGCTGGCCGGGTTCACCGAGCTGGTGGCCACCGCTCTGGCCAACGCCGAGGCGGGGGCCTCGCTGGCCGCGTCCCGGGCGCGAATCGTGGCCGCCGCCGACACTGCGCGGCGGCGTATCGAGCGCGATCTACACGACGGCGTCCAGCAGCGGCTGGTGTCGATGGCTCTGCAGCTGCGCGGCATGGCGCCGCCACCCGGGTCCGAGGAGTTCAAGGCACAGCTGGACGAGGTGGCCGTCGAGCTGACCGAGACGATCGACGAGGTGCGTGAGCTGGCTCGCGGCATCCACCCTTCGGTCCTGGCCAAGGGTGGGCTGCGCCCGGCGCTCACCACGCTGGCCCGCCGTTCGGTCGTCGCGGCGGAGCTGGATGTCCGGGTCGAGCGGCGGCTGCCCGCGCAGGCCGAGATCGCCGCCTACTACGTGGTCTCGGAGGCGCTGACCAACGCGGCCAAGCACGCCCACGCCTCGGCCGTCCAGGTCGAGGTGTGTACCGGCGAAGCCGAGGGCGGCGCCGTGCTGCGGGTGCGGGTCCGCGATGACGGCGGCGGCGGGGTGGACCTGTCCCGAGGGTCCGGTCTGCTCGGGCTCAAGGACCGGGTCGAAGCGCTCGGCGGAACGATGTCGATCGAGAGTTCGGCCGGGTACGGAACGGAACTGCACGTCACGCTCCCGATCACGGCGACCTAGTTTCTACGGCACGACTGTCCCGAGTCTTGTGGCGCTCCCCCAGCGATCAGGGCCCCGAGCCGGACGCCGCCCGCCGCCGGAACACGGCACGGGCCAGCGGGTCCATCACCCTGGCCAGGACCGGGCCGACCACCGCCATGATCAGCACGTAGACGGTGGCCAGCGGGGCCAGCGCGGGGTTCAGCGCGCCGGAGGTGAGCGCCAGTCCGGCGATCACGATGGAGAACTCACCCCTGGCCACCAACGCCGCCCCGGCGCGCAGCCGCCCGACCGGACTCGTCGTGGCGCCCCGGGCGGCGAACCACCCGGTGGCGATCTTGGTCAACGTGGTGACCACGGCGAGGACCAGCGCGGCCGGCAGCACGGCGGGGATGTCCCCGGGATTGGTGTTGAACCCGAACACTACGAAGAACATCGCGGCGAACAGGTCACGCAGCGGGGCGAGCACCCGGGTGGCGTTCGCCGCGGTCTCGTCGGAGATCGCGATGCCCAGTAGGAACGCGCCCACTCCGGCGGACACCTGCAGCTCCGAGGCCAGCCCGGCGACCAGCAGCGCCACCCCGAGCAGCCGCAGCAGGAACACTTCGGAGCTGGGCGACTCCACGATCAGCGAGACGAACCGGCCGTAGCGCAGTGCCACCAACAGCACCACCGCGAGCAACGCCATCGCCACCCCGACGGTGCGCAGCCCGGCCCACAGGCCCAACCCGGCCAGCGCGGCGGTGGTGATCGGCAGGTACAGCGCCATCGCCAGGTCTTCCATCACCAGCACGGACAGCACCGCCGGGGTCTCCCGGTTGCCCAGCCGACCGAGGTCGCCGAGCACCTTGGCGATGATCCCGGAGGAAGACACCCAGGTCACCCCGGCCATGGCCAGCGCGCCCAGCGGACCCCAGCCCAGCAGCAGCGCGGCGGCGGCCCCCGGCAGCGCGTTGAGCAGCATGTCCACCACCCCGGCCAGCCAGGATCGGCGCAACCCGGACACCAGGTCGGAGGCGGTGTACTCGAGTCCGAGCAGCAACAGCAGCAGCACCACGCCGACCTCGGAGGCGAGATCGGCGAACGAGGCGATGCCATCGAGCGGGAGCAGCCCGCCGGTACCGAACGCGAGCCCGCCCAGCAGGTACAGCGGCACCGGCGAGACACCGATCCGGGAGGCCAGCCGACCTAACACACCCAGCCCGAAGAACAGAGCCCCGAGCTCGATCAGCGCCGTGGCGGTATGCGGCACGAGACGAGCTCAGCCCTGTTCGAGGATCTCGGCGGCGTGCCGGAGACCGTCCGGGGTGCCCACGACCACCAGCAGGTCACCGGGCGCGAACCGGAAGTCCGGCCGGGGAGAGGCGTGCACCGAGCCGCCCCGCACCACGGCCACCACCGAGGCCCCGGTGCGGGTGCGCATAGCGGTGTCCCCCAGGGTGCGGCCGGCGTACGGCGAGCCGGAGGTGATGGGCAGCTGGGTGGTCCCCACCCCGGGCACCTCGGCGTGCTCGGCCCGCAGCTGAGCGACCAGGTTCGGCGCGCCGAGCAGGGTGCCCAAGGCCACGCACTCCGGCTCGGTCATCGGCACCGTGGCGCTGCACGCGTCCGGGTCGTGCACGTCGGAGACCAACAGCTCGCGGTGCCCGTCCCGGTAGGTGAGCACACCCAACCGGCGGCCGGTCGCCGTGGTGAACTCCTGCTTGATCCCGACCCCGGGCAGCCGAGTGACCTCCACGTCCACTCGATCACCCTAACCGAGGCCTTCCCGGACTACTCGAAACGCAGGGCCTCGATGGGCCGCAGGCCGGCCGCGCGGTGCGCCGGGTAGCCGCCGGCGATCAGCCCGATCGCCAGGCTCACCGCGAAGGCGACCAGCACCGGGGTGAGGGTGAGTATCGGGGTCGGGAAGGACGGCACGAACCTGGGCAGCACGATTCCCCCGCCGAACGCGAGACCCACGCCCATGATCACACCGATCACCCCACCGAGACCGGTGAGCGCGACCGCTTCGATCAAGAACTGTTTCAGGATGGCGCTCCGGCGTGCACCGATCGCCTTCCGAATCCCGATCTCCCGGGTCCGTTCGGTCACCGACACCAGCATGATGTTGGCTACCCCGATGCCACCGACGATCAGTGAGATCGCCGCGACGGCCGCGGTGAACAACGTCAGGAACGAAATGAACTGGGTGCGCTGCTCGATCAGATTCTGAAAGGCGCGCACGTTGTAATCACGTTCGGACGGGGTTCTGATGAAGTGCCGGGCGTCCAGAATTTGGGTCAACTGGTTCTGCGCGACGCCGACGGTGGACGCGCTGGTCGACTTCACAATGATCTGATTGACCTGGTTCGCGTTGCCCACCAGGTAGGAGCGGGCAGCGCCGAAGGGCACGATTGCCACGTTGTCGTTCTGCCCGTCGGCGGCGAGCACACCGACGATTTTGAACGTGGTGCGGTTGAGCCGGATATCCCTGCCCAGGATCTCGCCCATGTTCGTCTTGGGGCCCCACAGGTAGCTGATGGCCTGCTGGCCGAGCACGACCAGCTTCTCGTTGCCCTGCACCTCCTCGGAGGTGAACCAGTTACCGACCGCCATGTCCCGGGCGACGATGTCCAGGTAGTTGTAGGTGGCGCCGACCATGCTGGCCCGCTCGTTGTTCGTGCCGGAGGTGAGCGCCACGGTGCCGGTCATGCTCGGTGTCACCGAGACGATGTCCGGTGCCTGCTGCGGGTTCTGCAGTGATGCCACATCCTGATCGGTGAGCGGCCGGGCCGCACCACCGCTGGGCACGGTGCCGGTGGCCTGGGTGATGGTGATCTGGTTGGCCAACCGGCTGAGCTGAGCATCCATGTTCGCTCTGACCCCGTTGCCCAATGCAACAAGAATGATCACCGCAGCCACCCCGATGATGATGCCCAGGGTGGTCAGGAGGGATCGCAATCGGTTTCCGCGCAGGCTGCGCATCGCGATCACGAGTGTTTCCCGCAGGTTCATGCCGAGGGCTCCGTCCGCCGCCTCCGACCACAATTCATCTGACGGCGCCGAAGCTAAGCAAACCAAGCGCGCCGGAAACAATGGCTTTGCCCGGACTCTCATTAAGCCGATAGCTCCCGGCTCGCGCTACCAACTAAACCTATGCGCGAGCTGTGCGCGGCACATGAAAATGCTGTGTCACAAGGGACACCGGGAGACACGCTACGTAGCGAGTGTAACCCCCGATTGTCACGCTGGGCTGGAGCAAGTATTTCGGCGTCCTGAGTGCCACCGCGGCCCATTCAGCGCTTGTCGGTGTCGAACCCGGCGCGGCGCAGCGCCTCGGCCATCGCGCCGCTGGCCGGCTGGTCAGCCGAGCCGGACCGACCGCCGGCGCCGCCCCGTCCCGCGCCGCCCCGACCCGCGCCGCTTTGAGCCGCGCCGTCCCGACCCGCCCCGCTCTGACCCGCGCCACCCCGACCTGCTCCGCCCCGGCCGGCGCCCGCGCGGTCCGCGCCGCCCCGCCGGTCTCCCCCGCGTCCGTCCCGGCCGCCACCGCGCCCGTCGGACCGGCCCTGGTTCCGGTCGCCCCCGGGCCGCCCGCCGTCCCGGTCGCCCCCGGGCCGGTCGCCATTCCCCCGCCGCCGTTCCGCCGCCGCGTCCTCATCCAGCCGCAGGGTGAGCGAGATCCGCTTGCGCGGGATGTCCACCTCGCGCACCTTGACCCGCACGATGTCGCCGGGCTTGACGATCTCCCGGGGATCGGAGACAAACCGGTTGGCCATGGCCGAGACGTGCACCAGGCCGTCCTGGTGCACGCCCACGTCGACGAATGCGCCGAACGCGGCCACGTTGGTGACCACCCCCTCCAGCACCATGCCGACCTTCAGGTCCGACAGCTTCTCCACGCCGTCGGCGAAGGCGGCGGTCTTGAACGCCGGGCGAGGGTCGCGGCCGGGTTTCTCCAGCTCGGCGAGGATGTCGGTGACCGTGGGCAGCCCGAACGTGTCGTCGGTGAACTGGTCGGGGCGCAGGGTGCGCAGCGTCTTCGCATCACCGATCAGGGTGGGCAGCTCGGCGCCCACCGAGGCCAGGATCCGGCGCACCACCGGGTAGGCCTCGGGGTGCACGCTGGAGGAGTCCAGCGGGTCGTCGCCGCCGGGAATGCGCAGGAAGCCGGCGCACTGCTCGAACGCCTTCGGGCCGAGCCGGGGCACCCCGGCCAGCGCCTTGCGGGTGCGGAACGGGCCGTTGGCGTCGCGGTGGCTGACGATGCTGGTGGCCAGGCCCTCGGTGATCCCGGAGACCCGGCGCAGCAGCGGCGCGGACGCGGTGTTCACGTCGACGCCGACCGCGTTCACGCAGTCCTCCACCACCGCGTCCAGCGACCGGGACAGCTTCTGCTCGGAGATGTCGTGCTGGTACTGGCCCACCCCGATGGACTTGGGGTCGATCTTGACCAGCTCGGCCAGCGGGTCCTGCAGCCGCCGCGCGATGGACACCGCGCCGCGCAGCGAGACGTCCATTTCGGGGAGCTCGGCCGAGGCATAGGCGGACGCCGAGTACACCGACGCGCCGGCCTCGGAGACCATCACCTTGGTCAGCTTCAGCTCGGGCATCTTGGCCACCAGCTCGGCGGCCAGCTTGTCGGTCTCCCTGCTCGCGGTGCCGTTGCCGATCGAGATCAGGTCCACGCGGTGCGCGGCGGCCAGCTTGGCCAGGGTGGCCAGCGCGGCGTCCCACTGCCGTCGGGGCTCGTGCGGGTAGATCGTGTCGGTGGCCACCACCTTGCCGGTGTCGTCCACCACGGCCACCTTGACCCCGGTGCGCAGGCCCGGGTCGAGGCCCATGGTGGCCCTGGTGCCGGCGGGCGCGGCGAGCAGCAGGTCACGCAGGTTGGCCGCGAACACCCCGACGGCGCTCTCCTCGGCGGCCTGCCACAACCTGGTCCGCAGGTCGATGCCCAGGTGCACCTGGATGCGGGTGCGCCAGGCCCAGCGCACCGTGTCGGTCAGCCACTTGTCGGCGGGTCGGCCCTGGTCGGACACCCGGAACCGGGCGGCGATGCTGCGCTCGAAGCTGGACGGCCCCTCGACCTCGTCCTCCGGCTGCAGGACGAGGTCGAGCACCTCCTCCTTCTCGCCGCGGAACAGCGCCAGGATGCGGTGGCTGGGCAGCTTGGTGAACGGCTCGGAGAACTCTAAGTAGTCGGAGAACTTGGCGCCGGCGTCCTGCTTGCCGTCGCGGACCTTGGCCACCACCCGGCCCCGGGACCACATCCGCTCGCGCAGCTCACCGATCAGGTCGGCGTCCTCGCCGAACCGCTCGACCAGGATGGACCGGGCGCCGTCCAGCGCGGCGGCGGCGTCTGCCACCCCTTCGGCGAGGTAGTTCTGGGCCAGTTGGGCGGGGTCCTGGGTGGGGTCCGCGAGCAGCGTCTCGGCGAGCGGTTCCAGGCCGGCTTCGCGGGCGATCTGCGCCTTGGTGCGCCGCTTGGGCTTGTACGGCAGGTAGATGTCCTCCAGCCGGGCCTTTGAGTCGGCCTCCAGGATGCGCTGGCGGAGCTCGTCGTCCAGCTTGCCCTGCGAGTCGATGGACTCCAGTACGGCGGCGCGGCGTTCTTCCAGCTCACGCAGGTACCGCAGCCGCTCCTCCAGGTTGCGCAGCTGGGTGTCGTCCAGCGCGCCGGTGGCCTCCTTGCGGTACCGGGCGACGAACGGCACCGTGGCGCCGCCGTCAAGCAGCCCGACCGCCGCGTCCACCTGGTTTTCCCGCACACCGAGTTCCTCGGCGATGCGCTGCTGGATCTTCCGTGCCACCCGGGGGTTCGCCTCACTCACCCGTCCATGGTGGCGCGCGCGGTGACCAGCACAACCCCGGGGCGGCCCTCAGGCGCCGAGCGACCTCTGATATTGCGGCACGCGGACGGTTTTATCGCGGCATCCGGACGGCCAGGCGCGGCACGCGGCCACCCAGGCCGGGGATGCGGGACGCTCGGAACCGGAGGAGCAGGCGGGAGCCCAGACACACGCACAACGATTCCCCAGAGAGTCGCGGGCGATTCATTCCTCGGAATCGAAGACTCGCGTTGGGCAGAACTCCCCACTCGGGGATACGGTTCATGCGTGGCCGCCCGCTTATGCGGGCTGGAGTTGTCGGCGAGGCACTCGGGAGGCGTCGAGCCATCTAGGCGGTATGAATTCCGGGCGCCCGCTGCGCATTCGGATTTCCCACCCGGATTGGTCCCGGATTGGTGAATCATTCTGTGGTGAGTCCGGCAGAGCATGACCAGATCTTCGATATTGGTCTCGCCGCCGTTCATCCATTCGACGATATGGTGCACCTGACAGAAGGCCGGCTTGCGTTGGCAGCCGGGATGGGCGCAACCCCGGTCGCGGGCGGCCACCGCGCGGCGCTGGGCCAGGGTGACGCATCGGCGGTCGCGGCCGAGGTCGAGGGGTTGGCTCTCCCCGTTGAACACCACCGGGATGACCTTGCAGTCACAGAGCAGGTAGCGCAGGTCGGCCGCCGTGCCGCGGCCGCCGAAGTCGAACATCACCCCCGCGCCTGCGCTCGCATCCACTCGTAGTCCAGAATCGCGGTGATGTGCGGACGCTCGCCGCCTTCGAGTGGGAGCCGGCCTTCGTCCAGGGCATGCTCGCAGATCTCCCCGAGCGCATCGGCCTGGCGTTCCCCGAGGGACTTGCGCTCGTCCGCCGACGGGCACAGCAACGCCCGGATCGCCCGCGCCACCACCTCATAGGTGGCCGCATCCAGCTGGCCCTTAAGCCGGCCACCCACGCCGTCCGGCGAGGCGGACAGGTACAGCTCGTTGACCTGCGGCTCGTCCTCCTCCGGAGGTGGACCGTCCTGGTCCAGCTGCTCCAGCCACCGCAATCCGATGCGACGCAGCTCGTCGGGCCGGTAGAGCCGGGCGATGTTGGCCAGCTGCTCTTCCAACGTCGACCACTGCTCGGGGGAGATCCGCTCGGCGGCGCGGCTGGACATCAGCCGCTCGATGACCTCGGCGTGGGACTGGTCGATCTCCCAGCCGGCCAACGCCATCGCCGTGGCGGGCAGCTTCGGCGCCAACGGCTGCCCGTCCAGCGCCGTCGGGAACACGCTCCGCGCGACCGCCACCATCCGGCGGGCCTCGGCCTCCAGACACCGCAAGAGATCAGCGATCGCCGGCGCCGGGCGGACACCGCGCTCGGCGAAGTCACCCTCCCGATCCAGCCGGGCCACGGC
>DASWST010000022.1:0-4108 GCA_036402515.1 Pseudonocardia sp.
GCCGCCGCGCCAGCCACCCATGTCCACGTAGCCGTAGGCCCCACCGGGATGGTCGTTCACGTTGAGGCATACATCGGTGCGCCGCTCCACACAGTTGCGGCACCGCCCGCACGCGACGTTGAACGGTACCGAGACCAGGTCGCCGACCTTGCGGTACTCCACATCGCGACCCACCTCCACGATCTCCCCGGTGATCTCGTGCCCGAGCACCAGGCCCAGCGGCGCGGTCGTGCGACCACGCACCATGTGCTGGTCACTGCCGCAGATGTTGGTCGCCACCACCTTGAGGATCACCCCGTGCGGACACGCGCGGTTCTCGTTGCGCGAGGGCACCCCGGGACCGGGTTTGAGCACCAACTCGGGGTAGTCGACCGACTCCACCGAGACCTTTCCCGGACCCTGGTACACCACTGCTCGGTTGCCTGCCACGATCGTTGCCTCCTGTGTTGGCTGATACGGCTCGCATACCTGTGCAAGCCGGGGCCGCCGGTGCCACCCGGCGCTCCCTCCCGCCAGCCTTCGCCCCGGCCCACACACCGTCTTCGCGGGCAGCACCCCCTTCTGGTTCGCTGCTGGCCGGTAGTCCCGGTACCTGCTACCTGCAAGAGTGCGGCTGGCACGCGCGGGCAGTGAGATGGTGGGTCTGTCACCAGCGTCGGGAGCACCCGGCGCCTGCCAAGTGAAACCAGCTGAACCAAGGATGTGAGCGTGCTAGGCGGCCTGCGCGGCACCTGGACAAGCCAGCTCTCACCCACCCGCCAGGTGGCGGCGTGGGCGTTGGCTGTCGCCGGCCCGACGCTGCTCACCGTCGCCGTGCTGCCGTTGCATTCGCCACTGGTGCTGGGCGGGTACCTGTTTTGCATGCTGCTGGTGGTCATCGCCGTCGCGGTGATCGGTGGCACCTGGCCAGCGCTTGCCGCGGTCGCGCTCGGCACCATGACCCGATTGGTCTTCTTTGCTTCCCCCTTTGAGAGCCGGGCGGACCTGCGGCCAAACCCGATCTCGCTGATCGCCTTCGCCGTCGCCGGGGCCGCGGTCGCAATCCTGATCGGCGAGCTCGCCGCGACGGCGACCGCCAACGCGCAGGCCAAGCGGGAACTGCGTGAGCTAGCGGAGACCCAGGCGGCACTGCGGCGCCTCGCCACGCTGGTCGCGCGGGGTGAATCACCCGAGGCGGTATTCGCGGCCGCGACCAGGGAGGCTCTCCGGCATTTCGGCAACGGGACCGCCAGGATGGTCCGGTACGAGCTCGACGGAACCGCCACGCTGCTGGCCAACGAAGGCACGACGGGTCCACACGTACGAGTCGGAGAACCCTGGGAGGGCTATCCGCCGACCGGGCTGACCGCGGCCGTCCTGCGCACCGGCGAGACCGCCCGGGTCGATGATTACCGCGACGTTCCCGGAGGGGAGCCCTATCTCCTGGAGGGTTTGCGATCCGCGGTAGCGGTACCGATCCACGTCAACGGCCGGCTGTGGGGAGCGATTGCCGTTGGGTCGGACCAGGCGCCACAGCCGCCCGACACCGAGCAACGGATGACGCAGTTCACCGACCTGGTCGCCACCGCGGTCGCGAACGCGCAGACCCGGGGCGCGCTGCAGGCGAGCCATGACGAGCTCGCCCGCCTTCTCGAGGAACAGGCCGCGCTCCGCCGCGTTGCCACGCTCGTCGCCCGCGGCATCCACCCGACCGAGATCTTCCTGGCGGTCAGCGAGGAAATCCGCCGACTGCTTGGCGCGGACAGCACGGGCATAGCCCGCTTCGAGCCGGATGGGTCCTCTGTCGTAGCCCTGGGTGGTGTCGGGGACGTCCCGGTCGACTTGCCGCCCGGCACGCGGGTCAAACTCCGCGACTACATTGCCCCGGCGGTGGTCTTACGGACCGGCCGCGCTGCCCAGGTCGACGAGGACCTGTGGAGCGGCGCGTCGGACCCGATCGCGAACGGCCTGCGCGAGTTGGGAATCCGGTCGATGGTGGCGAGCCCGATCATCGTCGAAGGCCGCCTGTGGGGCGTGGTGAACGCGTTGTCGAGGCGAGGGCCGTTTCCCGCCAACACCGCCGACCGCATGGCGGACTTCACCGAGCTCGCCGGAACGGCCGTCGGAAACGCCGAGAGCCGAGCCGAGGTGGCGGCTTCGCGGACCCGGATCGTCGCGGCCGCCGACGAGGCCCGCCGACGGATTGAGCGGGACCTGCACGACGGCGCACAGCAACACCTGCTCGCCCTGGCGCTGCGGCTGCGTTCGGCGGCGGCCGCACCCCGGGAGAGCGACGAGATCCGTACCGAGATCACCGACGTGGCCGACGGGCTCACCGGCGTGATCGACGAGCTGCGAGAGATCTCCCGGGGCATCCATCCGGCGATCCTGACCAGCGCGGGGCTGCGGCCGGCGCTGCGCGCGCTCGGGCGGCGCTCCGCCGTCCCGGTGGAGATGAATGTGCGGATCGGTGGCCGGCTTCCCGAGCCTGTCGAGGTGGGCGCCTACTACGTCGTCTCGGAGATGCTCACCAACGCGGCGAAGCACGCGAACGCCTCGGTTGTCGAGGTGGACGCGGAAGACGCCGAGGGCACACTCCGAGTCTGTGTGCGGGACGACGGTGTTGGCGGCGCCGACCCGCTACGGGGCTCAGGACTGGTCGGGCTGAGGGACCGTATCGAGGCGCTGGGCGGCATGTTCTCCCTGCACAGCCCTTCGGGCGGCGGCACGACGGTGTGCTGTGAGCTTCCCGTTCTGGCCGGCGGCGGGCAACCGGATCCGGGCCCTGGCGAGTAGCCACGGCACAGCCACAAGGCCCTGACAACAAGATCGGCCCCGCGGAGGTCGCGTACCGACGCGCGACCATGTGTCCTGGGGCGATCACGGTCCCGCTAAGAGATCACGTTTGGTCGTCGCTTCCACAGCAGGAACAGCCGGGTTGGCATCCGCACGCGTCCGCCTCGCCCGGCGCGACCGCGCTGACCGCCAACGGTGCGCAACAACTCTCACCGCGCCACGCGTCGCGGCCCTCCTTCGCCGCGAGCACGGCGATGATCACAGCGGCGGCGGGATCGGCCCACCACCAGCCGAACAGACTGTTGAGCCCCAGCCCGACCAGCAGCACAGCGGACAGGTAGGTGCACAGCAATGTCTGTTTTGAGTCGGCAACCGCGCTGGTCGAGCCGAGCTCACGCCCGGCCCGGCGCTGCGCGGCCGACAACACCGGCATCACCAGCAGCGAGAGCCCAGCCAGCACCAACCCGACCGTGGAGTGCTCGGCCCGCTCGGCGCCCAGCAGCGCACGGGCTGACTCGACGGTGACGTAACCGGCGAGCGCGAAAAACGACACGGCGATGATCCGCAGCGCGGTCTTCTCCCGCTTCACCTGGTCGGGCCCGGCGAACTGCCAGGCAACCGCCGCCGCCGAGGACACCTCAATCACCGAATCCAGCCCGAAGCCGATCAGCGCGGTGGACGAGGCGAGGGCGCCGGCGGCAATCGCCACCACCGCCTCGACGACGTTGTAAGTGATCGTCGCGGCGACCAACAGGCGAATCGTGCGCGCCAGTTGAAACCGCCGATCCGACGACAACCCGGGAAGGCTGGGCATCGGTAACGCGCTCTGCTCACCGGCCATCAGCAGCACCCGTCCTCGCCGGTCGGGCAGGCGGCGGCGCGATCAACAGTCAGCACCACGCTGAGCAAATCACCGAGGGCGTGCGCCAGCCGCGGATCGGCCAGCTCATAGCGCACCCGCCGGCCCTGCGGCACCGCCACCACCAAGCCACATCCCCGCAAACACGCCAGATGATTGGACAGGTTCTGCCGGGAGGTACCCAGCAGCTGGGCCAACTCAGCCGGATACCCCGGCGCGTCGCGCAGCGCCAGCAACAACCGCGCCCGAATCGGATCAGACAACGCGTGCCCAAACCGAGCCAGCACCTGCCCGTAGGTCAGCGTCTCCACATGCGCGACAGTACAGCCACTGCTGAATAAATCAAAGGCTGAACCGATGCGACCTTCCCGGCGCCGCCGACCGGCGGACGAGCTCGCGGCGTAGCCGTCGCTCAGATAGCCGTCCGTAGCTGACCAGCTCTCCGTCCAGCAGCACCCCGGGCGCGAAGGGCAC
>DASWST010000023.1:0-40983 GCA_036402515.1 Pseudonocardia sp.
GCGGGTGGCCCGGCTGCGCCGGGGCAGAACCACGGTGGTGATCAGCCACAGCCCGCTCTGGGCGGCGGTGGCGGACCGGAAGGAGAACCTGTGAACGCCTTTCCGCTGGCCGGACGGCGGGAGGTCCGGACGTGGCTGTGGCGGGTGGCCACCCGCAATCGGGCCGCGTTCACCGGGATGGCTGCGCTGTTCCTGGCCGCCACGGTGGCCGGGCTGGCCGGGCCGAGGCTGCTCGGGGAGCTGGTGGACGCGGTCGCCCGGGGTACCGCCCAAGTGACCGTGGACCTGCTCGCGCTGGCCTTCATCGCGGTGCTTGTGCTGCAGTCCGGGCTGCGGCTGGCCGCCCGGTTCACCGCCGCGGTGTTCGGCGAGCGGATGCTGGCCGAGGCGAGGGAGGACCTGGTCCGGCACGCCGTCGGGCTGCCGCTGGACGCGGTGGAGTCGGCCGGCACCGGCGAACTGCTGGGCCGGGCAACCTCGGATGTGGACAAGCTCGACGAGGGCCTCCGGCAGGCCGCCCCGGAGATCGCGATAGCCCTGGTGATGGCCGGGCTGACCGCGGTGGCCATGGTGCTCACCTCCCCGCTGCTGGCCGCCGGCGCGCTGGTCGCGGTGCCCGTGCTGGTGGTGGCCACCCGGTGGTACCGGCCGCGCGCGGTGCCGCTGCAGGAGCGGATCCTGGCGCGCTGGGCGGCCGTGCACTCCAGCACGCACGAGACGGTGAGTGGCGCGCGCACCGTGGAGGCGCTGCGGATGGCCGGACGGCGGATCGCGCACCAGGACGCCGCGCTGCGCCGCACCGGGATCGACGAGCACCGGTCGTTCCGGCTCTGGGGCGGCTACCTGGTCGGCCTGGACCTCGGCGCGCTGCTGCCGATCGCGGCGATCCTGCTGCTCGGTGGCTGGGCCTACCCGCGAGGTCTGGTCGGGCTGGGTGAGATCACCGCGATGGTGCTCTACGCCCGCGCGCTGTCCGAGCCGCTGAACGAGGCGCTGGCCTGGACCGACGAGCTGCAGATCGGGCACGCCGCGCTGCGCCGGGTGCTCGGCGTGGGGCTGATCGCGGCGGACACCGGCTCGGCGGACGTCGTGCCGAGCGGCCGGGCGCTGCGGGTGCACGACGTCCGGTTCGGGTACCAGGCCGGGCGGGAGGTGCTGCGCGGAGTCAGCCTGGACATCCAGCCGGGCGAGCGGATCGCCGTGGTCGGCCCGTCCGGCGCCGGCAAGTCCACCCTGGGTCGGCTGCTGGCCGGGGTGAACCCGCCGGATGCCGGATCGGTCACCATCGGTGGGGCGGAGGTCAGCGCGCTGCCCCTGGAACGGCGCCGCCGCGAGGTCGTCCTGGTCACCCAGGAGCAGCACGTGTTCGCCGGCACCCTGCGGGACAACCTCACGCTGCCCCGGGCGGCCACCGACGAGGAGCTGTGCGACGCGCTGCACGCGGTCGGCGCGGCCGGCTGGGCGGAGCAGCTGCCCAACGGGCTGGACACCGCACTCGGCGCCGGCGGCGACCCGGTCCCGCCGGCCACCGTGCAGCAGCTTGCGCTGGCCCGACTGATCCTGGCCGACCCGCACACCTTGGTGCTGGACGAGGCGACCTCGCTGGTCGACCCGTCGGTGTCCGGGGAGCTGGAGCGGTCGCTGGCCGCGGTGCTGAGCGGCCGCACCGTGGTGGCGATCACCCACCGGCTGGCCTCGGCGCGGGACGCCGATCGGATCGCGGTGATGGAGGACGGCCGGATCGTCGAGCTCGGCTCTCACCAGGAGCTGATGGCCGCCGGCGGCTCCTACGCCGAGCTGGTCCGGGCCAGCCGGACGGCCGACGTCGCCCACTGACCCGTGAGTGGTTAGCGTGGCTATAGCAACGCTAACCACTCACGGGTCAAACGCTCTACTCTGCCGGGCGTGGCCGAACCGTCCAGGGTGGACAGCTCCAGGGTGGACAGCTCCAGGGTGGATAGCGAGGTAGGCCGGCTGCGCGCCGTGCTGCTGCACCGGCCGGGGCACGAGCTCACCCGGCTCACCCCGCGCAACAACGACCAGCTGCTGTTCGACGGCATCCCGTGGGTAGCCAGGGCCCAGCAGGAGCACGACGCGTTCGCCGCCGCGCTGACCGAGCGCGGAGTCGAGGTGCTGCTGCTGGGTGACCTGCTGGTCCAGGCGTTGGCCGAGGATCAGGCGGCCAGGGAGGCGGGCATCGCCAGCGTGCTGGACGAGCGCCGGCTGGGACCGCCGCTGGCCGCCCTACTCGGCGAGTTCCTCACCGACCTCCCGAACGAGGAGCTGGCCGAGGTGCTGATGGCCGGGCTGGCCTTCGCCGAGCTGCCCGGCGGGTCCACGGCGGGGGCGCTGGCCCGGTCGCTGGTGCGCACCATGCACGCGCCCACCGATTTTGTCCTCGATCCGCTGCCCAATCTGCTGTTCACCCGGGACTCCTCGGTGTGGCTGGCCGACCGAGTGGCGATCACCTCCCTGGCCCTGCCGGCGCGGCGCCGAGAGACCGCGCTGACCGACCTGATCTACGCCCACCACCCCCGGTTCGTCGGCACCAAGCGGGCTTACGAGGCACACCACGCCCCGGTGGAGGGCGGCGACGTGCTGCTGCTCGCCCCGGGTGTGCTGGCCGTCGGGGTGGGCGAGCGCACCACGCCGGCGGGGGCCGAGTCGCTGGCCCGCTCCGCGCTGGCCGACGGGCTGGCCACCGCCGTGCTGGTGGTGCCGATCGCACAGACCAGGGCCACCATGCACCTGGACACCGTGTGCACCATGGTCGACCGGGACGCGGTGGTCATGTACCCGACGATCGCCGACACGCTGCGCGCCTACACCGTGCGCGCCGGGGCGAGCGGTGGCATCGACGTGTCCGGCCCCGCGCCGTTCCGGGTGGCCGCCGCCGCCGCGATGGGCGTCCCCGAGCTGCGCGTCATCGACACCGGGCTGGACCCGGTCACTGCCGAGCGCGAGCAGTGGGACGACGGCAACAACACGCTCGCGCTGGCCCCGGGCGTGGTGGTGGCCTACGAGCGGAACACCGAGACGAACGCCCGGCTGGTCGACGCCGGGATCGAGGTCATCCCGATCGCCGGCTCGGAACTGGGCTCCGGGCGGGGCGGGCCGCGCTGCATGTCCTGCCCGCTGGCGAGGGATCCGCTGGACTGAGCGCGGTGGGCGGAGAGCCCGAAGACTCAGCGCAGGGTGACCTGGCGCCCGGCCAGCGAGTCCCTGGCGCGGCGTTCCGCCTCGGTCGGCGGCCGCTCCTCCAGCGAGGCCAGTGCCTCGGTCAACCGCCCGGCGAACGCCTCGGCCGGCCCGGTCCACTCCTTGACGTGCATGTCCCGGTCCAGGTCCCACACTGGTACCAGCAGCCCGTGCGCGCGGAACGAGCCCACATACCGGGAGCCCTCGCCCAGGTCGAGCTCGTCGCCCGCCTGCAACCGGGCCAGCGCGGCGAGCAGCTGGTCCTCCGGCTCGGGGCGCACCCAGCGCAGGTGCGCCTTAGAACCCGAGTCCACCCAGTACGCCGCCCGGAGCCCCTCGCCCCGGACCAGCTCGGTGGGCATGATCACGTTGTTGGCGTGCTCCAATGCGGCGGCGGCCTCCGCGCTGGGCTGCCCGTCGTCCGGCAGCCACCAGGCGAAGTCGCGGTAGAGGGTGATGTCCAGTGGGGCGTCCCGCACCACCAGGTCCTGCAGCCGCACCGGGCCGTCACCCAGCCCGGTCCCGGACACCGGCAGCATCTCCCCGGGCGCGGCGGTCAGTGCCCAACGCAGCGCCCGCCCGAGGTCGGCGGAGATATCCCCGGTCCTGGTCTGCACCTGCAGGCCGACCAGCGCGTCACCGTTCGGCCGGACCAGCGCGGCGGCCGCGCCGGGCAGCACGCTGGCCAGCCGGGCGGTCCGCCCATCGGACAACTGTTGCCCGGTCTCGGACAAGGTCACCGGGGCGAGCGCGGACGGCACGAACTCGCGCAGCGCCACCAGGTCGCACTCGGCGGCCAGCCCCTCGAACGGGCGCAGCACGATGACGTCCTCGCCGGTGCCGTGGCAGGCCTTGTACCGCCGGCCCGAGCCACACGGGCAGGGTTGGCGTGGGTTGGGTACCCCGGGGGTCGCCGGGTTGCCGGTGTTGCCAGTGACGGTGCGCGCCCGGTTCTTCGTTTTCTTGCTCATCGCGGCAACACGGTACTGGCCGGCGCCGTGTCGGTCCGCGCCGGCTCACGCACACTGACTACCCGGGGCAGCGGGATCGCCCTGGGCGGCCCGACCAGCGCGGTCAGCCAGGCCACCACTCGCGCGGTGACCAGGGCTGTCGCCGCGGCGAGCAGGTCCACCAGGGCGTGCAGCTCCACCCCGTTGGCCCGGGCCTGGACGCCGGTGCGCAGCGACCAGAGCGCGGTCAACACGGACAGCACCACGTTCGCCGCCCACAGCGCCCACCACAGTCGCAGCAACCTTGACGGGCTCGGGCGCTCGCCGGCCGGGCGGCCCAGCGCGGCGTGTTCCACCTCGGCGAGCACCGATCCGGGCACGCTCAGGTTGGGCCCCGGCACCAGCCAGCCGAGCAGCACCGTGCGCCGGCTCCGGGGCGGCCGCACACCGGACCGCTCGGCCGCGGCGTCGATCACTCGCAGCACCCAGACCAGCAGGTACACCCCGACGGCCACGGCCATCACGGTGCACATCCAGGATGCCGCCTCCACCAGCGCGTCCGACGCGGCCACCTCGCGGGCACCCAGCGCCTGGCTTCGGCTGCGCAGCAACAGCACGTAGCGCCAGATCTCGGCGGCCCCGGCGACTCCGGCCAGCAAGGCCACGCCACGCAGCAGCGGGATCAGCAGGCCGGCGTGCGCGGCCGCGGCACTCGCCGAATGCGGGACCTCCTCCGGCTGCTCACGCTGCCAGGGCAGGGCAGGGAATCCCCACCGGGGTGGGGCGAGGTACCGGGGCGGCCCGGTGTAGCGGCTCCGGCGCGGTGGCGGACTGGACTGGCCGGCCGAGGATTCCGGCGGCAGCGCGACCCACCGGGTGCGCACCAGGAACTGGCCGCAGTGCACGCAGAACACGCCGGGCGTTGCGTCCGGCGGTTGCGCGCGACCGCAGCGGGGGCAGTTCACCCCGACCGCCCGGTCCGCCGAGCCGACGGCATCAGATGATCTCGGGTTGGCCGGGGCCGTCGGACTGCAACGGCCGCCCGGCGGTGGCCCACGCCTGCATCCCGCCGTCCACGTTCACCGCCGGGTAGCCCTGGGCCACCAGGTAGGCCACCACTCGCGCGGAACGCCCGCCGGAACGGCAGATCACGTACAGCGGGTCCTCGTCCGCCGGTAGGTCGGCCAACCGGCCGGCCAGCTCGGACATCGGGATGTGTACGGCCGTGGGCGCCCGCCCGGCGGCCCACTCGTCGGCCTCGCGCACGTCGAGCGGCCGTACGTCGTCGGGCAGAGCGGTCACCTCGACGCTCGGCAACTGCTGGGAAGAAGTCACCTGCTCATGGTGCCACCCGAGGGCGTCAGCCGAGAGTAAGGCCGGGGAGGAAGCGGCGGCGGACCACGCGGGAAGGGGTAATCGGGCTCGCGCCCCCGGCATGGGCGTGGGGCCGGCCCCGTACCGCGGACCGGCCCCACGCATCTCGAGCACCGGATCAGTGGCGCGCGGCCACCACGTCGGCGCGCTCCGCGCCGAGACCGGTGAGCGAGCGCACCTCCATCTCGGCGTAACCCGTCTCGGCTCCACGCTCCCGACGGCCCACCAGGGTGCCCACCACGCCCAGCAGGAAGGACAGCGGGATGGACACCAGGCCGGGGTTGGACAGCGGGAACCAGTGGAAGTTGGCGCTCTTGATCATTGAGGTGGCGCTGCCGGACACCGCCGGGGAGAAGATGATCAATACCACGGAGACACCCAGCCCGCCGTAGATGCTGTACAGCGCCCCGGTGGTGTTGAAGCGCTTCCAGAACAGCGAGTACAGCAGCGTCGGCAGGTTCGCCGAGGCGGCCACCGCGAAAGCCAGCGCGACCAGGAACGCGACGTTCTGGCCGTTGGCCAGGATCCCGCCGACGATCGCCACCAGGCCGATCACCAGCGCGGTCCGCCGGGCCACCCGCACCTCGGAATCCGGAGCGGTGTTGCCCCGCTTCAGCATGCTCGCGTACACGTCGTGCGCGAACGAGGCGGACGCGGTGATGGTCAGGCCGGCCACCACGGCCAGGATGGTGGCAAACGCGATCGCGGACACCAGCCCGAGCAGGATCTCGCCGCCGAGCTGGTAGGCCAGCAGCGGCGCGGCCGAGTTGGCCCCACCGGGCGCCTTGGCGATCGTTTCCGGGCCGACCAGCGCGGCCGCCCCGTAGCCCAACACCAAGGTGAATAGGTAGAAAATGCCGATCAGCCAGATCGCCCAGACCACCGAGCGGCGGGCCTCCTTGGCGTTGGGCACGGTGTAGAACCGCATCAGGATGTGCGGCAGCCCGGCGGTGCCCAGCACCAGGGCCAGCCCCAGCGAGACAAAGTCGATCTTCGAGACGGCCGTCTTGCCGTACTGCAGGCCGGGGCCGAGGATCTTCTCACCGGACGGGCTGTGCTTCACCGCGTCGCCCAACAGGTAGGACAGGTTGAAGCCGTACTTGCCGAGCACCCACGCGGTCATCACCGCCGCGCCCACCAGCAGCAGGGTGGCCTTGATGATCTGCACCCAGGTGGTGCCCTTCATGCCGCCCACCAGCACGTAGACCACCATCAGGACGCCCACCACGGCGATCACCAGGGACTGGCCGTCGAAGAAGGTGGACTTGTTGTCCTCCACACCGAGCAGCAGGGAGATCAGTCCGCCGGCACCGGCCATCTGGGCGAGCAGGTAGAAGAACGAGACCACCAGCGTGGACACCGCCGCCGCCGCGCGCACCGGGCGCTGCCGCATCCGGAAGCTGAGCACGTCGCCCATGGTGAACTTGCCGGTGTTGCGCAGCAGCTCGGCGACCAGCAGCAGGGCCACCAGCCAGGCCACCAGGAAGCCGATCGAGTAGAGGAAGCCGTCGTAACCGACCGTGGCGATCGCACCGGCGATACCCAGGAAGGACGCGGCGGAGAGGTAGTCCCCGGAGATCGCCACGCCGTTCTGGGTGCCGGTGAACGCCCGCCCGGCGGCGTAGTAGTCCGCCGCGGTGCGGTTCGACCGGCCCACCCAGAACACGATCACCAACGTGATCAGCACGAAAACCAGGAAGATGGCGATGTTCAGGCCGGGCTTGCCGACCGTCGCGGCCAGGTAACTCTCGCTCACGCCTGGCTCCTTTCGATCCGCTCCCGGATCTCCTTGGCGGCCGGGTCCAGGTTTTTGTTGGCGTACCGCACATACACCGTGGTGATCACGAAGGTGCTGATGAACTGCAGCACCCCGATGAACAGGCCGACGGTCAAGTTGCCCGCGAGCTTGATCGACATGAACGCCGGCTCGTACGCGGCGAGTAACACGTAGAGCAGGTACCAGATCAGGAACACCGCGCTCATCGGGAAGATGAACCGACGCAACTTGCGGCGCAGTTCTACGAACTCCGGGCTGGCCTGAATCCGCTCAAACGCGTTGCCCTCGCCCGGTAGGGGTTCACCGGTGGTACTCACGGGGGTTCTCCTTAGTTACTTGCTCGAGCGAGCAAATTGGGTGAACGGACACACTGCTCCTCGTTCTCCTAGACAGACCGCTGCGGAGACGGGCGCCGTCGTGAAGGGGGAGCGACGGACCGTTCAGTAGTTTGTCAAGCACTCTCCGTGGCGTCCATCACGCTAGAGCACCCGCTCGGAGCACCTGCCGCCGGACCGGCGGCGACGGCGCTGCGCCCAGGTGAAATGGGAGCTTGTGGGTGAGCCCACGGATTGCGCGGTGGTTCAGTCGAACCGGCGCACCCGGTCCTGGCTCAGCCCCAGCCGCTCCGGCGCGTGCAGCCGCAGCAGCAACCTGGCCACGTCCGGCAGCACCCGCTTGCTGGTCAGCTTGCTGACCACGATCATGGTCAGGAACGCGGCGGGAACGGTGATCAGCGCGGGTCGGTTGAGCGTCATGCCCACCCAGCCGCTGACGTCCAACCGGAACAGGCTCAGCGTGACCGCGCCGGCCGAGCTCACTCCGCCCACCAGCAGCCCGGCCACCGCGCCCCGGTCGGTCAGCCCGCTCCACCAGATGCCCAGCACGAGCAGCGGGCAGAAGGTCGACGCGGCCACCGCGAAGGCCAGCGAGACGGTCTGCGAGAAGTCCAGCCGAGCGGCCACCAGGGCCAACCCCAGCGGCACCAGCCCGGCGATCACCGCGGCCACCCGGAAGTCCCGAACCCCGCCCCGGGGGAACAGCGTGGGGCTGGTGGACAGCACCCCGGCCACGCCCACCACCAGCCCGGAGGACGTGGACAGGAAGGCCGCCCACGCCCCGGCCGCGACCAACCCGGCGAGCAGCGTGGCCAAGGTGCCACCGCCGAGGGCGGCAGTGGGCAGCAGCAGGACCGCTGCGTCGGTATTGCCGCTGACCAGCAGCTGCGGGACGTAGAGCCGGGAGAGCGCGCCGAGCAGGGTGGGTAGCAGGTAGAACGCGCCGAGCATGGCGAGCACGACCACGGTGGTCTGCCGGGTCGCCCGGCCGTCCGGGTTGGTATAGAAGCGCACCAGCACGTGCGGCAGCCCCATCGTGCCCAGGAACAGCGCGACGATCAGCGAGTAGATGCCGAACAGCTGGTAGTTGGCGTCCCCGGACAGCGGGGTCAGCCAGCTCGAGTCGCGCACCGGAAGGCCGTCCGGCACCGGCACCGACGTGCCGGCGGTGAAGTTGAGCTGGGCGCCGGCCAGCACGCTGTGCCGCCCGGGATTCCAGGTCACCAGCCCGTAGGTCTGCACGCCGTCCAGCGTTCCGCTGGCCTGGAAACTCACCGGCTGGGTGACCTGGAGCATGACGTCGGTCTTCACCTCCACCGTGGTGTCGGCGGGGAACTGCGGCGGCGCCGGCCGGTTGAAAGGCTGGTGGTCGTTGCCCACGTAGATCAGCAAAAAAACCGCGGGGAGCAACAGCGCGGTGAACTTGAGCCAGAACTGGAACGCCTGCACGAAGGTGATCGAGCGCATGCCGCCGAACACCACCGTCGCGATAACCACCACGCCGGCTGCCACCATGCCGCTCCAGCTGGGCAGCGTGGGCACCACGGTCGCCACGGTGAGCCCCGCACCCTGCAACTGCGGCAGCAGGTACATCCAGCCGATGACGATCACAAAGATCGTGCACAACCGCTGCACCATCGGGCTGCGCAGCCGGAACTCGGCGAAATCCGGCACCGTGTACGCCCCGGAGCGGCGCAGCGGTGCGGAGACGAACAGCAGCAGCGCGAGGTAGCCGGCGGTGAACCCGACCGGGTACCACAGCGCGTCCGGCCCGTCCTTGAGGATCGACCCGGCGATGCTGAGGAAGGACGCGGCGGACAGGTACTCCCCGGAGATCGCGCCGGCGTTCGCGGTGGGCCCCACGGTGCGCGAGGCGACCAGGAAATCGGAGGTATTGCGGGCAAAGCGGACACCAAAGGAGCCGATCACGGTCGACGCCACGGCGACGATCGCGATACAGCTGAGCGCCACCACAGCGGCGGGTGTCATGACCACAGAGCCTAGGACCTCGTCGATGCGCTAGTTCTGGATATGGTCAGCAAATACCTGTTCAAGGCGATCCGCCGAGCGGGAGTACATCCAGCCGAGCGCGAGCAGGAACGGGTAGGCGAGCACGCCGAGCAGCAACCAGGGTAGCCGCAGCCCGAACAGCTCGAAACGGCCGAGCACCGGGAAGATCACGAACATGGCCGGAAGTGCGCCCAGGGTGATCAGCGCGATGCCGCCGATGCGCAGCGCCAGGGCCAGCTGGGAACGGATCAGGCTGGAGCTGAGCACCTCACCGACCTGGGTGAGCTCCTGCACGTCCACCACGGTGCGCACCGGGCGGGCCTGGCCCTTGCGCTGGGAGAGCACCACCCGCACCCGCTTGCCCGGTGCGCCGTTGTCCGAGGCCGATTCCGGCTCGGGCAGGGGCGGCGGGGGCGCGGCGAGCGGCTCCACCCGCTGGGTGAGCGGGATCGGATCGGAATGCGGCCGCGCCGGCCGGGGGCGCTCGGTCGGGTCCTGGCGGACTCGGGAGAACACCTCGGTGACGTCGGTCGGGGACACCGACCCTGGCCCTGGAGTACGGATGGCGTGTCGGGGGACGTAGTCCAGCCTGGGCGGACGCGGCTGGGCGTCCCTGCGGGCATGCCGGCCGCCACTGCCCGGCGGGCGCGATCCCGGCATCGTGCCTCCGTCGGCCGCCGGCGGCGGGGGTAGGGGTGGGTTGCCGGCCCGTCGGCGCATCTCGCGGCGCAGCTGGATGGGTGACTCATCAGGCAGCAGGTCGGCGTCCGGGTCGGTCGCCTCGTCGCCCCCTCGACGGTGCGACGCCCGCACAGGCGCGGGTTGATCCTCGGGCTCGGCGTAGTCCGAGTCAGATGCGATCAATCCAGACGGCATATGGCCGTCACTGTTCATAGCGCGGCTCCGGTGGCGTCACCGCTGGCTCCAGGCCTGCTTGGTCGCGCGCACCAGCCGGTCCTTCAACTCGCGGGTGTGCCGGCGGCTGACCGGCAGCTCAGCGGTCTCCGGGCCGGTGCCGATCCGCACCACGTATCCGGAGCCGGACAGCCGCAGCTCGGTGACCAGCGGCAGCGATACCAGGTAGGACCGGTGGATCCGGACGAAACCGGCATCCCGCCAGCGGTCCTCCAGCACGGAGAGCGGGATCCGGACCAGGTGGCTCTTGTTGTCGTTGGTGTGCAGCCGGGCATAGTCGCCCTGCGCCTCCACGTAGCGCACCGCCGAGCGGGGCACCAGCTTGGTGGTGCCGGCCAGCTCGACCGGGATCACCTCGTCGTCGCCGGGGCCATCGTTCTGGCCGGACTCATTGCTGGACACCACCCGGCTGGACAGGATCCGGTCCAGCGAGTTGCGCAGCCGCTCGGAGCGCAGCGGCTTGAGCAGGTAGTCCACCGCGCCCACGTCGAAAGCGTCCACCGCGCGGTCGTCGTGCGCGGTCACGAAGACCACCGCTGGCGGCACCACCATCGAGGAGAACACCCGAGCCAGCTCCAGCCCGTCCAGCCCAGGCATCCGGATGTCCAGGAACACCACGTCCACGTCCGTGCTGCGGGCGATCGGCGCGCCGGTGACCGGGTGCACCGGCACCTGACCGGACATCGGGCCTGGCAGGCCGTCCCGGGGACGTTCCCGGGTGCTCAGCATGCGCAGCGCGTCGTTGGCGTTCGAAGCGGTCAGCACCGTGCCGATCCGCTGGTCCTGGCCGAGCAGATACTCGAGCTCATCGAGCGCGGGTTTCTCGTCGTCCACCGCGAGAACGACAAGCCCACCAGAGGCCTCTGTGCTATTCACGATCTCCTCATCCTGCCCAATCCCCCCGGCTGAGACGTACATCATCGCACCGGAGCCTTACCCGTCGCGCCGTATCGGCCGTTTCATGGTGACGGTCATTGTCGCCGAGTGCCAGGGTGGATGCGATTTTCGCCACTCCCCCCAACGGGGAGTTCAGCATGCCATCAAAGCCCGTAGCGCGACCACGCGGCGCGTACCTCGGCCGCCTGCAACAGCTCCCCGACCAGCGTGGACGCCCCGCCACGGGCCGTCACGCCGGCCAATCCGAGCCGGGCCAGCAAGGGCTTTCGCCCCTCCACCAGCATCGGCTCTGCGTCCGGGAATCGGGCCGCCACGATCTCCCTCGGGGTACCCAGCCCGTCCACCAGGCCGAGCTCCTTGGCCTTCTTTCCGGTCCACACCTCGCCGGTGAACAACTCCTCGGCCGATCCGTTCACCTTGTCGCCCCGCCGGGACCGGACCCAGTCCTGGAACAGCTCGTGCAACTCGCCCTGCAGGCCGGTCAGCCACTCCACGTCCTCCGCCTTCTCCGGCAGGAACGGGTCCAGGCGCACCTTGTTGCTGCCCGCGGTGTGCACCCGGCGCTCCACCCCCAGCCGGTCCAGCAGGCCGACCAACCCGAAGCTGTGGCTGACCACCCCGATCGAGCCGACCAGCGAGGTGGCGTGCGCGTAGATCTCATCGCCGGCGCAGGCCAGCCAGTACCCGCCGGAGGCGGCGACGTCCTCGCAGAACGCCAGCACCGGGACCTGGTGCTCCTCGGCCAGCCCTCGGATCCGGTCGGCGATCAGCGCGGACTGGGTGGCCGAACCCCCCGGCGAATTGATCACCAGTGCCACCCCGACCAACCGGTCGACGGCGAAAGCCCGCTTGAGGAGCGGTTCCAGCACGCTGATGTTGAGCACCGAGCGGGCCATCGGGCCCATCGCCGGGGTGATCACGCCGTGCAGCCGCACCACGCTCACCACGGACCGCTCCGCCCGCTCGCCGAGCTTGCCGGGCAGCCGGTCGGTCACTTCCTTGGGAAGCCTGTCGAGCAACGTCGTCATGGCCGCCACGCTACGCGGTGACCTGGCCTCTTGGCCGTCCGACGGACGCCGAGGGCCGCTCGGCGCCCAGGTGGGGGCACTCAGGCCCGGATGCCGGCGCGGAACTTGGGCACCCGAAGGGTGATCTTCGTCCCGGCGCCCGGCGCGGTGTCCACCACCAGCCCGAAGTCGTCCCCGAACGCCGAGCGCATCCGGTCGTCCACGTTGCCCAACCCGACGTGCGCGCCGGACAGGTGCGCGTCGGTCATGTCGTCGCGGAGCCGCCGGGGATCCATGCCCACCCCGTCGTCCTCCACGCTGATCACGCACTCGGAGCCGGCGTTCTCCGCCGTGATGGTGATCGACCCGCCGTTCGGCTTGCCGGCCAGACCGTGCCGCACCGCGTTCTCCACCAACGGCTGCAGCGCCAGGAACGGCAGCACCACCGACAGCACCTCCGGGGCGATCTGCAGCCGCACGTCCAGCCGGTCCCCGAAGCGGGCCCGCTCGATCATCAGGTAGCGCTCGATGTTGGTCAGCTCGTCCTGCAGGGTGGTGTACTCGCCGGCCGAGCGGAACGAGTACCGGGTGAAGTCGGCGAACTCGATGAGCAGCTCGCGGGCCCGGCTCGGGTCGGTGCGGATCAGCGAGGAGATCGTGGTCAGCGCGTTGTAGACGAAGTGCGGGGAGATCTGCGCGCGCAGCGCCCGCACCTCGGCCCGGTTCAGCCGGGCCCTCGACTCGTCCAGCTCGGCCAGCTCCAGCTGGCTGGAGATGTAGCGGGCCACCTCGGCGGTGGCCCGCAGCAGCACCGGGCCGGCGGTGGAGTCGGTCAGCGCACCGAGCGTGCCGACGATGTTGCCCTCGGTCTCCAGCGGCACCACCACGATGCCCTTGACCACGCAGTCGTCCCGGCCACAGTCGATCGCGGTGTGCGAGGCAACCTGCTGTCGACCGGTCTCCATCACCTGTTTGGCCAGCTCCACCACGTCCATGGTGTGGTGGTCCGCCTCGCCGTCCCAGGCCAGCGACTGTGCCTGGGAGTCGGTCATGGTCAGCGCGCAGGTCTCCAGCAGGGTGCGCAGGTAGGGCAGGGCGAACGCGGCGGACTGTCGGGAAAGCCCCTCGCGCAGCGCCGGAGCGGCCAGCGAGACGGTGTGCAGGGTGGAAAAGGTGGCCCGCTCCAGCGGCGAGGCGAACGCCCGCCGGCGTGCCCGCCAGAGCATGAAGAACGCGATGGCGGCCACGATCAGCACGGTGACCAGCAGGAACAGCAGCGCGCTCGGGGAGTTGAGGAAGTCGGGCACGGTTCATCTCACCAGGCGGGAGAGGCGGCGGTCGGCGAGGGGCTTGCCGCCGGTTTGGCAGGTCGGGCAGTACTGGAAGGAGCGGTCCGCGAAGGACACCTCGCGCACGGTATCCCCGCAGACCGGGCAGGGCAGTCCGGTCCGGGCGTGTACCCGCAGGCCGGAGCGCTTCTCCCCCTTCAACCGAGCCGCGTCCTGGCCGACCGAGCGGGTCACCGCGTCGGCCAGCACGGTGTGCATGGCAGCGAACAGGGCGTCCAGCTTGGTTTCATCCAGGCGGCCGGCCACCGCGTACGGGGACAGCTTGGCCACGTGCAGGATCTCGTCGGAGTAGGCGTTGCCGACCCCGGCCAGCACGGCCTGGTCGACGATCAGGTTTTTGATCCGCTCGGTGCGCCCGGACAGCAGCTCGGCCAGCTGGGCGCGGGTCAGACCGAGGGCGTCCGGGCCGAGCCGGGCGATCCCGGGCACCTGGGCCGGATCGGTGACCACGTACACGGCCAGCCGCTTCTGGGTGCCCGCCTCGGTCAGATCGAAGCCCGGGCCGCCCGGGGCGTCCAGGTGCACCCGCAGCGCGATCGGCCCCTTGCCGGTCGGCTTGGGCGGGACGGTGGAGGCGGAGTCGTGCCAGCGCAGCCAGCCGGCCCTGGACAGGTGGGTGATCAGGTGCAGGCCGTCGCACTCCATGTCCAGGAACTTGCCGTGCCGGGCGGCGCCGGTGACCGGCCGGCCGGCCAGCGCGGAGGCCGGTGGGTCGAAGGTCTTCAGCGCGCTCATGCTCGCCGGGTCCACCCTGGCGACCTGGTGGCCCACCGCGTGTTGCCGCAGGTGGTGGGCCAATGCCTCCACCTCGGGGAGTTCAGGCATGGTGCTCTCGACTCAGTGTGCTCAGCTGACCGGCTGCAGAGGGCTGTCCGCGTAGGCGGGGGTTGCCCTGGTGCGGATCATCCGGATGATCAGTTTCGTCTCCTCGCGGGCCTTGCTGACCCCACGCACCATGCCGACCCAGTGCTCCGGATCCAGCTCGAAGCCGCCCGGAGTCTGCGCCACCAGCGTCCACGGCCGGCGCAGCACCCAGCGCACCGGGAAGAACCCGACCACGATCAACACGGCGAAGGACACCCACCACGGCACGTGCACGTCCGGCGGCATCCAGCTGAACAGGGCCACGTAGAACAGCAGCAGGGTGGACAGGATGAGCACCGCGGCGCCCCGTCCGCCGTCCACGTCGTGCTCGAACTCTTCACCGGTGGCCGGCACCGACCACTCCAGCCGCCGCCGCACCGTCCAGGTCCGTCCGTCCGATCCGGTGACCGTCTTCGACTTGGTGACCATGTCCCTGTCGTCCGCTCCCGCGCCCGTCCCATCGGGCCCTTGCCCGTGCCGCTTCTACTGTCCCACATCGGGGCCCGGGTGGGACCGACTCCGACCGGAGGGTCGGGGCCGGACCTGACCACTCGGTCGGCGCACCAGCGACACACCGCCGACACGCAGCGTGGCGAGCTTCTCACCAAAAGTACTCGAACGTGTGGGCTTGCTAGGCCACTTGATCGCCCACCGTTACCGTCATTGCTCAGCTGGCGACGGGGAGTCTGCTCGAATGCAACGATCGTGGGTGCTGCTCCCCGTCGCCGTCGTGGCGTTGTTGATCAGCCGGTTGGACACCCCGACGCTGCCCGACGGATATGTGGACCCCGTTGCGCTGGCCACCGCCACCGCGGTCGCCGGCTGGCACTGCGTCATACCGCACCGGGGTCACCGGGTACAGCTGCGCGCCACCGGAAAGACGCCGCTCACCGTCACCGCCACGGATTTGACCGCGGAACCGTCGACTGGCCCTGCCGCCGGCCCCGGCGCCGGCCCTCCGGCGGCCGGCGAGGGCGCCCCTGGGCGCCCCAAGCAGATTCCCAACCTGGGCACCGGCCCCGGCAAGAACCCGAGGGCGCAGATCAACGGCGAGCTGACCAGCGCTGACGACGTGGAGAGCTTCCAGGTGCCGATGCGCGCCGGCGAGGTACTCGGCGTCACGGTGACCGGCGGCGCGCAGCAGCTGGAGCTGCGCGACCCGCGTGGCGCGCTGGTCGAGGGATCCGACGCCGACCGGGCGGCCAGCTACCCGGAGGGCTCGCCGCTGCCCGGCGGCGGCAATGCCACCGTCGACCACGTGGCCGCGGTGACCGGCACCCACATCCTCAGCGTGCGACGCGGCAATGGCGTTTACCAGGCCACCGTGGTGATCATGCCGGCGCCGTCGACGGCGCCCCAGCGCATCTTCCTGGACTTCGGCAGCGCCGCCGTGGACACCCGGATCTTCGGCATGGACACCGGCGCCGCGCAGCCCAGAAAGCTGAGCCCGCTGCGGGCCTTCCTGCCCGCGTGGGGGCTGCGCGAGTCGGACGAGCCGGCGCTCATCCAGAAGATCACCGAGACGGTCGCCGCGAACCTGCGCGGGGCTGGCGGCGGCACCCAGATCGAGGTGACCAACTCGACCAACTCGGCGAACAGCTGGGGCGGCGCGGACGTCAGCCGGGTGGTCATCGGCGGCACCTCGGCGGAGGCCGGCATCGACACCGTGGGCATCTCCCAATCGGTGGACCCCGGCAACTTCGCTCGGGCGGAGACCGCGCTAGTACTCCTGGACAGCCTCAGCCAACCAGCTGACCAGGCCATCTCGCTGAACCACTACCTGACCAGCGGTGGTGATCGGCTCACCTTCGTGGCCCGCGCGGTGGGCAACATCGCCTCACACGAGGCCGGACACTTCCTGGGTAGCTGGCACACCGACCCCAACTCCGGGCGACACGACCTGATGGCCCCGGGGGATCTGGTCGGCGCCTTCGGCTACGGGCCGGACGGCATCGGCGGTACGCCGGACGACACCCGACCCAAGTTCGGCCAGGACACGTTCGCCCCCACTGAGGGCTTCACCGGCACCGAGGACACCCGCAACCGCACCGAGGTCGGCCTCGGCGGCGGCCCCCGCCCTGCCCCGGGCTGAGCACGGCGCGCGAACACGGCCCACCGACCGATCTCAGTGGGCCGTGTTCTCGCACCGCGGTCGTGATGGCCGCCGCGGTTGGCTCAGCAGTTCCGGCCGGAGTTGATGCAGTCGGCCATCAGCTTCAGGACGCCGTCGTCGGCGATGTTCATGAAGTCGGAGTGATCCGTCCGTGGGTCGTGTTGTTGGTCGGGGAAGGTGTCCAAGGCGAAGTTGCGCCCGTTCGGGCGGTCGAACGTGAGCGTCACCCGCAGTTGCGGGATGACCTTGAAATCGTCACGGCAATTCCCGTTGTCGTCCGGGAACAGAACGTGTGAGCGATGGTCCGCGGAGTCGAGGTTCTTGCCGTCCCAACAGCTCGGGAAGTCCAGAATTCGGACCAACCGGCTGCCCGAAGGGCACAGCGGGTACTTATCGGTGATCCGATTCTCGAACCCGGTGCACGTCCACTGAGCCTTGGCGTTCTTGTCACCGTTCGTCTTAGCCTTCGCGTCACCCATGATCATCTGGAGGTCATCCGGCATCGCCGCTACCCTGCCCGTCGGGTTACCGAGGAAGCGCAGGTCAGCGGTGCTCGGGCGGAGAATCTTGCCGAGGTTGCCGTCCTTGCCGCCGCCATCCTCGTCCGCGTCGTCGCCCTGCTGGTCGGTGGCGCGCAGCACCGGCCAGAAGAACGTGGATTTGTTGTCCCGGTCGCAGGTCGTGCCGGCCGCGTGCAAGCTGTCGTCCGTTGAGTTCGCGTCGGTGGACAGGTTTCCCACGTAGTCGTGTATGTGCTGGGCACCGTTGCGTTTGCCCGGGGTCACCATGAAGTTGTCCGAGTTGCGGTGGTTGTTGGCGTTGGTGCCGCAGCGCGCCACGAAGCTGCCCTTGGACGCGTCTTTGTCATTCTTCGGCCGGTTGTTGTCCGGCTGCACATCTTTGATGTCCACGAAATCGCCGTCGGACGCCTTGGCTATTTTGTCCCGTCCGGGGAAATCGTTGTTGTTGTTGTTCTGGTCGTTGTTGTTGTTGTTCTGGTCGTTGTTGTTGTTGTTCCGGTTGTTGTTGTTGTTGTTCCGGGTGTTGGTCTGGTCGTTGTTGTTGGTCACGTTGTTGGTCAGGTCGTTGGTCTGGTTGTTGTTCTGGTTGTTGTTCAGGTTGTTGTTCAGGTTGTTGGTCTGGTCGTTGTTGTTTCGGTCGTCGCCGTTTCCGCCTCGGACCGCCCGGGCACCCTGATCATTGCTGTCAGCGCGGCCATCGCCATTTCGACCTCGGTCGTTGTTCCGTGCGTCCGCCGCGGCCAGCGCGGCGTCGTCCGAACTGTCGGCGGCGGCGGCGGTGCCGGCGGCCAGCACCACGCCGCAGCCCACCAGCAGGGTCACTACCAGCGTGATCAGTCGGGCCGGTCGGGGTAGTCGATGTCGTACGGGTCGAACCATGAGCGGTCTCTTTCTCATCGTCGTCGGGGAGCGGAGTGCGGGGAGCCTGGCCGGCGTCGGGGCGGCACCGGCCACGTCTTCTGTCAGGCGAGGGTCACCAGGGACGGCGAGCGTTGGCCGGGCCGAGCTCGACCGGCGGGGGCGGGCCCAGCGGGCGGCGCGGACCCAGCGGCCAGCGCGGGCCCAGCGGCGCCACCGGCCGGCGCGGGCTCGGCGCGCGACCGCGCCAGCTCGACCGAGCGTGGTCGCGCCACCACTGCCGGGACGGATGTGGCCCGAACCGGACCAGCCAAATCAGGCCCAGCACGGCGATGGCGGCGGCCAGCACGGCCAGGACGGCCAGCGCGACCAGGGTTCGGTCCGGACCCGCCTCGGCCACCGCCGCCGCGTCGCGGGCGCCGGCCAGCGCTGCGGCGGACTGGGCCGGCGGGGTGACCGGCCGGATCGAGTCCAGGTCCCGAATGTGCCGGCCGACCAGCTGCGCGGCCTGATCGGCAAGCTGGCGAACCTGCTCGTTGCGGGTGGCCGAAGCCGCCCTGGTGGCGGTTGCCAAGCTGTCCGCACAGGCCAGCCGGAGCCGGGTCACCATGGCCCGGTCGTAGTCCTGGCCGGACTTGCCGGCGATCTGCACCAGCCAGGTCTGCTGGTCGGGGTTGGGTTGGCTGGGCAGCAGCACGCCCAGCCGGTCGGCGATGGCGCGGACCTGCGTGGACAGCGAGCTCAGGTCGGTGGCGATAGTGGCGCCGACCTGGCGCACCGCCGGGTCCACCGCCATCGACTGCGCCTGCTGGCCCACAGGGACCTCCCAGAGGCCGTCCTGGCGCAGGGCCGCCAGCAGCGCACGGTCGGTCGGGCCGACCGGGCCAGACGCGGTGTGCGTCCAGCCGCTGCTCGAGGCGAGATGGATGCGGGGGGCCGGAATGACCAGCCAGGCCAGCGCGGCCACGGTGAGTCCGGTGAGAGCCGCGAGGACCACGGTGGCGCGCGGCAGGGGGTTCGTGTCGGGGGGCACGGGGAGCGATACCTTCCTCCGGCACCGCCGCCGACCAGGTGGTCGGTGGTTTGCCGGACGTACGGGTCGCCGGGGAGCGAGAAGCGACAGCGTCCGACCCGGCCTCACGGGGGAGCGTCTGACCAGGACGAGCGCTTGCCGGGGACAGTAAGGACCGGGTGGCGGGCAGGTTGCGGAAGCTGAGAGAGCCACAACTCGGTGGTCGACGGTTCGCGCCCAAGGGCGGCCCACTGCGCCGGACGCCGCGCCGCGCTGGGCCGAGTGCCGGACGGCAGGCTCATAAAACCCGGAAAATCGCTGCGCCGCACGGGTCATCCAGCCACTCGTCGATTGTCACGGCACGCCAGGCGCGCAACGCTGGGCCGAGTGCAGCAACCACGGACGGCCACGTTCCGGCGGTATCGCGTTCTACTGGCGGTACCGTCCGACCGGTCAACGGGAGCCCTGCTGCGCGCGTTGCGATCCCACTCCTTCGACACCACCATGATCCACGACGGGACCCGGGTGCTGGACGCGGTACAGGCCGCACAATTCGCCGCCGTGGTACTCGAGGTCGGGCTGCCCGGCCTGGACACCGCCTCGGTGTTGGCCGGGCTGGCCCGGCTGGCGGCGGACACCCCGGTCATCGTGCTCACCCCTCGGGAGCAGCGCGACCAGGTGGTGGCCGGGCTGCGCGGGGCCACCGACGACTACCTGGTGACCCCATTCGCCGCTGACGAACTGGTCACCCGACTCCGGTTGCGGGTGCGTGACCAGCAGCCGCAGGAGCGCTCGGTGGCCCGCCGAGGTGACGTCACGGTGGACACCGCGCTGGGGCTGGTCAGCGTGGACGGCCGGCTGGTCACCCTGACCCCGACCGAGTTCGCCCTGCTCACCATCCTGATCAGCCACCCCGACCAGGCACTCTCCCGGGAGCAGCTGACCGCGATGCTGTGGCGCGACCCGCCGTCGTCCAACGTGGTGGAGGTCTACATCGGCTACCTGCGCCGCAAACTGGGCCCCGACCGCATCCGCACCGTCCGAGGCGTCGGCTACCTCCTAGAGGACTAGGGCGTGTCCCGTGGATCTATGCCGAGTGGCGCCGCGATCCATTTGATGGCTGCCAAGGCGGATGAGTGAGCCATGGCGGAGCCATGGTGATCGACGACAACGCCGCCAGGCGGCAAATGGGCGCCGCGACGCCGGCTGAATGATCCGCGGGACACGCCGTACCCCCTCTCCCGCGAGTCGGCGCTCACGGCACACCGAGTCGGCACTCACCGCACACCCACGTCCGGCGAGTCGGGGATTCCGTCAGGGCAGTCGGGGATTCGGCCTGGGCGAGTCGGCCCGGCGGCGGTTCCGGATCCTGTCCGGGTGCGCGGCGAAACTGGGCAGCGGCGGCGGACCTGAGTGTGGATGCTGTGCACCGTGCTGGCCTTGATCCGGGCGAACCGCGACTTCGGCGCCCTGTGCACCGCCCGGACGGTGTCCTTCCTCGGCGACACGCTGAGCCTGGTCGCGCTGCTGCTCTACGTCGCGGACCAGACCGGCCAGGCGCTCGCGGTGGCCGCGCTGCTGCTGGTCGGCGATGTGCTGCCGGCGTTGCTCGGGCCGCTGGCCGGAGCGCTGTCCGACCGGTTCGACCTGCGCCGGATCATGATCGGCTGCGAACTCGCCCAGGTCGGGCTGACCGTGCTGCTGGCGCTGTGGCTGCCGTCCTCGCTGCCCGTGCTGCTCGTCTTGGTGGCTGCCCGCGCGCTGGCCGCGCAGGTGTTCGCCCCGGCGTCCCGCACGGCGGTCGGGCGGCTCGTCGAGCCGGACTCGCTGCCCGGTGCCAACGCCGCGCTGGGACTGGGCACCAACGGCGCCGAGGCGCTCGGTCCGCTGCTCGCCGCCGGGCTGCTGCCGCTGCTCGGGGTGCGCGGAGTGTTACTGGTTGACGCCGCGACGTTCCTGGTGTCCGCGCTGCTCATCGCCCGTCTCCCGGCGCAGCGCCCGGGTGAACCGGCCGGCACAGACGGCGGCGGGATGGGCGGCTGCGGGATAGACAGCGGCGCGGCACCGGCCGGGCTGGGCCGGGCGACTAGGGAGGGGCTGGCCTACCTGCTGCGGGCCAAGGTCGCCAGGGCGGTGGTGCTCGGCACGTTCGCCGTGGTCGCCTGCAACGGGATCGACGATGTGGCGCTGGTGTTCCTCAGCCGGGACAACCTGGGCGGGGGCGACTCGGTAATCGCGGTGCTGCTCAGCGCGGTGGGCATCGGGCTGCTGATCGGCTACTGGCTGCTCGGTCGGCCCGCGCTGTCCCGGCTGGGCGGCCCCGCGGCGACCCGGATGGCGGTATTCATGCTCGGCGGCTGGGCGGTGAGCAGCGCGGGCAACCTGCTCACCGGGCTGAGCTGGGCGGTCGCGGTGGCCTTCGGGCTGCAGGCGGTGCGGGGGCTGGGCATCGCGGCGATGGACGTCGGCGGGACCACGCTGCTGCAGCGCGAGGTACCGGCCGGGCTGCAGGGCCGGGTGTTCGGCGCGTTCAACGGTGCGGTCGGGGTGGCCGCCGGGATTTCCTACGCCGGCGGTGCGCTGTTGCTGGACGCCACGTCGGCCCGGACCACGTTCATGATCGCCGGCGCGGGCGGGCTGATCGCCACCGCGGCAACGGCGCTGGCCCTGCGATCGCGCACACAGAAAGTCCCGGGCGGCTCCGAAGAACCACCCGGGACCTGATCGCGGGGGAACTAGGCGGCGGTGACTCGCTTGGCTGCGAGGCGCTCCTGGTTGGGCCAGCGCACGTTGGACGCCCAGCCGAGCTGCTCGAACCAGCGGATCACCCGGGCGGAGGAGTCCAACTGGCCCTTCAGCACACCGTGTCGGGCGCACGTCGGGTCGGCGTGGTGCAGGTTGTGCCAGGACTCACCGAACGACGGGATGGCCAGCCACCACACGTTGCGCGAGCGGTCGCGGGTGGTGAAGTCCTCGTTGCCGAACACGTGGCAGACCGAGTTGATCGACCAGGTCACGTGGTGCAGCAGCGACACGCGGACCAGGCTGCCCCAGAAGAACGCGGTCAGCGCGCCGAACCAGGACCAGGTCAGCAGGCCGCCGATCAGCCCCGGAAGCAGCATCGACCCGGCCACCAACAGTGGGAACATGCGGTGGATCCGCTCGATGTCCTTGTCCGCCACCAGGTCAGGGGCGTACTTGGCGCGGTTGGTGCGCTCCTCACTGAACAGCCAGCCGACGTGGGCGAAGAACAGGCCCTTGGTCAGCGCCTTCCAGTCGTTGCCGAAGCGCCACGGCGAGTGCGGGTCGCCCTCGACGTCGGAGTACTTGTGGTGACGGCGGTGCGTGGCCACCCAGTCGGTGACGCTCATCTCCAGCGAGATGCTGCCGGCCAGCGCGAGCGCGACACGCAGCGGGCGCTTGGCCTTGAACGAACCGTGGGTGAAGTAGCGGTGGAAACCGACTGTCACTCCCAGCCCGCTGACCAGGTAGAACACCGTGAAGATCACCACGTCGCTCCAGCCGAGCCAGCCGGCGCCCCAGGCCAGGGGAACCGCGGCCAGCACCGCGAGGAACGGCAGCACCACGAACACGACGAGCAGCACCTGTTCCAGCTTGCTCTTCGGTTCGGGCTCGAGCTCCGGTCTCGCTGTGGTCTGGGAGGCGGTTGGGGCTGCGGTCATTGGATTCCTCTGGGGCTGAAGGGACTAACGGACCAAACTGGTCGGCCAGCGGTGATACGACGAACGTGCCGTGCCTGAAGTTCCCTGGCAAGGGCTACTCGCGCAACCCGGAGGGTCGGAGCGGTCGAAGTGGCGACCCGGGCCGGGGCCACGGCGGCGCACCGCATCTTCACCACCCTCCGTAATTAAGGGTTGCCTAAGTAGAAGTGTAGAAGGTCGACCCCTGGCGGACAATGCGAATGCGTCGGCGCTCACGTCACCGACCACGTCACATGCCGAATGTCCATCCGATGCCCCCGGTCATCACTCGGCGACCGCCCGGTCATTCCGAGGTCAACTCGGGCCAGAGATCGAGCATCGGCGGCAGCGCGCCCTCCAGATCGAGTAGCCAGCGCTTCGCCTCCAGACCCCCGCCGAAGCCGCCCAACCCGTCGGCGGCGAGCACCCGGTGGCAGGGCACGATGACCGGCACAGGATTCGAGCCCATGATCGAGCCGACCCGCCGGGCGGCCAGGCCCCGGTGCGGTGTGGGGTGCCCCTCGCTCTGGTAGGCGCCGCTGCGCACCGCGAGCTCCCCGTAGGTGGTCGTCTGGCCGTAACCGACCGACTCGTGCAGCGTGGTCAGCACGGTGCGCTGGTCGCCCGAGGTGAGCCGCCAGTCCACCGGCAGGGTGAACCCCGTGCGCCGGCCGGCCACGTATTCGGCCAGCTCGGCGGCGGCGTGCTCGGTGCGGGCCGGATCCGACACCGCCTCGGCACCCAGCCTTTGGGCTGCACCGATCACCCGGCGCCGGGAATCTGCCCCCGCGCCGAAGCACACCAGGGCGACGCCCGCCTCGGTGGTGCCGACGGTGAGCGCCCCGATCGGCCCCGGTACCGGCACCGTGGCCCACGCCAACCACATGCCGCCATTGTCGCCGCCTGCCCTGACAGTTCGGCCGCCTCCCCCGCCCCGGCCGACCACGCACTCCGAGAGGGCGGCCACCGGGTACCCCGAACGGGGGGCAGCAGCCGTTTTTCCGATCTACTGACCGCCGCCGTTCCCCTAGGGTGCGAAGCGGCTCTTCCTCGGCGTGGCGAAAGGACCGATCATGGCCGGTGCGCTGGTCAGACAGGTGCAGTCAGCCGCGGCCGCGCTGGCCTGCCGGGTACCGGCGCCGGTTCGCCCGCTGGCCACGCCGGCGGACCCCCGGCTGAAGCCGGTGCTGGGCGACGCCGGCCCACCGCTTATCGGCCATGCGCTGAGCGTGCTGTACGACACCCTGGAATTCGGCCGCCGACGCTTCGCCCGGTACGGCCCGGTGAGCTGGAGCGAGGTGCTCGGCACCAAGGTGGTCACGCTGATCGGCCCGGAGGCCACCGAGGTCCTGGCCACCAACCGGGACAAGGCCTTCGCCAACGAGGCGGCCTACGCGTACTTCATCGGCCCCTTCTTCCACCGGGGCATCATGCTGATGGACTTCGACGAGCACCTGGCGCACCGGCGGATCATGCAGGAGGCCTTCATCCGGCCCCGGCTGGCCGGGTACCTGCGCGCGATGAATCCTCGGATCGCCGAAGGCCTGGCCGGCTGGCGTCCCGGACGGCGGTTCGAGCTCTACCCCGCGATGAAGCGGCTGACCCTGGACATCGCCAATGAGGTCTTCGTCGGTGAGAACGCGGACCAGAGAGCCAGCGACCGGATCACCAAGGCGTTTGTGGACGCGGTGCACGGTGGCCAGGCCTACATCCGAGCCAACGTGCCCGGTGGCGTCTGGGCCAGGGGGCTGCGCGGTCGCCGACTACTGGAGGACTACTTCCGCGACCGGCTGCCGGCGCACCGGGCCGGCGGGGGTGACGACCTGTTCAGCGTGCTGTGCCGGGCGCAGAGCGAGGACGGCAAGCGGTTCACCGACGAGGACATCGTCAACCACATGATTTTCGTCATGATGGCGGCGCACGACACCAGCACCATCACGCTCGCGATGATGGGCTACTACCTGGGCAAACACCCTGAGTGGCAGGAGAAGCTGCGCGCCGAGTCGCAAGAGCTGGGCAAGAACGCGATCGACTACCAGGACCTGGACCGGCTGACCACGCTGGACCTGGTGATGAAGGAGGCCATGCGGATCAACTCGCCGGTCGGCGGGCTGTTCCGGCAGGCCATCGTGGACACCGAGATCCTCGGGCACTACATCCCCGCTGGCACGATCCTGATGACCAGCACGTATACCACTCAGCGGATGCCCACCTGGTGGCCCAATCCGGACGAGTTCGATCCCGGCCGGTTCGCCGAGGACCGCCGCGAGGACCGGGTACACCGCTACGCGTGGGCGCCCTTCGGCGGCGGCGCGCACAAGTGCATCGGCCTGCACTTCGGTGGCATGGAGATCAAAGCGATCATGCATCAGCTGCTACTGCGCTACCGCTGGAGCGTGCCCGCCGACTACGCGCCGCCCATCGGCTACGGCACCGGCCCGATGCCCACCGACGGCCTACCCATCCGGCTGGAGCCGCTGAGCGAGGCCTGATCGGGGAAGCGACACGCGGGGGAGACGATGTCTGGGATCGGGCGGTTGCCCGCCTCGGCCGCCGAGGATGCCGGCCTGATTGCCTCGGTCACCGATCTGATCAACCGGGTCTACAAGGTCGCCGAGGACGGGATGTGGCTGGACGGCGCGGCTCGGACCAATGTCGCTGAGGTGGCCGGGCTGGCCCGCGCCGGCGAGATCGTGGTGGCCCGAACGGACGGCCAACTGGTGGGCTGCGTGCGGGTGCAGCAACTGGACGGCGGTGTCGGTGAGTTCGGCATGCTGGCGGCTGACCCGGATCGCAGGGGCGCAGGCATCGGCCGCGACCTGGTCCGGTTCGCCGAGCACGGGTGCGCGCGGGCCGGTCTCCACACCATGCAGCTGGAGCTGCTGGTGCCTCGGGAGTGGACTCATCCCGCCAAGGAGTTCCTGGCCGGTTGGTACCACCGGATCGGCTACCGGATCGTCCGCCGGGGCACCATCGACGAGGCCTATCCGCACCTGGCCCCGCAGCTGGGCACGCCCTGCGACTTCGTGATCTATCACAAGCCGCTGTCCGACTCTTGATCACCGTGGTCGGCGAGACTGGGCTCAGCTGGCCTGGTGCATGATCATTCCGTCGAGGGAGATCTCGTATATATCGGCCGATCCGTCGTAGCGGATTTGGTCGACGGTCGGGAAGTAACCGGTGCGCTGAAACTCCGTCGGCTGGCTGAGCCGCTCCTGAATCATCGGCGGCTTGGTGAGCAGCCAATCCCTGGTGATCATGGGCTCGATGAAGGTGTACTTACCATCCCACGAGCCGTTTATCAGCACATGGTCGAAGTGGTACTGGTTCGGCACGAAGACGGTCGGGTCGTCCTCCCAGTGCAGGCCCATCGCGGGCACCGCTGTGACGGCGGGCGGCCCCAGCTCCGGCTGGTAGCCAGCCGGAACGTACCTCGCCTCGGGCAGGTGCGCGGCCCGCTCGGTGTAGTGCGGATCGCGCGGGTCGATGGCCATCACCGAGGCCATGTCGGTCATGTAGAAGTGAAAATCGAAGTGCGGCTTGTCAAATACTCCCTTTGGCGGGTGGCCGTCGGGATTCCAGTCGATCATGACATGGTTGAAGTCCGTTGCGGACGCCTGCTCGGGGAATTCCGCCATCGTCGAAACCGCGGCGCCGTGGGCAGGCAATCCGTCCAACGCGGCCGCCGACAGCTGAATACCGAGAGCAGTCGGGTGGCCCTCGGTGTCCACCGTCACATAGGTTCTCACTGTTCCGTTGCCCAGGTTTTGCGGGGCGCCGTAGAACGTGCCCGCCTTGCTCTGGTCGGCGGCACCACACGCACTGACTAGGGCCAGGCCTCCCGCACATACCGCGAGTGCCACCGAAAAGCGTCGTCGCATGGGATTTCCTTTGCGGTCTGTGTAGCCCGAAGCGCGAGTGGTTGAGACTGTTGCGCGAGGACCTTGACCGCTTGGAGACGCGCGATTGACGATGGTCGGGCACGGGCCGGTGGCCGCGCTCCGCGTCGTCCAGGTCGGCGACCGCGCCGGGAAGTTCCGGCACCTACCGGGCGTTGTGCACAGGGCCGAACGAAGGAGCGAACTGATGGGAACCCTCGACAAGGCGATCCTCGCGGGCGGGTGCTTCTGGGGGGTCCAGGACCTCATCCGCAAGCAGCCAGGCGTGATCTCCACCATGGTCGGGTACACCGGCGGCGACGTGCCGAACGCGACCTATTACAACCATGGCACCCACGCCGAGGCCATCGCGATCGTGTTCGATCCGGAGCAGACCTCCTACCGGGATCTGCTCGAGTTCTTCTTCCAGATCCACGATCCGAGCACGAAGAACCGCCAGGGCAACGACGTGGGGATGAGCTACCGGTCAGCCATCTTCTACACCAACGACGAGCAGCGGCAGATCGCCGAGGACACCATCGCCGACGTGGACGCCGCCGGCCTCTGGCCCGGCAAGGTGGTCACCGAAGTCACCGCCGCCGGACCCTTCTGGGAAGCCGAACCGGAGCACCAGGACTACCTGGAGCGCTACCCCAACGGGTACACCTGCCACTTCATCCGGCCCGGCTGGAAGCTTCCGCGCCGACCGGAGAGGACCAGTCGCTAGCGCGGCTTCATAGCTCGCCGGCCAACGGCACCGAGGCCAGGGCCGGCGAGCACATCCACTCTCGCAGCACGTGGGTGGCGTGCACGTCGTCGGCGTTGTAGCGCAGCAGCCGCTCCCGCTGACCCGAATCAGGCGGGCTCCCGTCCAACCCGACCGCCGCACGGTACCAACGCATCGAGTTCTCCCCGCCGGCCTCCGGATCCCGCCAGGCGAAGCCGGCGGCGGGCGCGATCCGCTTGAGCCCCTTGCCGTGCGCGCACAGGAACCATTCGCTGACCACGGCGAACAGATCCACCCACCGGCCGGACGAGATGAACGCGGCGACCTCCGCCCGGTCGGGCACCCCGGGGCGGCCGGCGAACCGGACCGCCGAGGCGAGCAACCACCGGTTCTCCGCCTGCTCGTTGTAGCAGTACGCCGCAAAGCTCAGCCCGCGCTCCGCGCAGCGCGCGCGCAGCCCGCGCAGCCAACCCCAGAACTCGGCGAAGGAGCGTGCCTCGTCGACGGTGGGCAGCGGCTCCCAGGTGGCGAACGCGCGGTAGCCGGTGGGCTCACCGATGTCCACCCCGCCGGGCGTGGACAGCAGGCAGCCCCACAGGTAGGCGCCGGCCTCGCCGAAGCTCTCCATGTCCACGTCGACCTCGACGTCGGCCCGGATCACCGGCACCGTGAGGACCTTGCGGACCAGCGGAAGGCCCCGCTGCCACGCCCTGGCCAGGGCCACCGCGTCCGGAAACGGCATGCCATGCAGCATCGCCGGCGCCGCGCCGCCCGGATCCAGCGCGGCCAGCTGGGCCACCGTGTGTACTCCGACCCCGCGTAGCGCGATGGCGTCCTCGCCGCGCAGCACCAGGCTGACGTCGCTCCGGTCGGCCAGCACCGTCTCGCAGGTGGGCCACCACGGGCATCGGCGGCACTCGGTGATCCGGGACGGTTGCGCCAGCGCGGGCTGGCCGGTGGCCGCCGCGCTGGCCACCGCGAGGCGGTCGGCGAACCTCGCGTCGTACTCGGCGAGCGTGCTGTGCCCGCCCGGCCAGGTGGGAGCGGCCAGGTCGTGCCAGAGCACCACGTCCGCGTCCATCCCGATCACCCCGCCGACGGTGGCCGCCGAGGCGTACCCCTTGGCCTGCAACATCCTGGTCAGGTGCGCGAGGCGGAGCTGGTCACGGGTCTGGGAGCGGGGCCGGCGCACCGGATCCGGCTCGGCCAGCGCGGCGCTGAGCACCGGGATCGGCGTGGCCAGTGCGCCGGAGCCGGGATCGGTGACCCGGTGCCGCACCACAATCACCGGCTGGTAACCGCCGTCCTCGGCGCGCACCAGCAGGTCCACATCGCCGCGCCGGGCGCCCTCGGTGTCCAGCGGGAGCGCCGCGTTCCAGATGTACGGGACGCCGGCGGCCAGCGCGGCGGAGCTGACCTGCTCCCGCTCCGCCCAGCCGCCGGCAGGCACGGTCAACCAGCTCGGCCCGAACTCGGCGGCCAACCGCGCGCCCACCTCGGCGCGGTGTGCGATCGCGTCCGCCTGGCGCTGCTCAAGCGCCGGATCGGGGCGCGCGCGGGGGCCGGCGACGGCCGTCGGATCATGGTCGAGGTGCACTCGGCGGCGGCATCGGGACACGGCGGACGCATCCAGCGCCACCTGCCCCGCGATTACCGTCACGTACTGCAGCGTAGAGACCCTGTCCGACAGTCGTGCGCGGACGGCGCCCGGGCGACTCGGCGGCCACCCAGGTGGTGGACGGACTTGGCCGGGGGACAACGGCCGAGGCGCATCCGTCGGTGATCGCGCGTCGGAGTGCGAAGCGCGGCGCGGCGGCGATCTAGGGAGGCTAGGGTGTCGCGCATGAAGCGGCGGAAGGCCCAGGCAGCGGGCGAGTCTGCGGAGCGGAACCTGGGCGGCCTGGTCACCCCGGGCAACGCCAAGCGGGCGATCGCGGTGGGCAAGGTGCTCGCGCCGGTGCTGATCCCGATCGCGATGCGCGCGGCCGGGGCGGCACGAGGCGTCTGGGACGACCGGCGCGCCCGCCGGCTCGGCGTGGCTCCGGGCGAGCTGGGCGCATACAGCGGCAAGGGCGGTGCGTTGCACGCCCGGATCGCCCACGCCGCCCAGGCGCTGCGGGAGCTGAACGGGTCAGGGGATCAGGCCGCCGCCGTCACCCAGTTCGTCGCGGACACCGAGCCCCGGCTGACCGACCTGGCCGCGGCGGTGCGCGCCGCCGAGATGATGCCGACCGAGCGCCGTAGGGCCGCCCACCGCGCGGTGGCCGCCGAGTTGGACCGGATCGAGCCGGAACTACTCCGCCTGCTCGGGGTCAGTTGAGCCGAATTTCGGCACGGTCACAGCCTTCGAGCTGCTCGAATGCGACATAATCCTAACCAGTTTAGTAGACTCGGTGGACGTGGCCGGGAGTCCGGCCGTTAGGCTGCCGCGGTGAGGCCGGTTCCGACTCGAGGCGGCGCGCGGGTGGCGCGTGGGCTCGCCGCGGCCTCGGTGTGCGCCCTGCTGACCTACTGCGGCCACCTGGTCGCCGGCGGAGTCGCCCCTGACCTCGGGCTGTTGGCCGTGCTGGGCCTGCTGCTCGCCGGCTTCCTGATCACCCTGGCGGACCGCCGCCGAGGGCCGCTCGCCATCGTGATCCTGGTCGGTGGCTCGCAGCTGGCGCTGCACGAGTTGCTCCAGCTCCTCGGCGGCTCGCACCTCGCGCACGCCGGCCCATCCGGGAGCCCGCTCACCGGGACCGCGGCACATGTCGGCGCGCACCCGCTGCTCATGCTCGGCGCCCACGCGGTGGCCACGGTGATCACCTCAGCGATGCTGGCCGGCGCGGAGGATGCGGTGTTCACCGTGGCCGCCGCGCTGGCCAGGGCCGTGCCGCTGGTCATCACCGCGGCACCCGCCACCCGGCCGCCCGGTCCGACCATCCCGGTCACCGGGCCGCTGGACCACCGGCTGCGCGACGTGCTGTGCCGCCGCCTGCACCTGCGCCGAGGGCCCCCGCTCGGCCGTCTCGCCGCCGTCGGGCTCTGAGCCGCACTCCCGCTCTGACCCGAACTCCCGGCGGCGCCCCGACACCCAGCCGCCCGGCCGCGCGAACCCCTCGCCGGCCGACGCGCGCCTCTCCCTCGCGCGCGCAAACCCTTCAGACAGGAACAACCATGAGTACCTCCCGAACCAAGCGCCCATCGTGGCGGGCGCCGCTGCGTGCCGGGCTGGCCGTGGCCGCCGCCGCCGCACTCGCCCTGATCACCTCCGGCATCGCTGAAGCGCACGTCACCGCCCAGCCGGGGGTGGCTACCAAGGGCAGCTACGCGAAGATCGCGTTCCGGGTGCCCACCGAGTCGGCCACCGCCGGCACGGTCAAGCTGCAGGTCACCCTGCCCACCGATCACCCGATCCCGTCGGTTCTCACCACGCCGATGCCCGGCTGGACCGCGGTGACGGCCAAGGTCCCGCTGAACCCGCCGGTGGAGACCGACGACGGCAAGGTCACCGAGGCGGTGCACACCGTCACCTGGACCGCCCAGCCCGGCGCGCGGGTGGGCCCGGGCCAGTTCGCCGACTTCGAGGTCAACCTGGGCGCGCTGCCGGACAACACAGACAGCCTGGTGATGCCGGCGGTGCAGACCTACGACGATGGAACCGTGGTCAGCTGGGACCAGACGCAAACCCCGGGCGGCCCTGAGCCGGAGCACCCCGCCCCGACGCTGCGGCTGGTGGACGGATCCGGCGGGGCGCATGACATGGCCGCCGCGGGGCAGACCGGGGCGACGTCGGCCGGACCGATGCACGACCACGGCGCCACCACCGCCGCCGCTGGTGGTGGAGACGCTGGTGACGCTGGTGACGCGCAGAGCGGCGGCGGGGCCGACAACACGGCCCGGTGGCTGGGCGGGATCGGGTTGGTGCTCGGGGCGCTCGGGCTCGGGCTGGGCGCCGGCGCGGTGGCCCGCACCCGACGGATCGGCCGGAGCGGTTGATGCGAGCGCTCCACCGGCAGCTGCTGATCTGGCTCTTCGCGGGGTCGGCGCTGCTGCTCGGCACCGGTACCGCGTTCGCCCACGACATCCTGGTCAGCAGCGATCCGGCGAACGGGGCGAGCCTGGCTACCGGGCCGAGCAAGGTCGCCCTCACCTTCGACCTGCCGGTGAAGGAGTCCTTCAGCACCATCACCGTGGTCGGCCCGGACGGCAACCACTACGAGGGCGGTCCCTCGACCGTGGACGGGAGCACGGTGAGCGCGCCGGTGCAGCCGCTCGGACCGGTGGGCACTTACACCATCGGCTACCGGATCGTCTCCGACGACGGCCACCCGGTAAGCGGCGCGGTGCGGTTCAGCCTCACCCAGGCCGGCCCGGGGCAAGGCGTCCCGGCCGGCCAGGCGGCGGCGAGCAACTCCGCTCAGGCCGCGGCGAGCAGCTCGACGGCGTCGAGCGGCTCGTCGGGATCGAGCGCACCGGCGCCGGCCGCCCAGGACCAGCCCGGTGAGTCCGGCTCCGGCGGCATCCCGGCGTGGCCGTGGGTGCTGGGCGGCGTCGTGCTGGTGGCCGCCGGCGCGGTGGTGGCGCTGCGGCTGGGCAAGGGCAGCGGCGACTGAGCACCCCAGCCCCGTGAGTGGTTAGCGTGGCTATAGCAACGCTAACCACTCACGGGTGGTGATCAGGCGGTGGCTACCGGGTCGATGGCGGAGTCGTCGACGGTGGCCTGCGCTACCACTGCGTTGGCCAGCAGCAGGTCGGTGGTGTGTTGGATGTGCGCGCTGAGCGCCTCCGCCGCGGCGTCGGCGTCCTGTGCCAGCACGGCATCGAGCATGGCGCGGTGCTCGGCCGGGACGTCCCGCTCGTGATCCAGGGATGCCGACCAACGGCGGTACAGCTCGGTGGCGTCCCGCAGCGACGAGGCCACCGCGCGCAGCCGGGGGTTCGGGCAGCCCATCAGCATGGTGCGGTGGAACTCGGCGTGCGCCTCCGCCCACTGCTCACTGAGCCGGTGGGGGTCGTTCGCCGCCTGCTGCGGGGTCCGCTCCAGGCGGTGGTGGGCGGCCACCACCTGTGCCTCCCACGCCAACCCGCCCTGTTGCACGGCCAGCCGGAGCACCAGCGGCTCGATGGCGCGGCGGGCCTCGGTGAGATGCCGCAGGTCGTCGGGCGACACCGGCATGACCCGGAAGCCGTACTGCGGCTCGGACTCCACCAGGCCCTCGGCGGCGAGCCGGGTCAGCGCCTCGCGCACCACGCCCATGCTGGCGCCGTAGCGAGCGGACAGGTCGGCGAACGGCAGCCGCTCGCCGGGATGGCGGCGGCCGCCCAGAATGTCCGACCGCAGCTCGACGTATACCCGCTCAGCGCGCGTGGGGACGCCGCTGCGACTCATGCGCGAAAGTCAATCATCTTCGGCATCGCCTAGCAATGTTGAAAACGGCTTGACATATCGAGGGTGCCCACGCACGCTGGAGACCGATTTCGCGCCGCCGCGACGGTCCACACCCTGGCGCGGCAGCCCCACCGCGGCCAACCGGGAGAGAGCAATGAGCATCGTCCTGGACCGTCCCAGCGCCACCGACGCGGATCGCGAACTACGCGCGGACCTGGTCGGCCGGGCCGCCAAGCTGGTCCCGCTGCTCGCCGCCAACGCCCCGCGCAGCGAAGAAGACCGCCAGGTGGTCGAGGAGAACATCACCGCCATCGACGAGGCCGGGTTGTTGTCCATCATGCGGCCGAAGCGGTTCGGCGGCATGGAGACCGACATCCGCACCAAGCTGGAGGTCTCCCGGGAGCTGGCCAGAGGCTGCGGTTCCACCTCCTGGGTGACCAGCCTGATGAACGTCTGTGCCTGGTTCACCGGGCTGTGGCCGGCCCAGGCCCAGCACGACGTCTGGGGGGAGCACCCGAACAACCGGGTCGCCGGGGTGTTCACCCCGTCCGGAACGGCCACCGAGGTGGACGGCGGGTACCGGGTCAGCGGCCGGTGGGGCTGGGCCAGCGGCTCGGCGCACTCACAGTGGGCCCTGGTCGGCATCCCGCTGACCAACCCGGACGGCTCGCCCCGCGACCAGGGCCTGGTGCTGATCCCGATGGACCAGCTGAGGGTGGAGGACACCTGGTTCGTGGCCGGCATGAAGGGCACCGCGTCGAACACCCTGGTCGCCCAGGACGTCTTCGTCCCGGCCCACCGCTACCTGTCCGTGGTGCAGGCCATCCAGGGCAACCCGGCCACCCCGTTCACCGAGGAGCGGCTCTACCGGTCGGCGTTCATCCCGGTCGCCGCGCTGATCCTGGCCGGCCCGCAGCTCGGGCTGGCCCAGGCCGCGCTGGACCTGGTGATCGAGAAGGCACCCAAGCGGACCATTACCTACACCTTCTACGAGAACCAGGTGAGCGCCCCGACCGTGCAGCTCGCCGTGGCCAAGGCCGCCTCCCTGGTCGACTCCGCGCACCTGCACGCCTACCGGGCCGCCGCCGAGATCGACGAAGCGGCGTTCCACGACGTGCTCCCGGACTACGACGCCCGGGCCAAGTCCCGAATGGACACCGGGGTGGCGGTGACCTACGCCAGGGAGGCCATCCGCATCCTGGTCTCCGCGCACGGCGCGTCCAGTTTCGCCGACGCCAGCCCGCTGCAGCGGATCTGGCGGGACAGTGAGGTGGCCAGCCGGCACGCGGTGGTCCACCCTGAGATCAGTACCGAGATCTACGGCAAAGCGCTGCTCGGCATCCGGGGAGATGTCAGCCCGCTCGTCTAGGTCGCCGCCAGCTCAACCATCACCTGAAGGAGCACCAGTGCGCATCGGAAACCTGTCCGGCCGGCTGACCCTGTTCACCGAGCAGGGCGCGGTGGATGTCGAGAAGGCCAGCGGTGGCCGATTCGGCGCCGACCCGCAGGCGGTCTACGACGTCTGGGAGGACTTCCTCGGCTGGGCCCAGGGTGCGGACCTGAGCAGCGCGTCCGCGTTCGACGTCACCGACCTCGGCGCCCCCACCCCGGCGCCGGCCCAGGTGTTCGGCATCGGCCTCAACTACTCCGACCACGCCGCCGAGTCCAAGCTGGCCGTGCCGGACAAGTTCCCGCCGGTGTTCACCAAGTTCCGCACCGCAATCTCCGGGCCGGTCACCACGGTGACCCTGCCGCCCGGCGGGCACACCGACTGGGAGGTCGAGCTGGTCGTGGTGATCGGCCGGCGCGCGGAGCAGGTGTCCGCCGACGACGCCTGGTCCTACGTGGCCGGGGTGACCGTCGGCCAGGACATCTCCGAGCGGATCCGGCAGATCGAGGGCCCCGCGCCGCAGTTCAACGTGGGCAAGTCGTTCCCCGGGTTCGCGCCGATGGGCCCGTGGGTGGTCACCGTGGACGAGTTCGAGAACCCGGACGACCTCGAGCTGGGCTGCGCGATCGACGGCGAGACGGTGCAGCACGGACGCACCAGCCTGCTGATCTTCTCGGTGCCGAAGCTGATCGAGGGCCTGTCCGCGACCCTCCCGCTGCTGCCCGGCGACGTCATCTTCACCGGCACCCCGGCCGGCGTCGGGCTGGGCCGCAACCCGCAGCGGTGGCTGCAGCCGGGCGAGGAGCTGGTCACCTACGTCACCGGCATCGGCGAACTGCGCCAACGTTTCGTCAGTGCGTAAGCCGTGAGTGGCGAGTGGTCTCCGGAGATTACTCGCCACTCACGACTCTGGTCGGAGGAGGAAGCAGCGTGGCACTTCACCGGTTGTCCCAGGTCGTCATCGGCGTGCCCAACGTCGAGGAGACTGCGCGTTACTACACCGACTTCGGGCTCACCGGCGTCCGGGAGGACTCCGGCGACTGGGGGTTGCGCACCCTGGACGGTGGTGAACAACTCCGCCTGGTGTACAGCCCGCTGCGCAGGTTGGTGGAGCTGACCATCGGCGTGGACAACCAGGACGACCTGGACCGGGTCGCGCGCCAGCTCGCCGCGCTGGGCGTGCCCGCCTCCCGGGACGGCGGCCGGCTCAGCGCGGTGGAACCGGCCACCGGGGTGCGCGCGGTGCTGGCCATCGACCCCCGGCTGGAGCAGGGCACCGTGGCGGCCACCCCGTACAACGGCCCCGGCCGGCTCGAGCGGGTGGACGGGCGAGCACCCGGGGTGTTGCGGGTCGCCCCGGTCCGCCCGCGCAAGCTCGGCCACGTGGTGATCGGCACCACCGACGTGGCCACCACCGAGCGGTTCTTCCTGGACGGCATCGGGTTAAAGCTCTCCGACCGGATCGCCGGCGCCGGCGCCTTCATGCGCTGCTCCACCGACCACCACAACGTGCTCGCGTTGGCCGCGCCGGTGAACTTCCTGCACCACACGTCCTGGCAGGTGGACGACGTGGACGAGATCGGCCGGGGCGCGATGACCATGCTGGAGGACCACCCGGAGCGACACATCTGGGGGCTCGGCCGGCACCACGCCGGCTCCAACTTCTTCTGGTACCTCAAGGACCCGGCCGGCAACTTCTCCGAGTACTACTCGGACATGGACTGCGTGGTGGACGACCAGCTGTGGACCCCGGAGACGTTGGAGGGCGCCAAGGGCCTGTTCAACTGGGGACCGCCGCCTCCGCCGTCCTTCCTCCAGCCGGACGACCTCGCCGCGCTCATGGTCGGCGTACACGCCCCGAGCAGCTGAGTATGCCGGGGCTGAGCTCGCCTAGTAGTCGGCGAACTCGTCCAGCAACCGCTCGGCCAGCGTGATCTCCTCACTCAGCGGGTGATCGTCCTCCACCATCGGCAGCCGCTGGGTGGCCAGTCCGAACGCCTCGGCCACCGGCGCCTCCGGCAGCGGGGCGCCGGCCAGCCGCAGCGCGCGCACCGAGGCGAGCAGCTCGCAGCCCAGCACGGTGCGGTACGCGCTGACCGCCGCGGCCGTGCTGCGTGCCGCCTGGGTGGCGAAGCTGGCGTGGTCCTCCAGCCCTCGGGAGATCACCGCGGTGCCCAGGGTCACCGGCGAGGCCGCGTGCCGCAGCTGGCCGAGCGCGTCGTGCGCGACGTACTCCAAGATCATGATCCCGGAGCTGCTAGGCGGCCCGACCGCGAGAAACGGCGCCAGCCCGGTCAGCTCCGGCTCCACCAGGTCGCTCAGCCGGGCCGCCGAGAGCTCGGCCACGTGGTGCACCGCCGCGCGCAGGCTGTCCAACGACAACGCCAGGTACGCGGTGGAGAACTGGCCGTGGTGGTAGACCCGCTGCTCGTCGATATGGATCAGCGGGTTCTCCGCGGCGGCGTTCAGGTCGATGCCCAGTACCCGCTCCAGCGCGTCCACCGCGTCCAGGGCCGGCCCGTGGACCTGCGGGAACGCCCGAAGCCCGAACGGGTCCTGCAGCCGCCGCCCCGGCGGCGGGTCACCGTCCGGCATCAGCAGCCGGCGGACCTCCGCCGCGCAACGCACCGTGCCGGGATGTGGTCGAGCCGCGTGCACCAGCTCGGAGAACGCCTCCGGCGAGCCACCCAGCGCGCAGTAGGACAGCGCCGCGATCACGTGGCTGGCGTGCAGCAACCGGCGCAGTTCGTGCCAGAGCAGCACCGATTCGGCCAGCGTGGCGGCGTTGCTGGAGATGAACCCCAGCGCGTCGCCGGGGCTGATCGGCACCGGGTCCAGCGTGCCCACCCGCCACGGCCGCTGGCCCGCGATGGTCAGCGCGATCTCGGCCAGCGCGGTGAGGTCACCCGTGCCGATCGCGCCCCTGGAATGCACCAGCGGCACCGCGCCAACCCGCAGCGCCTCCTCCAGCGCCCGCAGCAACCTCGGGTGCACCCCGCTGCCGGCCGCGGCCAGCTGGTTGAGCCGGATCACCAGGGTGGCCCGTACCACGTCGTCCGGGTACGCCTCGCCGGTGCCGGCGGCGTGGCTGCGCAGCAACCGCAGCCCGTGCAGATCGGCGCCGTCCGGATCGACCACCGCGTGCCGGTTCGCCCCGACCCCGGTGGTGCGTCCGTAGACCGCCCGCTTGGCGCCGATCTCCCTGGCCAGCAGGTACGCCCGCTCGGCGCGGCCCACCGCGTCCGGGTTCAGCTCCACCCCAGTGCCGTGCCGAGCGACCCGCACCACGTCCGGGCAGCGCAGGTGGCTGCCGTCCAGCCGGATCCGGCCACTGTCCAACATGACCCGTAGGTTGCCATGCGGACGTTGTCTTGGGCGGTAATCGTGGCACCGGTCGCCCGAGGTCAGGCCACGTCCGCCGGTCAGGACGAGCGGTAGGCCTCCAGCAGGCGCAGCCACACCTCGCTGATCGTCGGGTAGGCCGGCACCGCGTGCCACAGCCGGGACAGCGGCACCTCGCCGACCACCGCGACGGTCGCCGCGTGCAGCAGCTCGGCCACGTCCGGCCCGACGAAGGTGACGCCGACCAGCACCTGGCGCTCGGTGTCCACCACGGCCCGCAGCTTGCCGGTGTAGTTCTCCGCGTGCAGGTAGCTGCCGGCCACCGAGATGTCCAGGTCGACCACCCGCACATTCAGCCCGTCCGCCTCGGCGCGCTCGGCGGTCCGCCCGACCGCGGCCACCTCGGGATCGGTGAACACCACCTGCGTCACCGCATGGTGATCCGCGGTCGCGGCGTACTCACTCCACGGCTCGGGCGGCGCCGCCTCGCCCCGGGCGCGGGCCGCGATGGCGGCGGCGGCGATCCGCGCCTCGTACTTGCCCTGGTGGGTGAGCGGCGCGCGCCCGGTGACGTCGCCCGCGCCGTACAACCAGTCCAGGCCGTCGGCGCCGACCGCCCGGCCGGAGTCGTCCACCCGTAGCGGGCCGTTCTCGTCCAGCCCCAGCCCGCCGAGGCCCAGGTCGGCGGTGTTCGGCCGGCGCCCGGTGGCCAGCAGCAGTTCGTCCACCTCCACCGTCTCCCCGCCGACGCTCAGCTGGATGCCCGAGTCCAGCTGCTTCACCTCGTCCAGCCCGGTGTCCAGCCGGACGTCCACCCCGTCCGCGCGCAACCCGGCGGCGACCAGGTCGCTGACGATCGGCTCCTGCGCCGGCAGCAGGCGGTCCTCCCTGGCCAGCAGCGTGACGCGGGAGCCCAACCGCGCCCAGGCCTGCGCCATCTCCACGCCGACCACGCCGCCGCCGAGCACGCCCAGCCGCCCCGGCACGCTGTGCGCGGAGGTGGCGTCCCTGGAGTACCACGGCCGGATCTGGTCCAGTCCGGGGATCGGCGGGCTGACCGGCACGCTGCCGGTGCACACCGCCACCGCGTGCCGCGCGGTCAGCGTTCGCCGCGTGCCGTCCGAGCCGGTCACCGTCACCGTCCGTACCCCGGACACCCGGCCCACCCCGCGCAGCACGGCGATCCCGACGCCCTCCGCCCACCGCACCTGGCCGTCGTCACGCCAGTGCGCCACGATCTCGTCCCGGCGGGCCAGCACCGCGGCCGGATCGAACTCCGCGTGCACCCCGGGCAGCCGGCGGGCGGCGGCCACCGCGTGCCCGGTGCGCAGCAACGCCTTGGACGGCATGCACGCCCAGAACGAGCACTCCCCGCCGACCCGCTCGGCCTCCACCAGCGCGGCGGTGAGCCCTCCCCGGACCGCGTAGTCGGCCACGTTCTCCCCGACCGGCCCGGCGCCGATCACCACGACGTCGAACTCCAGCTGCTCAGTCATGACCGGCTCCCGCCGCTGGACAGGACGGAGGCGATCGCCTCGGTCACCGGCGTGTCGCCGTTCAGCAGGTCCAGCACCGGGCCCTTCCGGTTCGCCCAGACGGCCGGCTCGGCGAGCAGCCCGGCCACCACCTCGGCGACGTCGTCCCTGGTCACGTCGCCGCGCGGCAGGCCGGGTGGAGCCAGCTGGACCAGGCCGGTGCCCGGGTCGTCAGTGAGCCGCCCCGGGCGCAGTACGGTCAGCGCGATGTCCCGCTCGGCCACCTCGACCTCGGCCGCCTTCTTGGCCCGCAGGTAGGCCGCCCACACCTCGTCGGTCCCGGGAGCCGGCGGTCGGTCCACTCCGGTCGAGGAGATCAGCAGGTAGCGCGGCACGCCGGCGGTCACTGCCGCGTCGGCGAGCAGCACCGCGGCGCCCCGGTCCACGGTGTCCTTGCGGGCCGCGCTGCTGCCCGGGCCGGCACCGGCGGCGAACACCACCGCGTCCACGCCGGCCAGCCGCTCGGCCAGATCCCCCGCCGTGCTCGACTCGAGGTCGATCAGCTCGGCGTCGGCCCCGGTCTCCCGCAGGTCGGGCACGTGGTCCGGATTCCGCACCAGACCCACCGCGTGGTCACCTCGCCCGGCCAGCACCCGTTCCAGGCGCAGCGCGATCTTGCCGTGTCCACCCGCGATGACGACTCGCATGGCACCGACGCTAGTGCCAGGCGGCGGCCAGCGCCGGGTTGCCCCAGCCCCGGTAATGCTTTGATCACACCTGCGGTTCACCTGTTCGGAGCAGTGCCGGCCATTTTCTCGGCATTCGGAAACTTCCCCCCTTGTGATCGGCCGCGCACGTCGATGAGATCGAGGAAGCGACGCGCACCTCCCACCCGCGAACCGATGACCCAACGGAGGGTTGCCACATGTACGAGAAGGATGGCGAGAAGTATTTCGTGGTGGATTCCCATTCGCATTTTTGGGATGCGAGTGAGGAGAACTGGGTGCCGGGCGCGGAGCAGTACGCGAAGGGGTGGATCGACTGTTTCTACGGGTACCACAAGTTGGGGCCGCCGGAGCAGCATTGGGACTGGAACCACTATCTGAAGGTCACCGAGGAGGACTTCGTCCGGGATGTGTTCGACGAGGGCCATGTGGATGTGGCGATCTTCCAGTCGACATATCTGAAGGAGTGGTACCGGGACGGGTTCAACACGCTGGAGCGCAACGGGGCGTTGGCCGAGCGGTACCCAGGGCGGTTGATCGCGAATGGGCGGTTCGACCCTCGTGAGGGGGACGCGGGGCTCAAGCAGTTGGAGGAGGACCACAAGCGCTACAACCTGCGCGGGGTGAAGCTCTACACGGCGGAGTGGCGCGAGGGTTCGCGGGGTTGGACGTTGCGGGACCCGGAGGCGTTCCGGTATCTGGATAAGTGCCAGGAGTTGGGGATCCGCAACATCCATGTGCACAAGGGCCCGACGATCTGGCCGTTGGACAAGGACGCGTTCGATGTCCGCGATGTGGACACCGCCGCCACGTCGTTTACTGAGTTGAATTTTATTGTCGAGCACGTGGGGCTGCCTCGGATCGAGGACTTCTGCTTCATGGCGGTGCAGGAACCCAACGTCTACGCCGGGCTGTCGGTCGTGGTCGGCGGCCTGATGTACGCGCGGCCGAAGTTCTTCGCCAAGGTGATGGGCGAGCTGCTGTTCTGGGTGGGTGAGGACAAGATGCTCTACGGCGGGGACTACAACATCTGGACGCCGAAGTGGCAGGTCGAGGGCCTGGTCGACTGGCAGATGCCGGACGAGGACCAGTTCTCCGACTACCCCCGCCTGACCACCGACAGCAAGAAGAAGATCCTCGGGCTCAACGCCGCCCGGCTCTACGACATCCCGGTACCGGCCGAAGCCCAACTCG
>DASWST010000024.1:0-27703 GCA_036402515.1 Pseudonocardia sp.
CCTGCAGCACGATGCCACCGCCGCCGTTGCGCTCGGTGACGTTGTTCTGGATGACGTTGCTGTCGGACTTCTCGTCCATCATGATCCCGTTGGCGCCGTTGTCATGCGAGTGGTTGTTGGCCACCACGCTATTGATCACGCCCTTGGAGAAGATGATGCCGTGCGTGCCGTTCCCGTACGCCTCGTTACCGGTGACGGTCAGCCCGGTGCTGCTGGTGTGCGGGTCGAGCCCGTAGATCGCGTTGTCCCGGAAGACGTTGTCCTGGAAGGACACATTGATCGCGCCGCCGGTGTAGGCGCCGAACAGGTTGTTGTGGAACACCGAGCGCAGCGCCTGCCCGGTGGTGCCGTACCCCCAGCTCACCCCATAGGCGACGCTGCCGTCGGAGCCCAGGTAAGAGAAGTCGGAGTCGATCGTGTCCAACCGGGAGCCCGGGCCCTTGTAGCCGACAAAGGGCCGGCGGTGGGTGGCGTCGGCATCCGGCGCGTTGTTCCGAGTCTGCCAGGACGTGACCTTGACGCCGCGGATGATCCCGGTGGCTGAGTAACCCACGACGTAGACGTAGGGGTTCGCCTCCATCCGCAGCTCACGCACCCGGGGCGACGCCACGGTCATGGTGGTCGACGGCGCCTGGACCAGCCCGACCTGGAGCAGGAACACCCCGGGCTCGGTCTCGCGCAGCCATTCCGGCGCCGCGCTCTTGGCCACCAGCGCGGCCACGTTCTCGAGAGTGATGGTGCCGTCCCAGTGCGGGATCGAACGGAAGTAACCGATCGAGAGGACCCGCTCACCCACCATCAACTTGATCCCATCCGGCCAGACCGCGATGTTCGCCCACGGCGTGCCGCGCAGCGTCTTCGGCGAGGTCACCGCGGCGAACGGCGAGGGCAGCATGGTGATCCGCTGGCGGTGCGGGACCAGGGCGTGCGCGTCGTGGCCGACCGGGGCACCCGCCGTCGGGTCGGCGGTGTCGTCGGGCGGCGGCGCGGCGGGGTGCCCGGTCAGCGCGCGGAGCCCGGATAGCCCGCCCACCAACCCTTCCTGCGGCTTCCACACGCCGAGCCCGGCGAGCACGCCGAGCGAGGCGCAGGCCACTGCGGCCAATGCCACCACCGCGAGGAACGCCCGGCGCAGCCGGTGCTGCCGCCTCATCGACCGGACTCCGCGCCACTGGACGAGGCGCCCGAGGTCGCGCTGGATGCGGGCTCGGCCTCCGGAACCCGGTCAACGTCCATACCGTCCGGCACGTCGAGCTTGTCCGACACGTCCAGGCCCTCGGGGACCTCCAGCGTCGCCGGGAGCTCGAGCTTGTCGGCGACGTCGAGGCCGTTGAGTGCCTCGAGCTTCTCGGTCACGTCCACGCCGTTGGGTACCTCAAGATCGTCGGTGGCTCCGGTGCCGTTCGATGCCTCGTGCCGCTCGGAGGCGCCCACACCGTTCGGTGAGTCGAGCTTGTCGGCCACATCGGGGCCGTCGGTTGCCTCGACCGTATCGGCGGCCTTGTCAGCGATCGTCCCGTCGGCCTGCTCGTCCGCCTTGGTGGCGGCCTTCTCGTCGGCCTTGGTGGCGGCCTTCGTGGCCGCGTCAATGCCGTTGGCTGACTCGGTCGTATCGGTCACGTCCGGCTTCTCGGCCACGGCCACGCCGCCGGAGACGACCGCGCCGTTCGAGGCGGCCACGCCATGGTGGACCGCCACGCCGTTGGAGGCGGCCACGCTGTGGGGCACGTCCACCTCCTCGGACGCCGCTGCGCCTTCAGACGCGGCCTCGCCGTTCGACGCCGCGACACCGTTCGACGCCGCGACACCGTTCGACGCCGTGACACCGTTCGACGCCGTGACACCGTTCGACGCCGTGACACCTTTGGATGCCTCGGACGCCGCCTCGCCATGGGACGCTGCCGCGCCTTCGGACGCTGCCGCCTCTTCGGACGCTGCCGCGTCTTCCGACGTCGCCGCGCCGTTGGACACGACCGCGCCGTTGGATGCCGCACCGTTCGACGCGGCCGCACCGGTCGGCACCTTCAGCGCCTGGGTCACGCTCGCGTCGTTGAGTATCGGCAACGCCTGGGTCACCGACTCGTCGCCGGGTGTGGCCGCGGAGGACCGCGGCGTGGGAGATGGCCGCGGCGTGGGAGATGGCCGCGGCGTGCGAGGCAGCGCCTGGGTCACCGCCGCCTCACTGGGTATGCGCAGCGCCTGGGTCACGGTCGCGTCGTCGGACGCGGCCAGCGCCTCGGACGGCCCCTCAGCGACGGCCACCGCGCCGACCGGCAGGGCGTCGCCAGCGCCACGGGTACGACCCACGGTCTTGGTCTTGGCCGACACGGCCACGTCGCGGGTGAGCCACCGCTGCTGGCGGATGGTGAGCAGCGCGACGATCTTGGTGAGAGACATGGCGAAGCTGACCAGGATGAAGAACGGCATCATCGTGACGAAGTGCCACGGCTTGCGCTCCAGGTGGGCCAGCAACTTCGCCGAGCGGCTGAACATCCACCACGCGCCGAGGATCCCGGCTACCGCGTACCGGTGCTCGACCAGCGACAGGATCAGGTACGCGGGGGAGAACAGCAGCGTGAACGAGCTGATCGCCTTGTCGATCATCCAGTAGGCGAGGAACTTGCGCTTCCACAGCCAGGGGCTGCTCAGTGCGCGCAGGTCGGAACGCCAGGTGTTGCGGGCCCAGCGCAGCCGCTGCTTGAAGAAGGTGCGCCCGCCCCGGGGGAACTGCGACCAGACGCACGCCGAGCGCTGCAGCACGGCGTGGTAGCCGGCCTCCAGGACCAGCATGGTCAGCCGCTTGTCGTCCCCGGACAGAGCCGGCACGCCCCAGAACGTTTCGTTCATGAAGGCGTGCGAGTGCTTGAGCAGCAGCGACCGGCGGTAGATCGCGGTCCGGCCGGACAGGCAGGAGACCGCCTTGCCCCATACGGACTGGGAGGCCAGCTCGTGGAAGTACCGGTAGTCGAGGTACATGTCGTTCAGGTGCTGCCAGGGAGTCCGTGGGTTCATCACGTTCTGCCTGGTGGTGACCGCGCCGACCTGTGGGTCGACGAACGGCATGCACACCTTCTCGGCCACGTCCGGGGCCCACACGGTGTCCGAGTCGACCAACGCGACCAGCGGGGAGGACGCCGCTTCCCAGCCGCGGCGCAGGGCGTCGCGCTTGCCGGGGACCTCGGTCACGATCACGGTGACGCCGAGCTCGCGGGCGATCTCGATCGACCTCGTGTCGGTGACATCGATGACGCAGATCACTTCGGTGATGTCGTTGGCGAGCCACGACGTTACAGCTGCCCGGAAAAGCTCAGGGTCTTCCTGGTACACCGGAGTTACGACGGACAGAGGTTCCCGGTGGTCGTTGACCACCGGGCGGTAGAAGGTCGCCGGGAACTGGCGGAGGACCCAGCTCAGCCACCGGACGAACCCCAGGATTCCCAGCGGGATGTAGACGAGCAGGTTATCCATCAGTCCTCCGCGGCGGAACGCCCCCCGCACACTCGACCTGGCTCAGCGTCAGAGCCACGACCACTCCTTCCGCCCTTCTGGTAGCCACCGGTGAACCTGCCCCCTACCCTCGCTCGTGCCCCCCGACGGGGAGCCCGGTGACGAGCCACCCGCTCGGCGCGAGTGCGCTTCCAGCCTCGCTCGCCCTAGGACGGCGGTGTCGGCGACGAGGCCCGGGATGCAGTGTTGCAGGAATGCCGCTGGCGTTCATTCCGTGTCAGGATATTGGTCTCCCTCGGGAGCCGGTTCGCGGGGTGTTCAGAAATCACCCGGAAACAATGCAAGTAGCCCCACAACGCGGAGAATGGTGTGGTGTTGATCTCCTTCACCCGCTATCCGGCATCTTTCGTGGGAACCGGCGTATCCTTTGGTAGCTCGTTCCGTTATGTAGAAACCTGTTCCTCCCACTTTAGTGGGGTTTCTTGCGGGTTGACCCGCGGGGCTGGTTGCGTACAGTGACGGGCGGTCGGCGCTCCGCTCATCTTCGTCGGGTCGCGGTGGGTGCTTCCCAGCCGGTCAGCGGGCTGGCGGAGGCCCGCCGGCTCACTGGCAGTGAGTCAAACGGCATTCCGAGAAGCTCCCCAAGATCGGGCACTTCCGGCCGGCCGACGTTCGCCGGTACCCCCCGGAGCGGGCCGACCAGGACCGCTGGCCGGACGCGCCGCCCAGGGCTCGCTGGCCTGATTCACACCCAGCTGGGCCACGTGACGGCCGGTCGCCACGGACCGTGACGGTAGCTGAGCTGGCGGAGCGGTTCAGCTACCAACGGGCTGTCGGTATCCCTCGGGCCAGCGAGGTGACCCTGAGAAATGCTTGGAGATCGTGACCCCACGCGTACTACCGGGATAGGCCGACCGGGCCAGCCGGGCGACCGAGATCGTGTCTCCGGAGGCCCGACGAGTGAGCAATCCGGTGCGCTGTCAAATCTGCTGTTCAGGCCGACTTACCGGCCGTACGGCCAGCGCACTCGGCGAAAAATAACAAATAGGACACGTTCGTGGATCGAGGTTCGCCAACGGTCACCGCGCTTAGCCTCGCCGATCCGGTGCAGTGCCGGATACAGCTCGCTCATAGGTCGGGATCCAGAAATCTCGTTTATCCTCGGCCCGACCGCGGCCGCCCGCGGGAACCGCGTTGGGCGTCGCCCGCGCCCCGCCGGTCGCGTCGCCCGGGTCGGCAGGAAGGGGGATCTCCCATGCCAGACGGAGCCCGACAGTGAGTGGCCCACGCACCTTCACCTCCAGCCTGCTCGACCCCAGGAAACGTGGTCAGGAGTTCGGCGAGGCGTGCCGGGAGCGGGTCGCCGAGACAGTGGACGGCTACCGGCGGCTCTTCGGCCGCGCCGAGGCCGGAACTCGCCGCGCCTCGGCCGCCGAGCTGACCGCGCTGGGCAGCCAGGCGTTCGACCGGATCGACGCCTGGGCGCCGGCGCTGGCCGAGGAGATCCGCGGCCTGGCCGAGGGCGCTTCGCTGCCGGTGACCGACATCGCGGTGCTCAACGCGAGGACGGAGATACTCGCCTGGCTCGGCCGGACCGGAACGGAATGCTCCGCGGTCGTGGCGCTGGGCGAGCCGGGTGCCGAGCCGGTCGCCGCGCAGAACTGGGACTGGTATGCGGGGCTGGCCGGCGGATGGCTGGTCTGGGAGATTCCGCACCCGGACGGGCGGCGCACCGTCACGCTCACCGAGTACGGGATTGTCGGCAAGATCGGCATCAACTCGGGGGGCGTCGGCTGCCTGCTCAACATCCTGCATCACGAAGCCGACGGCGTCGGGATGGGCGTACCGGTGCACGTGGCGGCCCGGCGGATGCTCGACGAGGCCGCCTCGGTCCAGGAGGCATTGGCGCTGCTGGACACCGCCGAGATGTCCGCCTCCAGCTCGCTCACCGTGGTCGGCGGCCGACGCCCTGGCAAGGCCGCGGTGGCCAGGGAGCTGTGGCCGGGCGGCGCCGGCGACATCCCGCCGGATCCGGACGGCCTGCTGCTGCACACCAACCACTTCCTGTCCGCCCCGGCCGCCGAGGGCGACACCGGGCCGGCCACCTCGCCCAACACCCTGGACCGCTTCGAGGCGATGCGCGGCCAACTGGGCGGTCGAGGCGGCGACCTGCGCGCGGCGGAGGTCATGGGTGTGCTGCGGGACCACGACGGCGGTCTCTGTCGCCACCCAGACCCGGCGCTGCCCCTGGAGTACGAGGTCCAGACGCTCGCCTCGGTCCTCATCGACTTCGCCGCCGGAGAACTGCGCGTCGTCGCGGGCCCGCCCTGCGCCGGCGGGCGATGATCCGACCGAGCCGGTTCAGCCGGCGGTGCCGAGCCGGCTGAATGGGCCGCCACCGGTAGCTCGGCCGTCTCCCAGCCGGGACACCAGGCGCTGGTACACGGTGGCGCGCAGGCCGCCCACCGTGGCCAGCACGAGGTCGGCCGCGCCAACTCCAGCCAGCACCGGAGTGCGCAACTCGGTGAGCGCCTCGGCGACGCGGGCGCGGACCATCCGGAGCTCGCCGGAGGTCGGTACGGGGTTCGGTATAGACAGGCTCACTGCTCTCACCCTCGGATCTGGCCGCGACGGTGCGGGCGGTTCGCGTCTCATCGGCCCGGATTGCCCGCGCGGATCCCCGCGGATTGTCACTGTGGGTGCCGGCCTTTACGCGCGATTGGTGGCGGCGCCGCGTCGCGCCTGGGCGGGGAACCGCACGAAGCGGAAGTCCCCATCCCGAGGCCGGGTCGACTCGGCCAAGATCGGTCGGCGCCCGGCGATTGGGTCAACGCCCGCGGGCGCCGGTTCGTTCCACTCATCGGGCAAAGGGGCGTTCCTCACACCGGCTGTCGGTTCCGGGGCACCATCGACCACTGGGATTCCGCGCTGCTGGACGTGCTCGCCGCACAACACGAGGTGATCGTCTCTGACAACCGGGGCACCGGGTCCTCCACCGGCGCAGCACCGGTCGATCAGGTCCTGGCGGTCGGGCTGGCCGAACCCGGCGCGAGCGCGAGCACCTCGGTGAACCCCTCGAGCAGGCAGCGGATGAACAGTTCCGGCTCGGTGAACGAGGCCGGGTCGAAGTTCACCCCGACGCAGCCAATGTCCCGGTGGGTAACCAGGGTGATCATCGCCGGGCAGCCGGGGCGTGGCGCGTAAGGGTAGACCCGCTCGACGTGCGCCCCGGCCAGATACCGGTCCGTCCGGGTACCCGGCACGAAGCTGGCCTGCAGGTCGTTGGACTTGGTCACCGAGCACACCAGCTGCGTGCTCAGCTGGCCGGGCAGCCGGGCCAGCGTGGGAAACACCAGGCCCATGCTGTCGATCGCCGGCTCACTGCGCGCGGCCAGCACCAGCTGCCTGACCTGCTCGATCCGGGCGCGCGGATCAACCGTGCCGATCGGGGCGGAGAACCGGGCGCCGGTGATCCGGTTGCCACCGCCTGGGTCGCCAGGCCGGCGCACCGAGATCGGGATCGCCACCGGGATCGACTCCATGTGCCGACCCAGCGCGGCGTGGTAGCGCCGGTAGCCACCCAGCAGCGAGGCGAGATAGGCGTCGTGCAGCGTGCCGCCGGCGGTCCTGGCGGCGGCTCGCAGGTCCTTCAGCGGCACATCCAGCGCGGCGAATCGCCAGGCCGGGCCGCGCTCGGCGAGCAGCGGGGAGGAGTCCGCGGCCAGCGGGCTGAGCATCCGGCGCAGCGACGAGCCGTACCGGGTGGCCGTGCGCAGCGCGGCCGCCGGGTTGCTCAGCGCGCCCAGCGCGCCGGACCCGGCCGTCATGAGCAGCGCCGGCACCGAGCTGACGTCGCTGCGGACCTGATGGGCGAGCACCCCCAGCGGGCTGGCCCACGAGCTGGGCGGGCTGGGTGGCGTCGGGTCGGCCGGCGTCCGGACGGGCTCGCGGTCGCGGGAATGGAGCTGGTCGAGCAGCTGGGCGGCGCCGAGCCCGTCGGTGAGGGAGTGGTGCATCTTGAGCAGGTAGGCGGCCTTCCCGCCGGGCAGGCCCTCGTAGAGCACCGCCTCCCACGGCGGGCGGGTCCGGTCGAACGCGCTCATCGCCAGCCGAGCGGCGGACTCCAGCAACTCCGGCCAACCCGCTCCGTCGGGCAGCCGGGCCCGCCAGACGTGCAGCCGCAGGTCGAAATGCGGATCGACGCTCCACCTGGGGGTACCCAGCCCGAGCGGAGCCTCCACGACCCGCTGCCGCAGCCGGGGGGCAAACCGCACCAGCGACTCGTGGGCCTCGATCAACCGCTCCCAGTCGGGCACCGAGTCCAGCTGCTCGATGGCCAACAGCGGCGAGCGCATCGCCCGGTCGGCGTCGGCCCGCCAGAGCACGGTCTCGAATGCGCTCATCTCATCGCTTTGGCACCAGTCCGACGTCGTCCGGACTTCCTCGCGCGGGGCGCGCCGCTCGATCTGCCGCACCGGCGGGGCGTCCACCCCGGCCCGGGCGCCGAGACCGGCCAGATCGGCCCGAGGGTCGACACCGGTGGCAACTTCGGTGCTGGATCCAACGGTGTGGGTCGCCGGGGCGGCGACGCCGCCCGACCGCGGTGGCACCCGGCGAGCACGGTTCCTGGACGGCTTCGGCCGCGCGACGGGTACCGACGTGGTCATATTCTCGCGCTCTCCTTCATGTTCGATTTTCGAACAAGTGATGGCGCCCGAAACACCACGTCGTGTTCCTGCGACCCTCCTGGGGTCCGCGGCTGGGGCTGACTGTTCGACCGTCATGGTGACCGACGAGTAGCGCAAGCCCGTCTGGAGAAATGTGTCTGAGCTGGCACTCTGATGGCTGAGTCGTAGCATTTCAGTGCACTGATCCGGAGGGCGGCGGTAGGGCGCACCAGGCCCCGACGCCAACCAGGCCCGCGTCCGGGTGGACGCGGGCCTGGTGAGCCGACGCGGTCGCGGATGACCGCGGCGGTATCTAGCTCAGGGTGGTTCAGCGGTGGTCTTCGTTGTGGCCTGGGCGGTTGCTCAGGCCTGCTTGTGGATGTGCACCGTGACGTTCATGCCGGGCACCAGGGGCAGCCCGCTGGTGTTGGTGAATGCCACCCGCACCGCGATGACCTGGGTGACCTTTTGGAAGTTGCCGGTGCTGTTGGACTCCGGGAACAGGGAGAACTGGTTGGCCGCCGCGCCCTGGATCTCGGTCACCACGCCGGTCACCGGGGTGCCGGAGTAGGCGTCCACCGAGACGTCCACCGGTGCGCCGAGGTGCACGCTGTCGATGGAGGTCTCGTCCACCCGGGCGGTGACGTAGATCTTGTTGAAGTCGTAGGCGGTGGCCAGGTTTGTGCCGGCGGTCACCCACTGGCCCTCGACGGCGTTGTTGATGGCGATGGTGCCGTTGCCGGGGGCCTTGATGGTCATCTGTGGCTGGGCGCCGCTGCCGCCGATCTTGATTCGACCCATGATCTGGTTGTTGGTGACCGAGTTGCCCTGCTCGCCCTGCCAGCCGATCAGGGTCCCGGTGGCCGGTGCGTTGATCTCGACCTTGTCGCCGTCGACCTGCGCGTTGTCCGTGCTGACGAACTGGCTCGAGTACGCGAAGTAGGCGCCACCGAAGCCCAGCGCGGCGAGCACCGCGAGAACCACGATGAGGACCAGCGCCCGTCGGGTGGAGCGCTTCATCTTCTTCTTGGCGGGGGCGGCCGGTTCGGCCGGTGTGGCGGGCGCGGCGGGCGCGGGTGGCGGCTCAGTGGCCGTCGGCGCGTTGCCGTTCAGGTGGACCTTCTCTTCTGTGACGGTGTTGCCCGGGCCTTCCACCCTGACCTCCAAGATCGACGTGCGGTGCCGAGCTCCGCTCTCTCGGCCTGATGCCTTAGTGAACGCACCGTATCTTATATTTCTTCCGTCGTTCCTAAAAATTCTTGGGCCGAGCCCCGGACGGCGGAGGTGAGGGGAGCCCGACAACTCGGGTACCCGCACCGGCGCGAGCACATGCGCCGTATCGGCTCCTCGATCCGTGGGTGCGCCATGGGCATTGCGCGCCTCGCCCGTGCCCTGCCGCCTCGTTCCGCAAGCCTCTGGCCTGCGCATTCGATGAGCGCCTCGGGTGTGGCGGCCAACCCGGCGGACCTGCAGCGGCCGGGTGCGGCGCGTCGGCGGCGTCCGAGCGCACCGGCGGTCTCGTATCGGCTCGGCATGCTGGGGGCAGCGACCTCCCCCAGGTCGCCATTCCGTGGAGGCGGGCGGTGTGGTGAAGCTCATGGTCTGGTGGTTGGGTGGCCCTCGCGCTGGGTGATCGACCGCGCGCTGTCGAGTGGCTGGAGTCGGAGGCTGGAATGGGCTGGTACGAGAAGCACGTCGTCCCTCGGATCGTGGACAAGGCGTGCGGGATCAAGCTGACCCAGCCGCTGCGCCAGCGGGTGTGTGAGGGGCTGACCGGCGAGGTCGTCGAGATCGGCTTCGGGTCCGGGCACAACGTGCCGCACTACCCGCCGGGCATCGCCCGGGTGGCCGCCGTGGAGCCCGCCGACCTCGGCTGGAAGCTGGCCGGCAAGCGGCTGGCCGGGTCCGGCGTGCCGGTGTACCGCTCGGGGCTGGACGGCCAGTCGCTGCCCTTCCCCGACCACAGCTTTGACGCCGCCCTGTCAACCTGGACGCTGTGCACCATCCCGGACGTGGCCGCCGCGCTGCGGGAGGTGCGCCGGGTGCTCAAGCCGGGCGGCACCTTCCACTTCGTGGAGCATGGGCTGGCGCCGGAGGAGAGTGTGCAGCGGTGGCAGCGGCGCCTCGAGCCGGTGCAGAAGCGGCTCTTCGGCGGCTGTCACCTCACCCGGCCGGTCGTCGACATGGTGACCGGCGCCGGGTTCACCCTGACCGAGGTCGACGCGTTCTATGAGCAAGGTGTACCCAAGCCGCTGGGGGCGACCACGCTCGGCGCGGCGGTGTCGTCGTGAGGGCCGCCGAGGGCGCCGGGCTCCGCGCGGCCGCGATCGGGAAGTTGGGCCAACCGACGGCTGCCCGTAACCGAAACTTCTCCCGCCGAGGGCACAGGGTTCGCCTACCGCGATTGAGCTAGCCAGAATGACCCCTCCTGGTGACCTCAACCGCCGCCGCTTCCTCACCCGAGGCGCCGTCGCGGCCGGTGTGGTGGTGGCGGGTGGCGCGCTCGCCACCCTGCCCGACGGCCTGATCCACTCCCTCGGCGAGCCGAGGCGACGGGGCAGCCTCGACGACGTCGAGCACGTGGTGATCCTGATGCAGGAAAATCGCTCGTTCGACCACTACTACGGCACCCTGCCCGGGGTCCGGGGATTCAACGACACGGCAACCCTGGCCAGCGTGTTCGCCCAGCCGAACCCGAAGGGCGGCACGCTGCTGCCCTTCCACGTGGACACCCGGCAGGTGGACGGCCAGCGGCTGGTGGACCTGGACCACAGTTGGGACGGCACGCACACTGCCTTGGCCGGCGGCGCCTACGACGCGTGGATCGCGGCCAAGACCGAGTTCACCATGGCGCACTTCGCGCACACCGACATTCCATACCACTTCGCGCTGGCCGACGCGTTCACCGTCTGCGACCACTACTTCTGCTCGCTGCTGGGGCCCACCACGCCGAACCGGCTGCACCTGTTCACCGGGACGATCGACCCGGACGGCAGGGCCGGCGGCCCCGCCATCGCCAACCCGCCCGACTACAAGCCGGTCTACCGCTGGACCACCTACCCGGAACGGCTGCAATCGGCCGGAGTGTCCTGGCGGGTGTACGCCAACAACGAGGTGGGCGACGGGGACAACGAGGACGGCTACCTCGGCGACTACGGCGACAATCCGCTCTGGCTGTTCCAGGCCTACCACGACGCACTGGCCTCGCCGGACCCCGCGCGGCGTGAACTGGCTGAGCGGGCCAGCGTGCACGGGGCCTGGCTGCCCAGCTCGGGCAAGGGGCGCGACGTCAACCACGTGCTGGCCGACTTCGTCGCCGACTGCCGGGCCGGCACGCTGCCCCGGGTCAGCTACGTGGTGGCGCCCTACGCGTACTGCGAGCACCCCAGGGCGCGGCCGGTGGACGGCGCCCGCTACGTGGACACCGTGCTGCGCGCGCTGTTCGACAACTCTTCGCTGTGGGAATCCACCGTGCTGTTCCTGAACTACGACGAGAACGACGGGTTCTTCGACCACGTGCTGCCGCCGGTGGCGCCGCCGGGCACGCCGCTGGAGTACGTCGGCGGCCGGCCGATCGGGCTGGGCCCGAGGGTGCCGATGACGGTGATCTCCCCGTGGAGCCGGGGCGGTTGGGTGAGCTCGGAGGTCTACGACCACACCTCGGTGATCCGGTTCCTGGAACGCTGGACCGGCGTCATGGAGCCCAACATCTCGGACTGGCGGCGTGCGGTGACCGGCGACCTGACCGCCGCCTTCGACTTCCAGGATCACGCGCCGAGGCTGCCCACGCTGCCGGACACGGCCGCGCTGCAGAACACCGTGGACCAGCGCCAGGCGTCGCTGCCGCCGCCGGTGGTGCCCAGCCAGGACGCCCAGCGGATGCCCGTGCAGCCAGCCGGATCGCGGCCGGCCAGGGCGCTGCCGTACCAGCCGGTGGCGAACCTCGGGCTGACCGGCGGCACGCTGACGGTCTCCCTGGAGAACCGCGGCAGCCGTCCGGTCCAGCTCGCCGTGTACGCCGACGGGGCGTCGAGTTCACACCTGCTGAACGGGTCCGGCACCGCGTCGGTGCCGGTGGCCGGGTCGGTGCCGGTGGCCGCGGCTGGGGGATACGACGTGTCCGTGCACGGCCCGAACGGCTTCCTGCGCCAGTTCCGGGGCGGCGCCGGTGACGCCTCGGTCCAGGTGACCCTGGCGCTGGCGGGTACCGCTGATCGGCCGCTGCTGCGCTGGACGATCAGTAACGGCAGTCGCTCGCCGGCGCGCGTGCAGCTCGCCGACGCGCTCGGCGGCGGCCAGCCCGCCCGGGTCCTGCCGGTCGACGCCGGAGCCAGCCACCAGGAGGAGTGGGACGCCCTCGGCCAGGCGTACGGCTGGTACGACCTGACCTTCACGGTGCACGGCGACCCCGTGTTCCTCCGCCGGTTCACCGGCCACCTGGAGGACGGCAACCCCAGTCGCACGCACCCGGGCTCGCTGGTTGCCGCGCGCTGACCGGCTGGTGCGGATCCGCGGCGGCACCTCCACGCCGTCGGCCCGGTAGCTGCCGATCTCAGGGCGCTGGAACCTCCCGGAAACACCGCGCCTGGAAAAGATCGTCAGTCGTTACGAGGCGGCTGCGGGGCCCATCCAGGAGGCTGTGTTGCGAGGTGCGGCTCTGCGATGGGGCAAAGGCGGTCGTGCTGGCGGGAGCTGCCGTGCGCACGGCGGCCACTTAGCATCGTCAAATCCGGAAGGGCATGGAGCATGACCTTTGGTGAAACGGTCCGAGCCCTGCTCGTCAGGTGGTACGTCACGGTGCCAGGGGTGCTGATATCGCTGGCCCTGGCCGGTATCGTCGCCGCCCTGGTTCCGCCGTTGTACACCTCGACGGGCATTGCGGTACTTGTGCAACCGAAGCAGGCCGGCGTCAGGACAGCCGCCGACGCGAATCCGCTGCTCAACTTCGATTCCAGCCTCAGCACCACCGCGCTGATCATGGTTCAATCACTGGACACCCCCGAAGTTGCCACCCAGCTCGGGCTGACCCCGCACGCGCTCATTCCCAGCGGCGACACATTCACCGTGAAAGACGTGGGCAACACCAATGTCGGTGATCAGATTGTGCAACCGTTCATCTATATCACCGGGCAAAGTTCCTCGGCGGCCGGCAGCGCGGATATTGTCCGCCGCGTTCAGGAGTTCGCCCGCCAGGATCTGGTCGAGCGCCAGCGTGGGATGCGCGTCACCCAGCAGAACTACATCAAGCTGGAGAGCGTGGTCGATCCCACCGAGCCGAAGCCGATGATTGCGATTACCGCCGGAGCGGCGATCGGAGCGTTCATTATCGGCGTGGCGCTGACCATTCTGGTTGCGCTCATGTGGGAGAAGATCGTCAGCGGGGCACGAGCTCGTCGCCGCGAGCGGATTTCCCAGTCAGGCGCCGAGGAGGAAGAAGAAGTTCCGCAGCGTAGGGTGCCGCTGCCCGCCGGCTTTAGCTCCAGTGTTGCTACCGCCAATGGCACAGTGCTGTCGAGTAACTGCTTCGAGCTGCCCACCGCCTCGGCGCGAGGAAATTCGGCGCGCGGAAACAAGGCGGGTTCTAGCGATTCGGCCGTGCACTAACTAGCTCCCTGACCTCCGTATTCGCCGCGGGGATCGACGACGCGCCTGAGGGGATAGCGGGTGGACGACGAGCCGATTGTCCTGTACGACACGAGTAGACCGTTCGATCTCGCCGTGCAATGGCCGGTGCTCATCATCGGTGTCGCGCTACTCGTTCTCCTGGCGATGATTGTCGTCGCGCTGTCCACTCTGAAGAACGTCCGGGCGCCACTGGCCTTTGTGGTCGGAGTGACCGCTGGCCTGCAGACCGCCCAGATCGCCAGCGTCCACATGTTCTGTCCGGCGGTTGCGCTCTGGCTGGTTTTCGGGGTGTGGCGGGAGCGCAGGCAGCGAATGCGCCCGCAGTGGGCAGTGGCCGTGGTGGGCTGCGCCGCCTTGCTGGCTACCACCGCGTTCACCGGGCAGATGGTGAACTACAAGCTGGTGGCGATCCAGCTCATGCTGCTGGCCAGTACCGCGGCCTGCCTCATCGCGTTCGGCGAGCGGAGCGACGTCCGGCCGGCGTTGCTCGGGCTGCTGACGATCACCACCATCGCCTGTCTCGCCGCTCTCGCGCAGTACGCCGGCGTGCTCCCGTACAAGGTCTTCCTGGGCACGCACCGTCCGATTGGGCTCTATGTGGAGCCGGACTGGTTGGGCATGTTCGCCGCGGTCGGCCTGGTGTTGGCGTTCCGCATCGTGTTCAACCGGTGGCGCATGCCGCTGGTGTTCCTGCACGTGCTGGTGCTGGTGCTGGCGCAGGCGCGGGCCGCGTGGGGCGCGGTCGTGCTGGTGGCGCTGCTCGGCTGGGTGGTGGCGCGTGTCGTCCAGCGGGAACGGCCGAGAGAGGTCGTGGCTCGAGGCGGCGGACTGAAGATGGCGATCGGCGCGGTGGTCCTGCTGTCCGTGGCGCTGGTAGTCAGTCCGACGTTGCAAGAGTCGTTGGTGGATCGGGTCACCGGCGCGGTAGGGGCGAAGCCGGAGGTCGGCGCCATGGCCCGCCAGCAGCAGAACTCCGCGCTGCTGGAGCTGGAATCGCAGGCGCCGGTGACCGGGCTCGGCCTCTCGGCCAGCGGTCGGGTGGGCGTGTCCGGGCGGATCGCCTACATCGGGACCTCGAGGAACAACGTCGCCAGCAACTGGCTGTTGGGCTGGTGGGTGGACGGCGGGGTGCTGGCGGTCCCGCTGATCCTGTTGTTCTTCTTCGCCGCTGGTCGGCGGTTCACCACCACCAACGGACTGTTGTTGAGCACCGTGCTGATCTGCAGCTTCTTGTCCAACGCGATGGTGATCCCGATCGCCTGGTTCACCCTCGCGCTGTGCCTGATGCACCTGGGCTCAGAGGAGAAGGAGAAAGAGAAAGCGACGGTACGCCCGGTACTCAACGGGCACGGGGGCGAAGTCCGGGTAGCGCTACCTCGCCGCAGGGAGCGCTCGCTGGCCGCCGGCGGAACCTAAAGCAAAGGACGGGACCATGAGCAAAGCGACAGTGTTGTCCAAGATCGCCGTCTTCTACAGCGTCCGCCCTCACCGGGCCGGAGAGGTGCTGCAGTGGGCGCGTCAACGTAGACAGTCGACCATCGAGTCAAGGTTGCCGTGGTGGCCGTTCGCGGCGATCAACAGCGTCGGCGCCTCGCTACCGCCCAAGCCGGTCGTGTTCGAGTTCGGCGGCGGGGGCAGCACACTGTGGCTGGCCGACCTCGGTGCGCAGGTCACGGTGGCCGAGCACGACCGTGAGTGGTTCGAGGTCCTGCGCCAACAGCTCGGTGACAGCGCGGTGACCCTGCTGTCCGAGCCATCCGCCGAAGGAACCATCGGCTCGGTCAAGACCCCGGGGAAATTCTTCGACGACTACGTCGGCCTCGTCACGGCACAACCGGACGAACGGTTCGACCTGGTCATCGTGGACGGTCGGGCGCGCGTCGAGTGTGGCCTCGCGGCCATGCCGAAGATCCGCCCCGGCGGAATCCTGCTGCTGGACGACTCCCACCGCGCTCGGTACGAACCACTTCGCCAAGCCCTCAGCGGCTGGGCGCGCACCGACTATCGCGGGTTGAAGATCGGCAGCAACAAGGTGGCGCAAACCTCGACGTGGATCAAGCCTGGTCAGTGAGAGCCGGGTGCTGATAGCCCGGTGTGCTGAGCCGGGTGTACTGCGCCGGGTGTGCTGAGGACGCCGACACAGTGTGCTGAGAGCGTCGACTCGCGGGTGTTGAGGGCGCCGGCGCCACCGCCTGGTCGTCGCCGTTCTCCCAGCTCAGACCCCGTGAGTGGTATTGGTCGCTATAGCGACCAATACCACTCACGGGTCTTGACCTGCGCCTTTGTTCATTGGTCATGATCATCGAACCGCTGTGTCCTTCGGGTGGCTCGAACGGCCGAGAGGCTGATTACCGGCGGTAACCGCAGCTCGGTTGTGACCACCCATACAGACCTCAGAGTGTCTCTAAGGTATTGGTTAGCCTAGCCTAATAGCCGCTCAGTCAGGGCTAGTGACGTGTCAGTGGTCAGCCGGAAGGACGAGATGCCGTACTCCGCTCCAGGTGGACGGATCCGCGCATTTTCTGACCGCACAGCACGTCATCCCTGCCGCGCCAGCCCCGCCGGTCGCCCGGCGGCTCCGCCTTGCCGAGGCCTGCGCCTGTGGCCGGGCACCTCCTGGCTGGACAGCCCTTCACCACGCATTTTGGGAGGCACAGCTATGTCCGAGAAGCCGCTGGCCGGTTCGCCAGCCCAACCAGAGCACCGCGAGGTGAGACGGGTCCATGCCTGAGCTGGGAGGTGGCGTGACCACGCCGGTGCGGTCCGGTCTGCGCTATGCCGCGACGAGCGCGCAACTGGATCTCGATCCGGTCGACGCCGGCGCCGGGTTGGTGCGCAACGCCGACGGACAGTTTGTGCTCTTCGAGCGGCACGGCGAGGTCTCGGTCGCGTTCGGCGCGGCCGCCGAGATCGTGATGGACCGTCGGCGGATCCGGTTCCGCGCCCAGGGCGGCTGGGAGACGGTGCCGACCGGCGACGAGCCGCTGCAGCAGGTGGGCGAGCTGCTCGCCGGGTGCGGGATCGCGGACTGGCGGGCCTACGGCTGGTTCGGCTTCGAGCTGAGCTATCTGCTGCACGGCAGGCCGGAGTTGGCCGGCGATGCCACCCTGGCCCACCTCATCGTGCCCGCCGCCGAGGCGCGGCTGACCCCCAACATCGCCGACCTGCGCGCGCTGCGCATCGCCGATCTCGGGACGCTGTGCGACGAGGTCAACCTGCTGCGCGAGGAACCGGTGAAGCAGGTCAGGGGAGACTTGGCCGACGAGATGGTCGACTACGACGGCTATCGGCGCACAGTGGCCTCGGCGGTCGCGGATATCCGGGCGCGGCGGCTGCAGAAGGTGATCCTCTCCCGGGTCGTCCCCGTCCCCGGCGGTGCCGATCTGGTCAGCACATACCAGGCGGGCCGACGGGGCAACACCCCTGCCCGGTCGTTCCTGTTGAACCTTGGGGACCTGCGCGCGGCCGGATTCAGCCCGGAGACCGTGGTCGAGGTGCGCGGCGACGGCACGGTGACCACTCAGCCGCTGGCCGGGACCAGAGCGCTGTCCGGCGCCCCCCGTGAGGACGCCGCCCTGTGCGAGGAGCTGCTCAACGACCCCAAGGAGGTCTTCGAGCACGCGGTGTCGGTGCGCGGGGCGCAGGAGGAGCTGCGCGCGGTCTGCGTGGACGGGTCGGTGCTGGTCGAGGAGTTCATGTCGGTCAGCCGTCGGGGCAGCGTGCAGCATCTGGCCTCCCGGGTGACCGGGCAGCTGGCCGCCACCCGCAACAGGTGGCATGCGATGGCCGGGTTGTTCCCGGCGGTGACCGTGTCCGGGTTGCCGAAGCCGCAGGCGTGCGAGGCGATCCACCGCTACGAGAACGAACCCCGGGACCTCTACGGCGGCGCGGTCGTGGTGGCCGGCGCGGATGGCTCACTGGACGCCGCACTGGTGTTGCGGACCGTCTTCCAGCGCGGTGAGCGGACCTGGCTGCGGGTCGGCGCGGGCGTGGTGGAGCAGTCCACCCCGGAGCGGGAGTTCGAAGAGACCAGGGAGAAGCTGCGCAGCATCAGCCGCTTCCTGGTCGCGGCCGAGAAGCAGGCGCCGGTGGGGGACGCGGTGGTGGTTCCGTGACATCGCCCGGGGCCCGGCGCGACGAGCTCACCGGGATGCTGGCCGAACTCGTCGAGGAGGACCCGGCGACCGTCGCGGCCAGCGAAAACCTCTTCGAGTTGGGGCTGGACTCGATCTCGCTGATGCAGCTGGTGGCCAGATGGCGCCGCGCCGGGGTGGAGGTCGACTTCGCCGAGCTGGCCGAGCACCCGACCGTGGCGGATTGGGCCCGTCTGCTGGTCGCGCGGCGCGCGGGGGCGCGGTCGCGGGCCAGGAGCGAAGTCAGGGCGGTCGGCGCCGCGCTGGCCCCGGCGGTGCTGGGCGTGCCGACCGGCTCGGGCGAGCCCGCCAGCTCAGCCGACCCGGGCGACTCGGTCCCCTCGAGCGGCTCGGTGGCGGGCTCGGTGGCGGGCTCGGCGAACGAGGCGAGCGTGGATGGCGAGGAGTTCGACCTCGCGCTGATGCAGCACGCCTACTGGGTCGGCCGGGGCGACGACCAGCTGCTCGGCGGGGTGGCGGCGCACCTGTACACCGAGTTCGATGGGGCTGGGATCGACCCGGCGCGGCTCGCCTCGGCGCTGCGCGAGCTGCTGGCCCGCCACGACATGCTGCGCGTACGGATCAGCGACAACGGGCGGCAGCGGATCGCGGCTGAGCCGGGTTGGCGAGGTCTGGCGGTGCACGACCTGCGAGATGCCGCGCCGGCCGAGGCGGACCAGGCGCTGGCCGCCGTCCGGGACGAGTACTCCCACCAGATGCTGGACATCGAGGCGGGCGAGGTCCTGGGCACCGCGCTGAGCCTGCTGCCCGGCGGGGGCACCCGGTTCCACCTGGACGTGGACATGGTGGCCGCCGACGCGGTCAGCTACCGGGTAATGCTGGCCGACCTGGCCCGGCTCTACACCGGCTCGCCGGGGCCACCGAAGCGGATCGGCTACCGCTACCGCGACTACCGGGTGTCCAGGCCGGAGACCGGGGGGGACGCGGCGCGGCGGGCGTCGGGGTACTGGCGCTCCCGGTTGGGCGAGCTCCCGGGCGCCCCGGAGCTGCCGCTGGCCCACGACCATCCGGCGGCCGGTCAGCCCCGGGTGGTCCGCCAGCACATGCTGCTCTCGGCCGAGGAGCGGGGCGCGCTGGCGGCGGCGGCGCGCCGGCACCGGGTGACCCTGGCCGCCGCGATGGCCACCGCGTTCGCCGAGGTGATCGGCGCGTGGAACGCCCAGCCGCGGTTCCTGCTGAACGTTCCGCTGTTCGACCGGGCACCGGTGCACCCCGACGTCGACCTGTTGGTCGGCGACTTCACCAGCTCGGTGCTGCTGGCCGTGGACCTCACCGCGTCGCGCGGGTTCGCCGATCGGGCCCGGGACATCCAGAGCCGGCTGCACACCGACGCGGCGCACGCCGAGCACTCCGGGGTGGAGGTGCTGCGCGAGCTGAGCAGGGCCAGCGGTCGTCAGGTGCTCGCGCCGGTGGTGTTCACCAGCGCGCTCAACCTGGGCGAGCTGTTCACCGCCGAGGTCACCGACACCTTCGGCGAGGCCGGATGGATCGTCTCGCAGGGTCCGCAGGTGCTGCTGGACGCCCAGGTCACCGAGGTATCCGGCGGGTTGCTGGTGAACTGGGACGCGCGCGTGCGGGAGTTCGCCGACGGCGTGGTGAGCGCGATGTTCGGCGCCTTCGCCGGATTGCTGCGCCGGCTGGCCTCCGACCAGGAGGCGTGGGCCGTGCCGGTCGGCGAGCTGCTTCCCCGGGTCCAGCGCGAGGTGCGGGACGGGGTGAACGCGACTGGGAGCGCGGGACCGCCTCGGTTGCTGCACGAGCGGTTCTTCGCGCTGGCCCGGTCCAACCCGGACGCTCCGGCCGTGCTGTGGGGCGACCCGGGCGCGCCGGGTGCGCCGGGTGCGCCGGGTGCGCTGTCCTACCGGGAGTTGGCTGAGCGCGCGCTGGGGTGGCCGCCGCGCTGGTCGAGCGGGGTATCCGGCCCGGTGACCCGGTCGGCGTGTCGCTGCCCAAGGGGCCCGACCAGGTAGTCGCGGTGCTCGGCGTGCTCGCCGCCTCGGCCACCTACGTGCCGGTGGGCATCCAGCAGCCGAGGGCGCGGGCCGAGCGGATCGCGTCCGTCGCGGGCTTCCGGGTCACCATCGCCGAGCGCGGCGGCGGCCCCGAGACGTTGACGCTGGCCGACGCGCTGACCGCGTCGCCGCTGCCCGGCCCGGTCCCCGGCAGCCCGGAGCAGCTGGCCTACCTGTTGTTCACCTCCGGGTCCACCGGCGAGCCCAAGGGTGTGGAGGTGCCGCACCGCGCGGCGATGGCCACGTTGGACGACCTCTGCCAGCGGTTCGCGCTCGGCAAGTGGGACCGCACGCTGGCGGTGTCCGCGCTGGACTTCGACCTGTCCGTGTTCGACATCTTCGGCGCGCTGGACAGCGGCGCGGCGGTGGTGATGGTCGGCGAGCAGGAGCGCCAGGACGCCCACCGCTGGGCCGAGCTGATCCGGCTGCACCGGGTCACCGTGCTCAACTGCGTGCCGCCGCTGCTGGACGCGCTGCTGCGCGCGGTAGGCATCGGCGCCGACCTCGCCTCGCTGCGGGTGGCGCTGGTCGGCGGCGACCGGGTGGGCGTTGACCTGCCGGGCCGGCTGGCGGCGATGGCGCGCGGCTGCCGGTTCATCGGCCTCGGCGGGACCACCGAAACCGCGATCCATTCCACGGTGTGCGAGGTCGACCCGGACGCGGTGCCCGCCGACTGGCGGCTGGTGCCCTACGGCGGCCCACTGCGCGGGGTGGCTCTGCGGGTGGTCGACCACCTCGGCGGTGACCGCCCCGACTGGGTGGCCGGCGAGCTGTGGATCGGCGGGGACGCGGTCGCGCGGGGCTATCGCGGCGACCCGGAACGCACCGCGGAGCGGTTCGTCGAGCGGGACGGCCGGCGCTGGTACCGCACCGGTGACCTGGCCCGCTACCGCCCGGACGGCACCGTGGAGTTCCTCGGCCGCCGTGACGACCAGGTGAAGATCCGCGGTTTTCGGGTGGAGCTGGGCGAGGTGGAGGCGGCGCTGCGGGCGGACCCCAGGGTGCGGGCGGCCGTCGCGGTGCTCACCACGGGCGCCGCACCGGGCCTGGCCGCCGCCGTGGCGACCACCGGCGCGGTCGATCCAGCCTCGCTGCGTGCGTCGGCGGCCGAGCTGGTGCCGGCGCACATGGTCCCGGACCGGGTGGTAGTGCTGGATGCGTTGCCGCTCACCGCCAACGGCAAGCTGGACCGGGACGCGGTGCGCGAGCTGGTGGAACGGGCCGGCCGGCCGGTGACCGAGCAGCAGCCGCCGCGCGACGGGCTGGAGCAGGCGATAGCGCTGGTCTGGGCCGATTCGCTGCGGCTGGCCGAGCCGGGCGCGCTGGGGGTGACCGACGACTTCTTCGCCGCCGGCGGCGATTCGCTGCGGGCCACCACGCTGATCAGCAACCTTCGCGAGGCGCTGGACACCTCGGCGGTATCGGTGCGCGCGCTGTTCGCCGCGCCCACCGTCGCCGGGCTGGCCGAGCGGCTGCGCGCCGCCGACCCCACCGGGCGGCTGGACAAGGTCGCCGCGCTGTACTGCGAGGTGGCCGCCATGTCCGACGACGAGGTCGCCGCCGCGCTGGAAGCCGCCGCGCGGGACGCCGACGGGTGGCCTCGGTGACCGCCCCCGGGGGACGGCAGCCGGCGGAGCGTGCGGAGCCGGCGGGGTGGGTAAGTACAGCCCTTCTGGACGGGGTGACGCCGTGGCCGGCCGAGCTCGCCCGCCGATATGTCGAGGCCGGCTACTGGCGTGCGGAGACCCTGGGCTCGCTGTTGCGCACCTGGGCGGCCCGGTCCGGTTCCGACCTGGCCGTGGTCGACGGCCGTCCGGGGGGCGCTCGGCTGAGTTACGCGTCGCTGAATCGACAGGTGGACCGGACCGCGCGGGGGCTGCGCGCGCTGGGCATCGCGCCGTCGGATCGGGTTGTGGTGCACCTGCCGAACACTCCGGAGTTCGTCGTGGTGTTCTTCGCCCTGCTGCGGTGCGGTGCGGCGCCGGTGCTGGCGCTGCCCGCGCACCGGCACGTGGAAATCGAACACTTCGTCGGCCTGGCCGGGGCGGTGGCCTACGTGATCCCGGATCGGCACGAGCGCTTCGACTACCGGGAGCTGGCCGGGCGGGTGGTCTCGGGCGCGCCGTCGCTGCGCCACGTGCTGGTGGCCGGCGATCCGGGACCGCCCGGGGGTGCTGTCTCGACCGGATCCGAGCTCGGCCGAGCGCAGGCGCGCCCTGCACCGGCGGCTGCTCGTCGAGGCAGGCCTGGCCAGCCGACCCGGCGGCCACCCGGGAGGTGCGCCGCGCGGTGGCCGGGAGAAGCCTCGCCGGCCGGCCGCCACACCCCGCGTGTGGTTGGTTCCGCAAGCCGAGCCCAGCGTCCGATGACCCGGTCCGCCCGGCCAGTGCCCGCTGCCGGGGCCGTGCGGCGGAGAGCTCTCTCCGGCTATGTCTATCGGGTCCTCGAGGTGGTGCGGACCGAGCTGGTCACCCCGGCCCTTCGCCGCATCGTGCTGGGTGGCCCGGACCTGGCAGGCTTCGGCACCTCCCGGGCCGGGCCGAATATCAAGATCTACTTCCCTCGGCAGGGCCAGCGCCGGCCGTTGATGCCTGAACCGGATGGTCAGGGTGGGCTGTGGTGGCCGCCCGACGATCTCCGGCCGATCATGCGGACGTACTCGGTGCGTCGATTTGAACCGGATCTCGGCGTGGCGGGCGGCTGGTGGGCGGGCAGCTGCTGTTACCTAACTGCACACCCGGCATGTTCGATCAAGGCTTGGCCTGCCTGGTGTGCAGTTCGTACACAGCCGGCCGGCGGTGGGCCAGCAGGGCGGCGGTGGGCCAGCGGGCGGCGGCGGCAGCGAGGCGGCGGCGGGCGTGGCGGACCCGAGGCGGTGTGATCTATCTATTTGCGCCATAGTTAGGGAAGGCTTGCCTAGGGTGCACGAACGGGTGATGATGACCCGCGGCACGTGAGTGAGATTGAAGGTGTCGATGCATCTCAGGGAAGCGTTCGTGATCGCGGTGCACAGCATGCGGACCGTACCGCTGCGTACCGTGCTGACCGGTTTGGGCATCGTGGTCGGCATCGCGGCGGTCATCGCCCTGGTCGGGTTCGTCAGCGGGATGCGCAACGGGTTCAACACCACGTTCGGGGATCTCAGCAGGGCGGTCATGATCTCGAAGAACGCGCCGCGGCTGCCTGGTACCGCGGCGGCCCCGTTGCTCGAGTCCGACGCCCAAGCGCTGCGCGACAGGGCCAAGGCGCCGGACATCGACCCCGAGTCGGTGACGCCACTGCGCAGCGGGACCGCGGTGATTCGCTACAAGGACAAGGAGTTCCGAGCCTTGTTGGCCGGCACCGCGACCGGCTACCTACAGGTGCGTAATCGGGCCATCGCCGCTGGCCGAATGTTCACCGACCAAGAGGCCGAGGAAAAAGCCAGAGTGATCGTGCTCGGCTCAGCCGTTGTCGGCAGGCTCTTCGACGGGGATGCCGCCGCGGCGTTGAATTCCCAAGTCCAAGTCGGCCGCCTCACGATGCGGGTCATCGGCATGATGGCGCCGGCGGGGCAGGACCAGGATTTGCTCAACTTGACACCGCTGAGCTCTGTCAGAGCCTTGTTCGCCGGTGCCGACAGAATCTCCTCCCTCGGATTCATGGCTACCAGTGCGGACCGAGTGCCGGCCGCGGTACAACAGGCTCAAGCCATTCTGGATCCATTGCACAGGATTAACAATCCCGGCGAGCGCGACTACACGTCACAGACAAATGTCGCCCAGCTGGAGCGGATCAGCACGTACATAACGCTGATCAAATGGTTCACCCTTGCGGTGGCCAGCATTGCGCTGCTGATCGGCACCCTCGGCGTGGCCAACATGATGATTGTGACGGTCGCTGAGCGGACCAGTGAGATCGGGATCCGCAAGGCGATCGGCGCGCGAAGCGGCGCGGTGCTGCGCCAGTTTTTGATCGAATCAATTATGCTGGCCGGTCTTGGCGGGCTGATCGGCGTCGGCGCCGGAGTCGGGTTGGTCCTGGTCGGCGGTGAGCTGTTGCCGCTGTACGCGCCCGGATACGGGACGCCGGAACTGTCTTGGCCGGCCGTGTTCATCGCCTTCGGGGTCAGCCTGGTCATTGGCCTCTTTGCCGGCGTATACCCAGCGCTGCGGGCGGCCCGGTTGCATCCGATTGACGCGCTGCGGTACTAGGGCTATAGCGCCGGAAACCAGGCTGGGAGCGAGGCATGTACCTCAAAGAGGCGCTGACCATTGCACTGCGGAGCATGCGTGCGGCGCGGCTACGGACCGCGCTCACCGCGCTGGGCATCGTGATCGGAATAGCGTCGGTGATCGTTCTGTTGGCCCTCGGCAACGGTATGCGGGACGGCTTCAGTTCCGCGTTCGGCGATCTCAGCAGGGTCATCACCATCAGTAAGGCCACCCCGACGACTTCGGACGTCGCTCGGACGAAATTCATGCGAGAAGGCGACGTGACGGCGTTGCGGAACAAGCGCCTCGCGCCGCACATCGAGAGTGTCACGCCGCTGCGCTCGGGCAGTGCGGTCGTGCGGTTTGGGACGAACGAATTCACTGCGACGGTAAACGGTACGACGCCCGATTTTCTTCAGGTCCGAAACGACCGGATAGTCGCGGGCCGGATGTTCACGGAACAGGAGAACCAGGAAAAGGCCAGGGTGGTGGTCATTTCCCCGAAGATTGTCACGTACCTCTTCGAGGACGATGTCGAAAAGGCTCTCGGATCTGAGATCACTATTGGGCGAATACCATTTCGAGTGGTTGGCGTCTTGGCTCCGGCTGGTGACGACCAGGACCATTTCGCACCGGTTCCGATCAACACGTCACGTGCGATCTTCGGCGGACTTGACACGCTCAACGGAATCGGAGTTGTCGCGACGAGTGCGGACCAGGTGCCCGCGGCGATCCAGGAAATCTACCAGATCATGGACGCGCAACACGAAGTCGACGGCGGCCCGGACTTCCGTGACTACACCCTCTCGGCGACACTCGATCAGGTTCAGAAGTTGAACCGGTACGTGACCCTGCTCAACTGGCTGACCTTGACGATCGGCGGAATCGCGCTGTTCGTCGGAACCCTCGGAGTCGCCAATATCATGATGGTCACTGTCACGCAGCGCACGAAGGAAATCGGAATCCGGAAGGCAATCGGCGCCCGGCGCAGTGCAATTCTCAAGCAGTTCCTGATTGAATCGGTGGTGATCGCGGGGCTGGGCGGGGTGGTCGGGGCTGCCTTGGGTGTGCTGTTTACCGTCGTCGGTGGCCGCTTTATTGAGCCGCTGATTCCGGAAATCAGTACGCCATGGGTATCTGGCTTGTCCGTGGTGGCCGTTTTCGGGATCAGCCTGCTCATCGGCCTGGTCGCCGGCACCTATCCGGCTCGTCGCGCGGCCCAGCTGAACCCAATCGACGCGATTCGCTTCTAGCGCTCCAGCCGTAGGTCGTTATATCCATGCGTGGTTGGCCTCGGTCACGTAGCCCGCGAGGTGCTCGCCGGTGAGGGTGGAGCGGGCGGCGACGAGGTCGGCGGGTGTGCCCGTGAAGACGATCCGGCCGCCGTCGTGGCCGGCGCCGGGGCCGAGGTCGATGATCCAGTCGGCGTGAGCCATGACCGCCTGGTGGTGCTCGATGACGATGACCGACTTGCCGGAGTCGACGAGCCGGTCGAGCAGTCCGAGCAACTGCTGGACGTCGGCGAGGTGCAGGCCGGCGGTCGGCTCGTCGAGGACGTACACCCGGGAGCCGGCTCGCGAACCGGCCTGGCCCTTCTCCACCATTCGGGTGGCCAGCTTGAGCCGCTGCCGCTCGCCGCCGGACAGCGTGGTGAGCGGCTGACCGATGGTGAGGTAGCCGAGCCCGACGTCGGCGAGCCGCTCGAGGACGGCGTGCGCGGCCGGCGTGCCCGCCTCGCCGGTGCCGAAGAACTCCGCGGCCTCGGCCACCGACATCGCGAGCACCTCGCTGATGTCGCGGCCGCCGAGGTGGTACTCCAGAACCGATGCTTCGAACCGCTTCCCCTCGCACTCCTCGCAGGTGGTGGCGACGCCGGCCATCATCGCCAGGTCGGTGTAGATGACGCCGGCGCCGTTGCAGGTGGGGCAGGCGCCCTCCGAGTTGGCGCTGAACAGCGCCGGCTTCACGCCGTTGGCCTTTGCGAACGCCTTGCGGATCGGGTCGAGCAGTCCGGTGTAAGTCGCCGGGTTGCTCCGTCGCGAGCCGCGGATCGCGCCCTGGTCGACCGACACCACCCCGTCCCGGCCAGACACCGAGCCGTGGATCAGCGAGCTCTTTCCCGACCCGGCCACGCCGGTGACCACAACCAGTACGCCGAGCGGTATGTCCACATCGACGTCCCGCAGGTTGTGGGTGCTGGCGCCGCGCACCTCAAGCACTCCCGACGGTGTCCGCACCGACGGCTTTAAGGATGCCCGGTCGTCCAGGTGCCGCCCAGTCAGCGTGCCGCTGGCCCGCAGCCCGTCGATGGTGCCCTCGAAGACCACCTCGCCACCGCCCGCGCCGGCGCCTGGGCCGAGGTCGACGACATGGTCGGCGATTGCGATCGCCTCCGGCTTGTGCTCCACCACGAGCACCGTGTTGCCCTTGTCACGCAGCTGCAGCAGCAGGTCGTTCATCCGCTGGATGTCATGGGGATGCAGGCCGATGGTGGGCTCGTCGAAGACGTAGGTGACGTCGGTGAGCGAGGAGCCGAGGTGGCGGATCATCTTGGTGCGCTGTGCCTCGCCGCCCGACAGCGTGCCCGACGGCCGGTCGAGCGACAGGTAGCCCAGCCCGATCTCCACGAACGAGTCGAGGGTGTTCTGCAGCGTCGTCAGCAGCGGCGCGACAGACGGTTCGTCGAGGCCGCGCACCCACGCGGCGAGGTCGCTGATTTGCATCGCGCAGGCGTCGGCGATGTTGATGCCCCTGATCCGCGAGGAGCGGGCGCCCTCGCTGAGCCGGGTGCCGCCGCACTCGGGGCAGGTGGTGAAGGTGATCGCCCGGTCCACGAACGCGCGGACGTGCGGCTGCATCGCCTCGGGATCCTTGGCGAGCATCGACTTCTGGATCTTCGGGATCAGGCCCTCGTAGGTGAGGTTGACGCCGTCGACCTTGATCTTGGTCGACTCCTTGTAGAGCAGGTCGTGCAGCTCCCTCTTGGTGTACTTGCGGATCGGCTTGTCCGGGTCGAAGAAGCCGCAGCCGTTGAAGATGCGCCCGTACCAGCCCTCCATGCTGTAGCCGGGGATCGTCAGGGCACCCTCGTTGAGCGACTTGCTGTCGTCGTACAGCGCAGACAGGTCGAAGTCGGTGACCGAGCCCATGCCCTCGCAGCGCGGACACATTCCGCCGAGGCGATTGAACGTTGCCTTCTCGGTCTTGGTCTTGCCCGCGCCCCGCTCGACGGTGATCGCACCGCTCGCTCGGACCGAGGGGACGTTGAAGGCGAACGCGCTGGGCGAGCCGATGTGCGGCTGGCCGAGCCGGCTGAAGAGGATCCGAAGCATGGCGCTGGCATCCGTGGCGGTGCCCACCGTGGAACGGGGGTTGGCGCCCATCCGCTCCTGGTCCACGATGATCGCCGTCGTCAGGCCGTCGAGGACGTCGACCTCGGGCCGAGCCAGCGTCGGCATGAAGCCCTGCACGAACGCGCTGTAGGTCTCGTTGATCATCCGCTGCGATTCCGCGGCGATCGTCCCGAACACCAGCGAGCTCTTGCCGGAGCCGGAGACGCCGGTGAACACCGTAAGCCGGCGCTTCGGGATCTCGATGCTCACTTC
>DASWST010000025.1:0-18504 GCA_036402515.1 Pseudonocardia sp.
CGCCACTCACGACCTCCGAGCTGGTCGTTTGGGGAGTGCTGTCTTCGGTGCGGAGCAGGGGGTGACGGGGCGTGAGATCGTTATCACAGCCCGTGACTAGGAACCCGAATTGTTCCGTAGGGTTTCCACCCCCGCGTGATAACACAGGCGTCCGCACAGCGCAGCGTTGTCCACAGTTGTGGATAACTCTGGTCCCACCCGTATCTATAGGGTGACCAACCGTGAGCCTTACGCCCATCTATGACGAGCTGCGCGAGCACCGGGTTCCCGGAGGCACGGACCGCGCGCAGGGAGCTCGCCGATCCACCACCCTCCGCCTGGTTCCGTCGCAGTCCGGCAGGGAGAACCTGGGCCAGCTGGCCGGCCGGGGCGGCCTGGGTGGTCGGCATCGCCGGCCGTCCCACGGACCGGGCTGACCGCGTTGTACGGCACCACTGATCGACGATTACCCGCCGCGGGCTCACCTGGCTCGCTGAGCTGATCGTGGCCGCCGCGAACGCCTCCTGGCGGATGTCCGCCACCCCAGTGGTGGCGTTGGTGTTGCTCGCCCTGATCTGGGGTCGGAGCCTGCCGCCGGTGGTGGTGCTGCTGGTCGGCGTTGTGCTGATCGCCGCGGTCCTGGTCGCGGTCCACCACGCCGAGGTGGTCGCGCTGCGGGTCGGCGAGCCGCTCGGCTCACTGATCCTGGCGGTCGCGGTGACGGTGATCGAGGTGGGCCTGATACTCAGCCTGATGGCCAGCGGCGGGCCAGGGACGGCCACCCTGGCCAGGGACACCGTGTTCGCGGCGGTGATGATCACCCTGAATGGCATCGTCGGGCTGTGCCTGGTGGTAGGGGCGCTGCGGCACGGGGTGGTGTCCTTCAACGCCGAGGGCAGCAGCGGCTCGCTGGCCACCGTGACGGCGCTGGCCACGCTCTGCCTGGTGCTGCCTACGGTGACCACCAGCTCGCCGGGGTCGACCTTCACCGGCCCGCAGCTGGCGTTCGCCGCGATCGTCTCCCTTGCCCTCTACGCGGTCTACGTGTTCGTGCAGACCGTGCGGCACCGGGACTACTTCCTGCCGGTCGGCCCGGACGGGATCACCCCGGAGGATGCCCACGAGGCTCCGCCGAGCCCCCGTACCGCGCTGCTCAGCCTGGCGCTGCTGGTGATCTCGCTGGTCGCGGTGGTCGGCCTGGCCAAGTCGGCGTCGCCGGCGATCGAGGCCGGGGTGCGCGCGGCGGGCGCCCCGCTGTCCGTGGTCGGTGTGGCCATCGCGCTGCTGGTGCTGCTGCCGGAGACGCTGGCCGCGGTGCGGGCGGCGGGCAGGAACCGCCTGCAGACCAGCTTCAACCTGGCCATGGGCTCTTCGCTGGCCAGCATCGGCCTGACCATCCCGGCGATCGCCGTCGCGACGATCTGGCTGCCCGGCCCGCTGGTCCTCGGGCTCGTCCCCACCGAGATGATCCTGCTGGCGCTCAGCGTGATGGTCGGGATCCTCACCGTGGTGGCCGGGCGGGCCACCCTGCTGCAGGGCGCGGTACACCTGCTGATCTTCGCGTCCTTCCTGTTCATCGCGGTGACCCCGTGACCGTGCGGCGGGGCGGGTGCTCCTGCCCCCGAGCTCAGCGTGCCGAGACATGAGGGTCTGCCGATGCGGCTAGATGATCTGGCCTACGACTGGTACGCGCGGCGGCTGCGCCGGCAGCTGGCCGGCCGCCGGCTCCCCCGGCACATCGGCCTGATCATGGACGGCAACCGGCGGTGGGCCAGACAGATGGGCATGGCCAACCCCAGCCTCGGACACAAGTACGGCGCCGAGCACGTGGACAACGTGCTGGCCTGGTGCGAGAGCCTGGGCATCAAGCACGTCACGGTGTTCCTCTGCTCCACCGAGAACCTGCTGCGCCGGGGCGACACCGAAGTGGCCTTCCTGATGCGGGTCATCGAGGAGGTGCTGACCGAGCGGCTGGTCCGGCCGGAGCCGCGTTGGCAGGTCCAGCTCGCCGGCCTGCTGGACGTGCTGCCGGACTCCACGGCGCGCGCGCTGAAGGATGCGGTGGAGGCGACCCGAGGCTGCCGCACCGGCGCGCGGATCACCCTGGCGGTTGGCTACGGCGGCCGGCAGGAGATCGCCGAGGCGCTGCGTGAGCTGCTGCACGAGTCGGCCTCAGCCGGCACCACGCTGGCCGAACTCGCTGGGACGCTCACCGAACAGGACATCTCCCGGCATCTCTACACCGCCGGGCAGCCGGACCCCGAGCTGGTCATCCGGACCAGCGGCGAGCAGCGCCTCTCGAACTTCCTGCTGTGGCAGAGCGCCTACTCCCAGCTGCACTTCTGCGAGGCGTACTGGCCGGCCTTCCGGGAGATCGACTTCCTGCGCGCGCTGCGCGGCTTCGCGCGCCGGGAGAACGGATAATGGCCCTCTACCGCGGGTTCCACACCGTCGAACAGCTCGACGAGCAGTACAACCTGACGCACACGGTGCCCGACTTCGCCGCGGTGGCGGCCAGCTGGGACACCCGCAGCACCCTCACGCGGAGCCGGCTGCCCGGCCGGCTGGATGTGCGGTACGGCCCGACGGTGGCCGAGACCGTCGACATCTTCCCCGGCTCGCTGGACGGCCCCAGCAACCGGCCGGCGCTGCTGTTCGTGCACGGCGGTTACTGGATGCGCACCACCAGCAAACAGTGGAGCTACCTGGCCGAGGGGCTGGCCCCGCACGGCGTCACCACGTTTGTGGAGAACTACGCGCTGTGCCCCGAGGTGACTGTGGCCGAGATCGTCCGGCAGCACCGGGCGGCGTTCGCCTGGCTGTGGGGGCATGCCGGCGAGCTGGGCGTCGACCGGGACAACATCGTCCTGGCCGGGCACTCCGCCGGAGGACACGCGGTGGCCGCGCTGCTGGGCACCGACTGGCCAGGGCAGTACGGCCTTCCGGCGCAGCCGTTCCGCGCGGCGGTGACCATCAGCGGCATCTTCGACCTGCGGCCGCTGCCGTACACCTACCTCGCGCCGTGGCTGCAGCTGGCGCCGTCGGAGGCGGCCGCGCTGAGCCCTCAGCTGCACCTGCCGGCCCAGGCCCCGCCCACCCTGGTCGCGGTGGGCGCCGGCGAGACCGCCGAGCTGCGCCGGCAGTCCCGGGACTGGACGGCGGCCTGCCAGGCCGCCGGGCTACCTATGGAGCTGACCGAGCTCCCCCGCGACCACTTCGACATCCTGGACGAACTGGCCGATCCGGCGGGCCAGCTCGCCCGCGCTGTGCTCGGCCTCCTCGGCTCCTGAAGTACGCGCTTCTGAAGTACGTGCTCCTGAGGTACGCGCTCCTGAAGTACGTTGAAACCTCAATGGTCCGGGCGTAGCGTCGGACATGTCGGTTCATCGGAGCTCGGGGCGCGGCGGTGTGGCCGCTGGCTGTGACAGGCGCCCGGCCCGGCCACCCGAGCGGTCCTGCCGCCTGGAGCGATGGAGCTAGGTGTTGCCGTGAAGTTCCTCATCCTGACCCTGATCTCGAACGGTCCTGACCCGGTCACCGGGCGCACCCCGTCCGCGCACGAGCGGTTCCGTCGGGTGGTCGACCACGCTGTGCTGGCCGAGCAGCTCGGATTCGACGGCTACGCGGTGGGCGAGCGCCACGAGCGCCCGTTCTTCTCCTCCGCGCCGCCGGTGGTGCTGGCCCACATCGCCGCCCACACCGAGCGGATCCGGCTGTTCACCGGGGTGACCACGTTGAGCCTGCTGGATCCGGTGCGCGCCTATGAGGACTACGCCACCCTGGACCAGCTGGCCGACGGCCGCCTGGAGCTGATCATCGGCAAGGGCAACGGGTCGGCCCAGGCACAGCTGTTCCACGTGACCACGCAGGACCAGTGGGAGCGCAACCGGGAGGGCTACGAGCTGTTCCGCCGGCTCTGGCGCGAACCGAAGGTGACCTGGTCCGGGCAGTTCCGGCCGTCGCTGACGGATGCCGAGGTCTGGCCGAAGCCGCTGCAGCAGCCGATCAGGGTCTGGCACGGCAGCGCCACGAGCCGCGATTCGGTGGAGCTGGCCGCCCGCTACGGCGACCCGTTGTTCTCGGCGAATGTGACCTACTCGGTGGAGCCCTACGCCGAGCTGGTGCGCTATTACCGCGAGCGGTGGGCGCACCACGGCCACGACCCGGCCGACGCGCTGGTCGGCGCGGGCACCGCCGGGTTCTACGTGGCGCGGAACTCGCGGGAGGCAGTGGAGACGTACCGGCCGATCTTTGACGCGCGCATGCGGATGTTCGAGCGGCTGGGATTGCCGGTGGTGTTCCCCACCCTGGAGGACTACGTGGAGCGCAGCTCCGCGCTGATCGGCAGCCCGGCGCAGATCGTGGACAAGGTGCTGCGGTACCACGCCGAGCTGGGCCACGAGGTGGTCCACCTGCACTGCGACGGCGACGGGCTGACCCAGGCCGAACACCGCGCCGCGCTGGAGCTGTTCCAGGCCGAGGTCGCCCCGGTGCTGCGCCGGGAGATCCCCAGCCGCCCGCTGGCCGCGCCGATCCGCCTGACCGAGCCGCCGTCCACGCCGTCCTCCCCCACCGAGCGCGAACAGCTCGCCGTGCCCACCGCCTAGCCTCCCCCGGCCGCTTGTCGTGTCTTGTTCCAACGACAAGTCGCTGTTGTCGCGTCTCATTCCAACGACAAGTGGGCCGGGGACCGCGAGGGCGTCAGGCCACGCGGCGGTCTCGGAGCGAGCGGCCGGGTTCGGCGGCCTCTTCGGCGGGGTCGTCCAGCGAGGCCAACCCCGCGGCGAGGGCGAGCATGCGCAGCTCCGCGCGCTGGGCGTCAGCCAGCACGGGCGACCGGCGCACCCCGGCGTCCAGCAGCCCGCGCAGTGTGGCGTGCTCGGCGGCCAGCTTCCGCCAGGCCCGCGCCACCTCGTCCGGGTCGCACCCGACCAGCTCCAGAACCGCGTCGAGCCGGGCGGACAGCGCGGCGACCCAGCGCCGCTGCAGGGCCAGCAGCTGCTCCTCGGTCACCGAGGGCGTCGTGTCGGACGCCAACAGCTCGTTGAGCTCGGCGTAACTCGTGCCTGCCATCGGTGCCATGACCAACCTCCTTTGGTAACACTGTTACGAGTAACTGTAACAGTGTTATCGAAAGGTGCAAGCACTATTTGGCCAGGCCCAGCCGAGTACTAGGGCCGGCGCATACTAGGTGCGCGGCAGCCCGGGAGGGTTGATCCGCGAGGTGGCGACCGCCTCGTTGCTCAAGTTCCACCGTTGCAGCACCCGCGCGTACTCGCCGTTCTTGATCAGCACGTTGAGTGCCTCGTTCAACGGGCCGACCAGCCCGTTGCCCTTCTTGGTCATCGCGGCGATATCGGCCTTGATCTCGCCGCCGCCGCTGAGCTGGCCGACGATCTTGGTGTCGCCCTTCACCGCGACGTGGTAGGCCGAGCCCGGGTACGGCCCGAGGTAGAGCTCGATCCGACCGGAGGCCAGAGACAGGTAGCGGTCTCCGGGCGCGGCATAGTATTGGATCTTCATCGGAGGCAGCCCGGCCGCCTTGTTCTGCGCATCCCAGCGCAGCAGGATCTGCTCCTGGTTGGTGCCCGCGCCCACCGCGACGGTGCGCCCGGCAACATCGGCCGGCTTGTCGATGTGCTCGATCGGGCTGATCTTGGCCGCCTCGAACGCGAGCGTGTCCACCCGGTACGTGGCGAAGTCGTACTTGTCCTTGCGCTCCTCGGTGACCGTGATGTTGGAGAACCCGGCGTCGTACTGGCCGGACTCCACGGACAGGAAGAGGTTCTCCCAGGACGTGGGTTGCAGGTCCAACCGCAGCCCGAGGGTGTCCGCGACCAGCTGGGCGATGTCCACCTCGACACCGATCATGGTCTGGTCGTCGTCCGCCCGGAACTGCAGCGGCGCGCTGCCCTTGCGCCGTCGGTCCCGACCACCAGCGTGCCCCGGTCGCGGATCGCGGCGGGCAGCTGTGCGGCGATCGTGTCGATCTTCTGAGCCCGGATGCGCTGTTGGTCCGGGCTGGTGTTGATGGCGCTCTGCCCGGGCGGGGGCGGAGGAGCGGCCTGGTCCGGGTCCGGCCCGGCGCAGCCGGCCAGTACCAGGGCCAGCAAGGCGGGCAGCACGGCGAGCAGCCGTGGATTCCGGACAGACATGGTGATGTTCCTCCAGGGTGCGGGGATCACTGCAAGACCTTGCTCAGGAAGGCGCGGGTGCGTGGCTCGCGCGGGTTGTCCAGCACCTCTGCCGGCGTACCCCGCTCGACGATTCGGCCCTGGTCGAGGAACACCACGGTGTCCGCGACCTCCCTGGCGAAGCCGATCTCGTGGGTGACCACGACCATCGTGGTTCCGCTGCGGGCCAGGTCGCGCATCACGTCGAGCACCTCGCCGACCAGCTCCGGGTCTAGCGCCGAGGTGGGTTCGTCGAACAGCAGCAGCTTCGGGCGCAGCGCCAGCGCCCTGGCGATGGCGACCCGCTGCTGCTGGCCGCCGGAGAGCCGCCCGGGGTACTCGTCCGCCTTGTCCGCGAGGCCGACCCGGTCCAGCAGCTCCCGGGCGTGCCGCACGGTCTCCGCGCGGTCGCGCCGCTGCGCGGAGACCGGGGCCTCCACCACGTTCTCCACGACGGTCAGGTGTCCGAACAGGTTGAAGTTCTGGAACACGAAACCGATGTGGCTGCGCTGGCGCAGGATGTACCGCTCGGACAATTCGTGCAGCCGGTCACCGGCCCGCCGGTAGCCGATCAGCTCGCCGTCCACCCGGACGAAGCCCCGGTCCACCTTCTCCAGGTGGTTGATGGTGCGCAGCAGCGTGGACTTGCCCGATCCGGATGGGCCGAGCAGCACGGTCACCTCGCCGGTCCGCACGGTCAGGTTAATGCCGCGCAGCACCTCTAGGGCACCGAACGCCTTGTGCACGCCGCGCAGCTCGACCATCGGTCTGGTGCCCTGGGCGGTCGGTGGCGCGCTCATGCTTCGCTCCGTCCGCGCCCCAGGCCGGCCGAGGCGGCTCTGATCGAGGCCCGCAGCCGCTGGATCGGCGTCGGCGGCAGCACCCGGGACGCGCCGCGCCCGTAGTGCCTCTCGACGTAGAACTGGGCGATCGACATCACCGTGGTCAGCGCCAGGTACCAGATCGCCGCGACCAGCAGCAGTGGGATGACCCTGCCATTGCGGGTGTAGATCACCTGCACCTGGTAGAAGAGCTCGCTCAGCGCCATGATGTAGACCACCGAGGTGCCCTTGACCAGGCCGATCAGCTCATTGCCGGCGGTGGGCAGGATGGTCCGCATGGCCTGCGGCAACAGGATCCGGCGGAACTGGCGCACCCGGGGGATGCCCAGCGCGGCGGCCGCCTCCAACTGCCCCGGGTCCACCGAGAGGAACCCGGAGCGGACCACCTCGGCGGCGTAGGCGGCCTGGTGCAGCGCCAGCCCGAGCACCGCGGCGGTCACCGGGCTGATCAGGTCCATGGTGCCGACCGCGAAAAACGCCGGGCCGAACGGGATGCCGAAGGTGATCGCCCGGTAGAGCAGCGCAAGGTTGAACCAGAACAGCAGCTGCAGGATCAGCGGCACCGAACGGAAGATCCAGATGTAGGTCCAGCTGACCCCGCGGAGCAGCGGGTTGCGGGACAGCCGCATCAGCGCCAGGAGGGTACCCAGGACAAAGCCGAGCACAATGCCAAAGACGGTCAACTGCAGGGTCAGCCCGACCGCGCGCAGGATCGACGGGGCGAACAGGTACTGCCCCACCGTCGGCCAGTCCCACGCCGGGTTGGTCACCAACGCGTTCACCGCCATCGCGGTGAGCAGCGCGACCACCGCGGTCGCCACCCAGCGCCACGGGTGGCGGGCCGGGACCACGGTCAGCCGGGCGGCGTCGTCCAGGGAACCCGGATCGGTGTTCGTCTCGGGGCTGGACGCGGGGTTGGCTCGGGGAGGCGGCGCGTGCGCGGCGGCGTGCGAACTCATGACAGCTGGAGCTCCTTCTCGAACGGGTGCTTGCCGATCCGCTCCGGCGGCAGGTTCGGGTCGTACGGCGGCGTGTAGCCGGCGGCCAGGTACAGCGCCTTGGCCTCGGGCTGGCGGGGCCCGGTGGTCAGGTAGATCCGCCGGTAGCCCCGATCGGCGATTTCCCGCTCCAGCTCGGCGAGTACCCGGCGGGCCAGCCCGCGTCGGCGGTGCGCGGAGTGCGTCCAGATCCGCTTGAGCTCGGCGGTGGCCTGGTCGTACTGGCGGAAGGCGCCACCGGCGATCGGCTCCCCGTCCACCAGCAGCAACAGCAGGCCGCCCCCGGGCGGAGAGAACTCCCGGGAGCGCATCTCCTCGGTGAGGTCGCCCAGGGTGTGCCGGTACCGCGTCCAGTACTCGTGGGACAGCTCGGTCAACATCGGCACCACCAGCGGGTCGCTGTACGCGACCTGCCGAACCTCCAGCGCTGGCACGGACATGGCAGCGGTTTCTCTCCTCACCGGGGCGGGGCGAATCCGACGGCCACCCGGGGAACGGGTAGGCCAGAGGCTGGGACAACGATCACTGGGGACAGCGGGCGGATCTCGCGTAGCGCCAGCTTCCGCTGCGTGCGCTTCACCGAGCGCGCGCCTCACCGAGCGCGCGTGTTACCGAGGCGCGTTAGGGGTCAGCAACAGAGTGCGGTCTGTGTGCGGCACAGATCCACGTGCCGTCGGCGCGACCAGCGAGCCGGCCACGCGGTCAGCGTGGGCGGCACGTGCCTGATCCGCACGATCCCCTCCATCACCCTCGTCGGACATGCGCCGCGCGAGCATCGCCTCACGCCGGCAGCCGCCGACACCCCTTCGAGGGAATACCGGGCAAAGTCCACTTGTCAAGTAGAGAATGCGGCGCCGAGTGACCCACCACAGCACATTGATGGCCGGCTGGTGCAGCGCGTACCGTCGAGGGATCCCATCCAGAGCGGCAGAGAGACCTGGCTCGCCGATGCCGCAGCAACCGCGCCGGACGGCGTGAGGTGCTAACGCCAGGAACGATGGAGGCCACCGTGCGCGGCATGCCGCCGGTCACCGCACTGGTCAGCCGCAGGCACATCGACCTGTGCCGCACCGCTTCGGCCGGCTAACCCTCCGACAGCACCCGCCCCGGCCCGGCACGAGCCCGGCCGCCCGCCGTGCCCACCGGAAGGACACCCTGTGCCCACTCCCCTGCACCTCGCCCTCGAGATCGACGGCGACGGCGCCCACCCCGCCGCGTGGCGGCGCGCCGCGCACCCGCCCGACGCGCTGCTCACCCCCCGGCGGGTGCGCGGGGTCGCGACGGTCGCGGAGAACGCCGGATTCACCCTGGTCACCCTGGACGACGACATGCTGCCGCCGAGCCCAGGCACCGGCACCGCCGCCGGCCCGGTGGGTCGGATCGGCGCGGTGGAGCGGGCCGCGTTCGCCGCCGCGTCGACCAGCGTGCTGGGCATCGCGCCGGTCGTCTCCACCAGCTACGCCGAGCCGTTCCACACCTCGTCCCAGCTCGCCTCGCTGGACCACATCTCGGTCGGCCGGGCCGGCTGGGTGGTGGCCATCTCCCCGGCGCCCGACACCGCCAGGGCCTGGGGCCGACCGCCGGTCGAGGGCCCGGAGGCGCACCTGCGGGAGGCGACCGACTCGGTGCGGGTGGCCCGGGAGCTGTGGGACTCCTGGGAGGACGACGCGGTGATCCGGGACGTGGCGAGCAGCCGGTACCTGGACCGGGACCGGTTGCACTACATCGACTTCACCGGGGACACCTTCGCGGTCAAGGGACCGGCGATCGTGCCCCGGTCGCCGCAGGGCCAGCTCGTGGTGTTCGCCCCGGACGGGCTGCTGCCCGCCGAGCAGGTGGACGTCACGCTGGTCAGCCGGGGCGACCCGGCAGAGCTGCGTCGGGCAGACACCCCACTCACCTTCGCCGAGGTCGACCTCGCCCTGGACACCCCGAGCGCCACCGCGGCCGAGCGCATCGCCGACCTGGAGCGGCACGCGCCGTGGCTGGACCGGGGCCGGCTGCGCTACACCGGTGGTGCCGACGGGCTGGTCCGGCTGCTCACCGCGCTGGCCGCCGGCGGCGCGGTGGATGGCGTCCGGCTGCACCCGCTGGTGCTGGACGAGGACCTCGCCGTGCTGTCCCGGCTGGTGCTCCCGGCGCTCAGCCTGGCCCGGGTCACCGCCCGCCCGGTGCCCGGCGCCTCGTTGCGCACCACGCTCGGCCTGTCCCGCCCCGCCAACCGCTACGCATCAGCGGCGCCGACTGGAGATGCCCGATGACCCGCACCGACCCCGCCGACGTGCCCTTCCCGGACGCCAAGCTGCACTTCGGGGTGTTCTTCCAGGGCGTCAACCACTGGACAATCTGGTCCGACCCGAACAGTGGCTCGCAGATTGACCCGGAGTCCTACCGCAGGGTCGCGCAGGCCGCCGAGCGCGGCCTGTTCGACGCGTTCTTCCTGGGCGAGGGGCTGCGGCTGCGCGAGGTGGACGGGCGCGTCCACGACCTGGACGTGGCCGGCCGCCCGGACGCGATCACCCAGCTCGCCGCGCTGGCCGCGCAGACCCGGAAGATCGGCCTGGTCAGCACCTCCAACACCACGTTCAACGAGCCGGCCGACCTGGCCAGGCGGCTGTCCAGCCTGGATGTGCTCTCCGAGGGCCGGGCCGGTTGGAACGTGGTGACCACCGACAACGCCTGGACCGGCGCCAACTTCCGCCGGGGCGGCTACCTCGATCACGCCGACCGGTACCGGCGGGCCGAGCAGTTCCTCACCGTGGCCAGGGCGATGTGGGACAGCTGGGCCGATGGGGCGGTGGCGACATCCACCGAGGCGGCGTCCTGGGCGGCGCCCGGCGCGGTGTCCAGGGTGCGCGAGCACGGCTCCCAGTTCGATGTGGACCTCGCGCCCACCCTGCCGCGCAGTATCCAGGCCCACCCGGTGATCTTCCAGGCCGGGGACTCCGCCGAGGGCCGTGACTTCGCCGCGCGGAACGCCGACGTGATCTTCTCCGCGCACGGCTCCGAATTCGACGACGCGCTGGCGTTCGCCACCGACATCCGCAACCGACTGCGCGCTGCCGGCCGACCCACCGACGACCTGCGCATCCTGCCCGGTACCGAGATCATCATCGGCGCCACCGAGGAGGAAGCCCAGGAGAAGAAGCGCTGGATACGGCTGGCGCAGGTCACCCCGGCCACCGCGCTGAACGTCGCCGGGCTGATCTGGAACCGGGACCTGTCCGACCGCGACGCGGACGGACCGCTGCCGGCGGAGGACCCGGTGATCGAGGAAAACAGCGGGGCATTCGGCGCCCGCCGGGTGGCCGACCCGCGCACGGTGGTGGCCGAGTGGCGCGAGAAGGCCGAGGCCAACGGCTGGTCGCTGCGCGAGACGGTGATCGCACTGGGGCCGCAGCGCGGGCACGTCGGCACCCCGGCCGGGCTGGCCGAGAAGTTCCTGCACTTCGCCCGGCACGGGGCGCTGGACGGTTTCAACATCACCCCGTACCTGATCCCGGACGGGCTGGACGACATCGTCGAGCTGCTCGTCCCGGAGCTGCAGGAACGCGGCGGCTACCCGACCGAGTACCGAGGCACCACCCTGCGCGAGCACCTCGGCCTGCGCGACCCCCTTACCCGCCGCGGCACCGCCACCTCCACCCGCCGCGCCGGCTAACCGCCGGGAGCGACGGGGGGGCTGGTTACATCCGGAACTGTTCGGTGGGTGCGTCGGGTGCGCCGTGCCGGGGACCGGGGCTCGGGGCGGAGGACGCGCCGTTCTTCGGCATGCTCTCCTGGATTGCCCGCTGCGCACTCTCCGGCAGGGTGTGCATCATTTCCTGCACCCTGGACTGGCGGCGGCCCACCGCCTTGCGCTCCGGCACCCCCGGGGACACCGCGATTTGCGGCTTCAGCGGCGGCAGGCCGGCCAGCTCGTCGCCGCCCATCTCCGCCAGCTCCCGCTCGGCCTGCTCGGTGTCCTTCTCCTCGCTCATCCCGATCGGACCCTGCCGCCGGCCGTTGAGGAACTGCGCCACCACCGGCTCATCGCTGGTCAACAGGACCTCGCGCGGCCCGAACATGGCCAGGTGCTTGCGGTACAGCAACCCGATGTTGTCCGGCACGGTCTGCGCGGTGTTGATGTCGTGGGTAACGATCAGGAACGTCGAGTCGGTCTGCGCGTTCAGGTCAATGATCAGCTGGTTCAGGTACGCGGTACGCACCGGGTCCAGGCCCGAGTCCGGCTCGTCGAACAGGATGATCTCCGGGTCCAGTACCAATGCCCTGGCCAGCCCGGCCCGCTTGCGCATCCCGCCGGAGATCTCCCCCGGCAACTTGCGCTCATCGCCCACCAGACCGACCATCGTCATCTTCTCCATGACGATGTCGCGGACCTCTGACTCGCTCTTCTTGGTGTGCTCCCGCAGCGGGAACGCGATGTTGTCGAACAGGTTCATCGACCCGAACAACGCGCCATCCTGGAACAACACCCCGAACAGCTTGCGGATCTCGTACAGCCGGTGCTCGCTGCACCGGACCAGATCCGTGTCGTGAATGAAAATCGAGCCCTTCTCCGGCTTCAACAGCCCGATCAGGCTCTTCAGGAACACCGACTTGCCCGTGCCGGACGGACCCAGCAGGACGCTCACCTCGCCCGGAGGCAGGGTCAGCGTCACGTCCGACCAGATATTCGACCGGCCGAACGACTTCGACAAGCCCTCTACCCGGACCTCGACACCAGCAGTCACCTGAGTCCTCCTCGTGGGACACGCGCCCCCGCGGCGCAGCGCTGTCCGCCTCGGCACCCTGGCCCAAGGCTTGTGACGCGCAGCATATCAACCGGTCCGGGCGGCAAACCCGACCCAGCTCCCGGGCGCTACTTCCGCCGAGCCGGCCGGGACGGCGGAGGCACCACCGGGCCGATGTTGCCATCGGGCGCCGTGTCCAGGTCGACGATCACCGGGGCGTGGTCGCTGGGCGCGCTGCCCTTGCGGGCCTCCCGGTCCACCCAGGCCGCCGCCACCCGCGCGGCGACCGGGCCGGCGGCCATCACCAGGTCGATCCGCATGCCCAGATCCTGGTGGAACCTGCCGGCGCGGTAGTCCCAGTAGCTGAACACCCGGTCGTCGGGCCAGCGGTCCCGCACCACGTCCCGCAGACCCAGCGCGGTCAGCTTGCCCAGCGCGGCCCGTTCGGCGGGCGTGACGTGGGTGGCCCCGACGAACAACGCCGGATCCCACACGTCGGCGTCGGTGGGCGCGATGTTCATGTCGCCGCAGACCACCGAGTGCTGGGGATCGGCCGCCACGGTGTCGCGCAGCGCGGCGAGCCAGGCGAGCTTATAGGCGTAGTGCGGGTCGTCCGGGGTGCGGCCGTTGGGCACGTACACCGAGGTGAAGCGCAGGCCGTCGCAGGTCGCGGTGATCGCCCGGGCCTCCGGATGGGGAAACCCGGGCTCGCCGGGCAGCCCCCGGACAACGTCGTCCAGCCCGACCCGGGAGGCCAGCGCCACCCCGTTCCACCGACCCTCGCCGTGGTGGGCGACCTGATATCCCCGGTTGGCGAACTCGTCGCCGAGCAGTTCGGTGAACGCGTCGTCGGGCAGCTTGGTCTCCTGCAGGCACACCACGTCGGGCTGCCGCTGGTCCAGCCAGGGCAGCAGGCGGGGCAGCCGGGAGCGGACGGAGTTCACGTTCCAGGTGGCGATCCGCATGCCGTCAGCCCTCCTCGCCTGGCTTGGATCGGATTGACCCGGTGAGCGAGGGCGGGCCGCCCAACACCCCCGAGGCCAGCTCCACCGAACCGTCCGGACCGGCCGGCGCGGACCAGGCCCGCAGCAGAGTGCCGAGGAACGCGGGGCGGCGCAACCGGTACCGGAACTCCCCCACCGGCGCGTGCGGACGCTGGCGGCGGGGCAGCTCCAGGGCGAGCAGCGCGAGCAGCGGGCCGTGCACCACCAGACCCGGGTAGCCCTCGACGCCGGTGGCGTAGGGGTGGTCGTAGTGGATGCGGTGCGCGTTGTAGGTCAGCGCGCTGAACCGGAACAGCAGTGTGGCGTCCGGGTTGAGCACCAGCTCGTGCTCGAACGGCGGCTGCTCGGCGGGCGGCGCATCCTCCGCCGCGCCCCGCGCGGGGGCGGGGGTGCCGGCCGGCGGGTCGGGCTGGCTTCGGTAGACGATGTCCTGCTCCTCTTCCACGGCCGGCTCGCCGTGCACGGAGAGCTCGTTGCGCACGGTCACGAACGCCATCTCGCCGCTGCGCCCGGCCTTGACCTGTACCGAGTCCACCGAGGAGCGGCAGCTGATCGGCTGGTCCACCGGCAGCGGGCGGTGCTGGCGCCACCGACCGCCGGCGAACATCCGGCGGCGGTGCGCAATCGGCGGCAGGAACCCGCCGCCGGCCGGGTGCCCGTCCGGGCCAAGCTGGCCCTGCGGCAGGTGGTCCAGGAAACCGAACCAGTGCCACATCGGCGGCAGGAACGGCTCGTCGGCGGCCAGCGGGCTGGGCTGGTCGAGCAGCGCGGCGAACGCCTCCACCGACCAGGAGCTCACCCGGTCGGTCCGGGTCACCGGCTCCGGCGCCCAGCCGGCCAGCGAACTCGCCAGATCACTCATTGCGCCCACCCGTCGTCCATCACGGCTTCGGACGGTAGTCGACCCACCGAAAGCCTGGAGAACCTCACCCCGGAGCCGGATCTATCGTGGGGATCATGGCCTCGCGCATCGTGTTGATCGGCGGCGGCTTCGCCGGGGACCCGGACCACCTGCTGGACGACTACATGCTCGGGCTGGCCGGCGGTGATCGGCCGCGAGTGTGTTTTGTGCCCACCGCCAGCGGCGACGCCGAGGGCTACATCGAGCGGTTCCATGCCGAGCTGGACGACCGCTGCCGAACCTCGGTGCTGCGGCTGTTCCAGCGCGGGGAGGTCGATCCGGCGACCACGCTCGGAGCCCAGGACGTGATCTACGTCGGCGGCGGGAACACCGCGAACATGCTCGCGGTGTGGCGGGTGCACGGGGTGGACCAGCTGCTGGTCGACGCCTACCGCGCCGGCGTGCTGCTGTGTGGCGTCAGCGCCGGAATGATCTGCTGGTTCGATTCCTGCTCGACCGACTCGTTCGGGCCGGTCCGCCCGCTGAACGACGGCCTGGGTCTGCTGCGCGGGAGCGCCTGCCCGCACTACAACACCGAGGTGGCCCGGCGGCCCGGCTACCGCCAGGCGGTCGGCTCCGGCTCGCTACCGGACGGGTGGGCGTTGGATGACGGCGCGGCCGCCCTGTTCAGCGACGGCGAGCTGGTGGAGTCGGTGGCCAGAACGCCCGCGGCGCGGCTGTATCGGGTGGCCGGCGACGGGACGGGCGGCGTGCTGGAGACGGAGGTGCCGGCCCGCCAGCTCGGCTAGCCGGGTCCACCCACCCAGCGCCGCCGGGAAACCACGCCCTTGAAAACCGGTCGCGCGGCCGGGGCGGCCCGGTTACCTTTCCGCGCATGGACCTCTGACAGCCGCGATCAACGCAGCTCATGGACGGCGCGCCGATGCGCGCCCTCTTCAGCAGGAGGTTCCCCATGCGAAACACCCATGCATCCGTTGGCTCGCCGATTTCGGCACAGCTTGACCCGGAGTCCTTGGCGGAGGCGGCGCGCGGGGCGCTGGCCCGCGAACAGCGAGCCAGCAGCCAGCCGCCCTCGGGCCCCGCCGGCTCGCGGTCCGGGACGGGCAGCCACGAGTCCGGTGCCGGGCACCGGTCAGGCGCCCGATCCGGGCGCGGTCGATCCGGCGGCACGGGGCGCAGCCAACAGCCGAACGGCTGCCGGGCACTCCGGCGCCGAGGCGGCTGATCCGGGTCCGGGTGGCGTTCCGCGCGGAGCGCCACCCGGATACCCGGGTTCGGCTCGACTCTTCGTCAGCCCTTCGGAGCCCACGGCCGGAAACCGGCGGCGATGGCGTCCTCCTCGGTGCGGAACCACACCTCGGCCCGGGTCCGGCCGTAGTATGGCGAGCTCGGGCCGTGGCTGCGCATCGAGTTGATCTTGCCCTTGATCATGAACTCCGGGTCGGGCGCGGACCCGTCGGCCAGGGGTAGCACCGAGCGCGCAAACGGCCCAGGGGCCGGTGAGGTGGCAACCGAGAACAGGTCCGGCTGCGCCGAGGGCGAGCTGACCGGCGGCGGCGCCGGTGCCGGTGGCTCGGCCACCGGCTCGGCTTCGGCCACCCGCTGCGCCGCCGGAGCAACCGAAGGGCTCGGATCCGGCTCGGGCGGAGGCGTGAAGAAGTGCGGTGTCTCTCCTCGGCGCACCGATCGGGCCGCGACCAACCCGGCCGCGACAAGGATCAGAACCAGCAGCAACGGTCGCTTACCGACCATCGACTTGGTCATGGCGAACTCCTCATCAGCGTGCGGTATTTGTACCGCCCACCGAATCGGACCGGCTCAGCGGTGCACGCCGCAGCCCAGCCAGCGGCGAGCATCGCCACACACTGCGAAGCTGCCGGCACAGCGGGTGGTTCAGTCAATCGACGGGTTCCCGTTCGGTTGTGAGCCCGCTGTTGCCGGACGGGCGGAAGGTGCGCCGGTAGGTCGTCGGCGTGGTGTCGAGTCTGTGGCGGAAATGAGTCCGCAGGCTGAGTGTCGTGCCGAAGCCGCATCGTTCGGCGATCTCATCGATGGCCAGGTCCGTCGTCTCGAGCATGCGGCGGGCTTCGTCCATGCGTAGCGCGAGCACCCATTGCAGCGGGGTGGTACCGGTGGCCTCGCGGAACTGGCGGGTCAGTGTGCGGGGGGACATCGCGCACCTCGCGGCCATGACGTCGAGGGTGATCTCTGCCCGCGGGTTCTGCGTGATCCATGTGCAGAGCTCACCGATCGGCCCGGCGCCGTTGATCTCGAGCGGGCGGGCGATGAACTGGGCCTGGTTACCGTCACGGTGCGGCGCGGCCACGAGCGCCTGCGCGACCCGGCGCGCCGTGGCGGCCCCCAGATCCTTGCGCAGGACGTGCAGGCACAGGTCGAGGCCGGACGAGACACCGGCCGAGGTGAGCACGTGGCCGTCGTCGACGTAGAGGACGTCAGGTCGTACCTCCACCGTCGGATACCGCTCTGCCAGCTCGGCCGTGTTCTGCCAGTGGGTGGTCGCCGGTCGCCCGTCGAGCACGCCGGCCTGCGCCAGAGCGAACGCGCCGACGCAGATCGAGATCATCCGCGCGCCGCGGGCGTGGGCGCGACGCAGCGAGGTGAGCACGGCCGGCGAGAGTGGTTCGTCGTGCGGTTCGAACCCGGGCACCACCACGGTGTCCGCGCGTGCCAGTGCAGCGAGACCGGAGTCCGGCGTGATGCGGAAACCCACGGTGGTGCGCACCGTCGGGCCCGGCGCACACACCCGCACTTGGTACGGCAGACCCGACGATCCGCCGAACACCTCTACGGGCATGGCGAAGTCGAGCGGGATGACGCGGTCGAGCGCGAGGACCACCACGCGGTGCGGATCCATGGCGCGAATATAGCGAAAGATGTCTTCTAGCCAGTGGCGGCGGACGCTCGGGCCGGCCGAGGCTGTACGTCATGAGACCTACCGACGAGCTGTTTTCTCTGCCGAACGTGTCGTGGACGGCCGAGGCAGTTGAGCTGTTTCGCCGCGACCGTCCTGTATGACATCGGGCTGCGCCACGACGCGCGCGCACCGGTGCGCTTCGAGGTCGACGGGGCCGACCAGGCCGCCGAGTTCCTCACCGCCCGTCAGGTGGCCGCCGGCGACGTCGACCGGGTGTGGGAGGCGAACGGTCCACCCCACCGCACCTGACACGAATCGAACAGGCCGCCGCGTCCTCGCGCTGGGGCTCGAGCTGACGCCAACCTGCCGCACCCAACAGAAGTCCGAGGCACAGGTGCCGGAAGAGCCATTCTCCCGAGCCGAGGAACCCTTCCCACCCGGCTACCTCAGCGGTTTGGCGCTACTGAGATCCAACGAGGCCATCGACCGACGACGGCGGGCGCCCAACCCCACCTCGAACGAGGGACCGAACACGTCATGACGTTGCTTAGTTCATCTGGTCGATTCATCGGTGTCGGGGCTGGGAAGCTGTACGCGCACGTTCGCGAGGGCGGTGTCCCGACTCTGGTCTTTTTGCACTACTGGGGTGGTTCGCACCGAACTTGGCGCCTGGTCGTCGAGCAGCTCCCGCCCGAGCTCGGCTACTCCGCTCATGATCATCGGGGCTGGGGTGAGTCCCAGGGCGCGCCGGGCCCGTTCGATCTCGGACAACTGGCCGATGACACTCAGACGGTGATCGACACGCTCGGCTCGGCCGAGTTCGTGCTGGTCGGGCACTCCATGGGCGGCAAGATCGCCCAACTGCTGGCCGCCCGCCGGCCAACTGGGCTGCGCGGCCTCGTCTTGGTGGCCCCCGCCCCACCAGCGCCGGTGGGAGTCACCCCCGAACAGCAGGAGAACCTGGCCCACGCCTACGACGACGCGAGCACGGTCGGCGCGGCGCTCGACTCCGCGCTGACCCACCACCCCTTGCCCTCG
>DASWST010000026.1:0-4225 GCA_036402515.1 Pseudonocardia sp.
GTGGCCCGCTCCAGCGCCGCCACGGCGTGCGAGACGGCGGACTGGCTGATGCCCAGCCGCTGCGCCGCCGTCCCGAAGCCGCCCGTGTCGGCGACCGCCACGAACGCGCGGAGCTGCGGAATTCCGACGTTCATGAGGATCCTTCATGGCTGTGGCGTTTAAACTTATTGGACTCATGATTGCGCGCCGTCCAGGATCCTGTCCATGGGGAGCGAGGCAACTGGCATGGGGGCGGCGGCCGCGGGAGCGGGGGCGGCCGACACGGACGCGGCCGACGCGGGCGCGGCCGAGGTGGGCCGCGGCACGGGCGCGGGGATCGGGCGGGAGCGGTGGCTGCCTGAGTTCGTGGCCCTCTCCGCGATCTGGGGCGCCAGCTTCGCGCTGATCAAGGTCGGGGTGGACGCCGGACTGCCGCCGGTGTGGGTGGCGCTGTGGCGTTGCCTGTTCGGCGCGCTGGCGCTGCTCGGCTTCTGCGCGGTGCTGCGCGTCCGGCTGCCCCGCGACCCGATGACCTGGGCGCACGCGTCGGTGATCGCCGCGCTGCTGAACAGCGTGCCGTTCACCCTGCTCGCGTTCGGCGAGCAGCGGGTGAGCTCGGTGCTGGCCGGGATGCTGAATGCGACGACGCCGCTGGCCACCCTGCTGTTCGGGTTGGCGCTGATGCCAGCGGAGCGGCTGACCCGGTGGCGGCTGGCCGGGCTGGTGATCGGCTTCCTCGGGGTGGCATGCCTGCTCGGCGTGTGGCGCGGCGGAGCTCTCGGCGGCGCGACGCTGGGCGGCGCACTGGCCTGCCTGGCCGCCACGCTCTGCTATGGGGCCGGGTTCAGCTACACCCGGCGCTGGTACGCGGGTCGGGACGGCTCGGCGGCGGCGCTGTCCGCGCTGCAAATCGGCCTCGCGACCGTCCAACTGGCCCTGGTCGCCCCGTGGCTCGCCGGGCTCCCGCACTGGCCGGGGCCGCCCGCCGCGCTGGCCATGGTGGTGCTCGGCGCGCTGGGCACCGGCTACGCGTACATCCTGAACCTGCGGGTGATCCGGGTGGCCGGCTCGACCATGGCGGCCTCGGTCACCTACCTGACCCCAGTGTGGTCGACCGCCATCGGCGCGTGGCTGCTCAGCGAGCCGGTCGGGTGGAACACCCTGCTGGGCGCGGCCATCCTGGTCGCCGGGATCGCGCTGTCGCGGCGGCGCGGGAAGCCCCGGAGCGGCCCGTGATAGGGATGTGACGTGCGGAGTGGACGGATCCCGGTGCTGGTGCTCGCGGGCTTCCTGGGTTCGGGCAAGACCACGCTGCTCAACCACCTGCTCGCACACAGCCTGGACGTCCGGATCGGCGTCATCGTGAACGACTTCGGCAGCGTCGGCGTGGACGCGATGTTGATCGGCGGGCAGGCCGACGGGGTGGTCTCCCTGGGCAACGGGTGTCTGTGCTGCGCGGTCGGCGAGCAGGGCGTCGGCCCGCTGCTGGACCAGCTGGCCGCCCCGGGCTCCGGCCTGGACGTGATCATCATCGAGGCCAGCGGCATCGCCGAACCGGGCGCGCTGGTGCAGCTGGTGCTCAGCTCGGGGAATCCACACACCACGTTCGGCGGCCTGGTCGGGGTGGTGGACCTGGTCGAGTTCGAGGACGCCCGGCGCCGCCACCCCGAGCTGGACCGGCACGTCGCGCTGGCCGACCTGGTGGTGCTGACCAAGGCCGATCGGGTGGATTCGGCGCGGCTTGCCGAGCTGCGGCGACTGTGCCGACAGCTGAACCCGAGGGCTCCACTGATACCCGCCACGCACGGCGAGGTGGATCCGCGGGTGCTGTTCGACATCGAGGTTGTGCCCGGCCGGCAGCTGATGCTGGGCCAGACCGCCGCAACCCATGGCCACGGTCACGATCAGGACGACTCTCACGGTCACGGCGAGAACCACTCCGGGCATTTGCACGCGGCGTACCAGTCGCTCGCGTTCCACACCGACCGCCCGCTGGATCCGCGCCGGCTGGTTGACTGGCTCGACGCTCGGCCGGAGGGTGTCTACCGGATCAAGGGATTCGTGCATTTCGGCTCGCCTGGCCACCGACAGCGTTTCCTGCTGCACGCGGTCGGGCGGTACCTGCGCTTCGACCGGTCCCCCTGGCCGAGGGGCCAACCGCGACGCACCGCACTGGAGCTGATCGGCACCGGGATGGTCGCCCAGCCACTGCACGCCGGCCTGCAAGCCTGCGAGCGCGACGATCCACCCGACGACGAGGCGATGCTTCCCGTGCTGCGCTACACGTTCACCGGGTGAGCGTGCTGGGGCGCCGCACTCACGCGTGCTCGAGCAGCTCGCGCCACTGGCGCATCAGCCGGTCGGCGTCGGTCGGGCACACCGTCACCGTCGGCCCGCCGCTGGCTGACCCGGCGGGTGGGCGACGCAGCTGCATGAAGTGTCCGCCGGCGGTCCGGTGGAACCCGACCACCCACGGCGCGCGCCGCTCCCGCCCAGCTAGGTGCCCGGTCGCCCCGAGCTGGCCGATCACCTCGATGCCCTCGCACATGCGGGCCAGCGAGGCGGCGTCCAGCCGGGCGACGCCGAGGGCCATCAGCTGGTCGGCCAGCGTCCACAGGTTCCCGTCGCCGGCCGCCGCGCAGGCCTCGTCCAGCAGCTGCGCCGGGATGTTGACCGGGCGCCCGACGCCGGGATCGAGCTGCCCGGCCAGTCCGATCAGGGTGGCCGCCACCCGCGCCCCGTCCATCGGCAGCAGGTACAGCGGACCGGCCCCGCTGACCACCACCACCCCGCGCGCCCCGACCACCCAGCCGAGCCCGAGCAGCATGCCCTCCGGGCCGCCGGCCAGCCGGATGTCCAACTGGTAGTCCGGGGCCCCGATCAACCGCAGCAGCTCGGCCAGCGCCGGTACCGGCAGGCGCCCGTCGGAGAGCTGGCGCGCGCGCAGCCCGACCATCGCCTGGGCGAGTAGCCGGTCCCGCTCCGGGATGGTCTGCCCTGGGCTGCGCAGTTCGAGCAGCAGCGGGGTGTCGCCCAGCTCGAGCGCCGCCCAGCAGGCGGCGAACTCCAGCGGGGACAGCCGAGTGGCGCGGCTCCACGGGTTGCTCACGGCAGGGCTCCTGGCTCGCCGAGCACCGGGGGGACCAGGTCGTCGCCGGGGTCCATCGCGAACGGCTCGTCGCTGGGGATGAAGACGTTGTTGTGGTGCTCGAGCTCCTGACCACGCAGGCCGGCGCCGCCCATCATCGGCGGCATGCCCCCCATGCCCGCCGGCCCGCGCCCGACCGCCGTGCCCTCGGCGAGCACCCCGGACGGACCCGACCCCGGCCGACCGGACGGCTCGGCGAACCCGGGACCCCCGCGCGCCGCCAGTTCCCGCACGCCGCCGGAACTCAGGCCGCCGCTGTACCCGGCCCCTCCGCTTGCGCCGTAACTGCCGTAGCCGCTCGCGCCGTAACCGCTCGTATCGGGGACGCCAGCGCCGTAGCTCGGCCTGGCGCCGTTGCTCGCCCCGCTGGGGCGGTAGGAGCCGCTGGGGCCGAAGCCGGAGCCGTAGCCCGAGCTGCCGGGACCGTAGCTGGGGCCGGCGGTGTCTCGGCCCCCGGTCCCGGTGGGGGGCAGCGCGGGCGGGCGCCAACCACCGCCGCCGGTGGGCAGCGGACCGACCGGAGCGGGCACCCCGGCGATCCCGGTTCCGGGGTAATCCGGGCCGGGCGCACCGGTCGCGCCGCCGCTGCCCGCACCGCCACCGGGGCCACCGCCCGGTCGGGCGCCGGCGGGCGGCCTCACAGGCGTCCAGCCCGCGCTCGCGGTTGGCGCGGAGTCGCCAGGATGTGCCGCACCGCCATGTCCGCCGACACCGCCGCCGCTTCCCACACCACCGCCCGTATCCATGTCGCCCCCGGGGCCGTGCCCACCGGCCGACGTGGCGCTCGCCGCCGGGTTGGTGATCGGCGGAGTGGGCTGGGAGTCCGGGAAAGAGGAGACCGCCTGCCGGGTGAGGTTCTCGTGCTGGGCCAGCGCCTGGTTGGCCACCTCGTCGGCGGCGCGGTGCGCGGCGACCCGTTTCGCGTAGTCGGACTGCACCCCGAAGGTGGAGCCGAAGCTGTCCCGCAGGGCGCCACCGGTCTCGTCGGCCAGCTGACCGAGGAAGCTGTTCTCACCGATCTCCACCGGAGACGGGATCTTGCTCCGGGTGGCGTCGTAGGAGCTGCCGTAACCCTGCACCTGGTCGGCGCCGGCCTTG
>DASWST010000027.1:0-25790 GCA_036402515.1 Pseudonocardia sp.
TACGCAGGACTGCGGCGCGGCGGACCTGCCGGCTGTGAAGTTGGGTAACAAGAGCGCAGCCCGACAGCGCCGGCCCGACCAGCGCCGGCCCAACAGCGCGGGGCCAACAGCGCCGGCCCAACAGCGCCGGCCCCACAGCGCCGGCCCCATAGCGCCGGCCCCACAGCGCCGGCCCGACCAGCGCCGGCCCGACCAGCGCGGGGCCGACCTGCGCGGGGCCGACGCGCCGGTCAGGTGCCGAGGCGGCGTACTTGGCGGATGGCCTCGGGCACCGCGGCGAGCAGAGCGGAGGCGCCGATCGGCGCGCCTACCCCGTTGGCCGCCCTGGCCTCGGTTCCGCCCACTGCCGCCAGTGCGGCCGCGCGACTGTGCAGGAACGCGGCGCACCCGGCTGCCCACCACGGTTCCAGCCCGGCCGCGAGCAGGGCCCCGATCAGCCCGGACAACACGTCCCCGGAGCCCGCGGTGGCCGCCCATGAGGAGCCGGCCGGCAGCGCCATGGCCCGCCCGTCCGGGTCAGCCACCACCGTGACGTTGCCCTTCAGCAGCATTGTGGCGCGCAGTTTTGCGGCACCGCGGCGGGCGGCGGCGACCCGGTCGGTGCCCACCTCACCGGCGATCCGGGCGAACTCCCGGTCGTGCGGGGTGAACACGGCGGGCACCTCGGCGGCCGCGTCGGCGAGGTCGGGGGTCTGCCCCACCAGGGTGATCGCGTCGGCGTCCAGGCACACCGGGACGCCCCGGTCCAACACGGCGGCCAAGGTGTCCCTGCCCTCGGCGCCGGTACCGATACCGGGGCCGACGGTCCACGCCTGGACCTGCCCGGTATCCGCCACCGAGCCGGCCGCCACCACCTCCGGCCAGCGCGCCCGCACCTGGTCCGCCGCGCTGCCGGCGAACCGGACCATGCCCGAGGTGGCGGCTACCGCCGCGCCGGTGGCCAGTACCGCCGCGCCCGGGTAGACCGCCGAACCGGCGGCGACCCCGACGACGCCCTGGGTGTACTTGTCGTCGGTCGGCCCAGGCACCGGCCAGCGCGGCCCCACGTCGACCACCTCCGGCATGTGCAGGTCCGGGGCGGGCAGGTAAGGGTGCAGCCCGAGGTCGACCAGGTGCACCGGGCCGCACCGGTGCGGGGCCAGCGCGTGCACGGGCTTGTACCCGCCGAACGTGACCGTGGCGGCCGCGGTGACGGCGGGCCCTGGCGCGGCACCGGTGTCCGGGTCTACGCCGCTGGGCAGGTCGACGGCCAGGATCGGCACCTCGGCATCCGCCGCGGCGGCCACCAGCGCGGCGGCCGGCTCCCGCAACGGACCTCGGCCGGAAATCCCGACAATCCCGTCGATCGCCAGGTCGGCGCCGCGTACCGCCGCCTCGGCCCGGTCTGCCTCGGCCGCGTCCAGCACCCGACCGCCGACTCGGCGCAGCGCGGCCAGCCCGGCCGGGTGCGCCCGGTCCGGGGCCAACAACACCGCGGTCACCCCGACCCCCCGGCGGCGTAGCTCGAAGCCGGCCCAGAGCGCGTCCCCGCCGTTGTTCCCGGCTCCCACCAGCAACGTCACCCGCCGGCCGACCACCCCGCCGACGCGCTCGTTGAGCAGCGCGGCGGCCCGGACGCTGACCCCGTGGGCCGCACGGCGCATCAGCGCTCCCTCCGGTGTGCGCTTGAGCAGCACGTCCTCAGCCGCGCGTACCTGCTCCGCCGTCCACATCAGCCTCATGCATCCAACGGTAGAGCCCGCCGGGCGCTCGGCAAGATCGCGCCGGCCACTCCAGACCCGGCTCGGCAGGTCCCGCACCGTCCGGATCCTCCCGGCGTGGTGTGCTGACACCCCGGTACGCGGGATGGGATAGCGTCTGCGGGTGGCCCGTACCAGCCAGCCGACGGCACCTGAGCTGCCCCGATCGGCTCGCAAGGCGATCGACGAGCTGTCCCGGCCCGGCCCGCACGCCGTACTGCGTGGCGAGCTGGGCCTGGTCGGTCTGGCCGGGGTTGTCTACACCCCCGCCGAAGGCCTCGGCCTGCCCGCCGTCGCGTTCGGGCACGACTGGATGCAGAGCCCGGAGCGCTACCTGCCCCTGCTGCGACACCTGGCGTCCTGGGGCATCGTGGCCGCCGCCCCGGCCACCTTCCGAGGCCCGGTACCCAGCCACGCCCGGTTCAGCGCCGACCTGCGCACCACCCTGGACGTGTGCGTCGGCGTGCGCCTCGGCGACGGGGCGATCAGCGTGGACCGGCGCCGGCTGGCCCTGGCCGGGCACGGCATGGGCGGTGGCTGCGCGGTGCTGGCGGCAGCGGACCGGGAGGCGGCCGGCGAGCCCGTCGCCGCCGTGCTCACCCTGGCCGCGTCGGAAACCCGGCCGTCCGCGATCGACGCCGCCGCCCGGGTGAGCGCCCCCGGGCTGCACATCGCCGCCGGCAAGGACCTGGTCAGCCCGCTGGTGGGCAACGCCGAGCCGATCGCCGCCAACTGGGGCGGCCCGGTGGTGCTGCGCTCGCTGCCCAAGGCGACCCACCTCGGTTTCCTGGCCGGGCGTGCCTGGATCGACTCGCTACTCGCCGGCAAGCCGCACACCGGCACCGGCAAGCTGACCCGCGCGCTGGTGACCGGGTTCCTGCTGCGCACCTTCACCGGCGAGGGCCAGCTGGACGAACTGGTCTCCGGCGAGCTCAAGCGCACCGAGCTGCTGCTCGCCCGCTGACTCGATCCGATCCCGGCGCGGCCAGGGGCGGTCGGACTAGCGGATCGGGCGCCTCACGGCCGGGGCCGCTGGATCTGGCAGCTGCGCGATCCGTATCCCGGTGTCCGTCCCCGCCCGGCTCCCTTCGGTGCCCGGCAGCATCGGCCCGTCCCCGGGGGATATCTCGGAATCCACCGGGCGCGCCGGCAGCGCCTGCCAGACCTGCCACACCCGCTCGGCGTAGTCCTGGTTCACGGCGATCTCGCCGGCCGGCCGGGCGTCCTCGCTGAGCCACATCCCGGCGTGGCACGACCGACCGGGCGGATCAGCGCACCCGGGAGAGTCGCCGGCCCGCTCGGCCGCGTCCATCGCGGTACGCAGCGCGGTGAGCACCCCCGCGTGCCGGTCAAAAAACTCATCCAGGCCGCCGGCCCATCGCTCCTGGCCGGCCACGTCGCCCGGTGCGCTGGCCGATCGCTCGGTCTCCGTGAGCGCCCGATCGGACCCGCCGGGCGCCCGGTCGGCCCCGTCCTGAGCCCGGTCGGCCTCCTCGAGCTCCCGGTAGGCCAGCGCCAGGGACCGGTAGCCGCTGTCGATGCCCTCCCCCACCCACCGCGCCTGGGTGGTCAACTCGGCCAGCAGCGACTCCAGCGCGGCGGCGGCGGACCGCAGCTCCCCGGCCAGCCCGGTCGCCTCGGCCACGCTGGCGCGCATCGCGGTGGCCAACTCGAGACATCGTCCGTCCGCCGCCGACCCGATGCCGCCGCCCCCGCCGACCAGACCGACCCCGCGCCCGATCTCGCCCAGGTCGGCCGCAACCGCGTCCAGACGGGACGCCGAGGCGGTCAGCTCACCGGGATCCGTGCCGGTCAGCCGGTCCAGCCGGGCCTCATCGGCCGCCGACCATGGCGGCACCTCGCCGCCGCCACGCCGACCCGGGTGCGCCCACCACCGCTCGTACACCGCGCGCCAGTCCCGAACCGTGGCCAGGACCGGCGCCAGCGCGTCCATCAGGGCAGCCGAGGGCACGAGTCCAGCTGAACCTCCAGCTGCCGCGCCCCGGCGACCACCGCCCGCTCGTGCGCGTCGGCGGCCGAGGCGTACCGCCGCAGATCGCTGACCACGATGGCCAGCTCGACGGCGTGCTGCCCCACCCGCAGAGCCAGCTGATCACGCCGCTGGGTGGCGGCGGAACCGACCGTCGCCTGCTGCACCTCGGCCGCCGCGGCGGACAGCTCATCGACGAGCGCGGCCAGTTGGGCGGCCCCGGCGAGCGCCACGGCCGGGTCGAGCTCCATCCTCATCGCCATCCGGGAAGCGTGCCGACCCCGCCAGCCGGATAGCGCGAAATCGGCCACTCCCTGTGCGATCGCACACGTATACGGACCGGGAGGCGCGTTATGTCACCGAGGCGACGATGGTGGCCAGCTGCTGGCCGATCCGCTCGGCCAGCTCCCTGGTGGGCGCCTCGACCATGACCCGGACCAGCTGCTCGGTGCCGGACGGGCGCAGCAGCACCCGGCCCCGGTCGCCCAGTTCGATCTCGGCCTTGGCCACCGCGTCCTGCACATCCGCCGCGGCGGCTACCGCCGCCTTGTCGGTCACCCGGACGTTCACCAGCACCTGCGGCAGCGCGACAACCACCGACGCCAGCTCGGCCAGTGAGCGACCGGTGGCGGCCATCCGCGCCATCAACCGCAGCGCGGTGAGCAGCCCGTCGCCGGTGGTGGCGTGCGCGGGCAGCACCAGGTGGCCGGACTGCTCGCCGCCCAGTGTGTAGCCGCCGGCGCGCAGCTCCTCCAGCACGTACCGATCCCCGACCGCGGTGGTGCGCACATTGATGCCCGCGTCCCGCATGGCCAGGTGCAGCCCGAGGTTGCTCATCACCGTGGCGACCAGGGTGTCTTCCACCAGTTGGCCGCGCTCCCGCAGGGCCAGCGCGAGGATGGCCATGATCTGGTCGCCGTCCACCTGCCCGCCGGCGGCATCCACGGCCAGGCAGCGGTCGGCATCCCCGTCGTGCGCGATACCTATGTCGGCCTGGTGCTCGGCGACCGCCGCGGTCACCTCACCCAGGTGCGTCGACCCGCAGTTCTCGTTGATGTTCAGCCCGTCCGGGGCGGCGTGGATCGGGATGACCTCGGCGCCGGCGCGGCGGTACGCCTCCGGGGCCAGCTGGGCGGCGGCGCCGTTGGCGCAGTCCACCACGACCCGCAGCCCAGCAAGCGAGGTGCCTTCCGGGCCGGCGGCGAGCAGGTGCGCCAGGTAACGCTCGTCGGCGTCGTCCAGGTCGCGAACCCGGCCGACGGCGGACCCCACTGGGCGGCTGCCTGGCTCGTCGAGGCGCGCCTCGATGGCGTCCTCCACCGCGTCCGGCAGCTTGTGCCCACCCTCGGCGAACAACTTGATGCCGTTGTCTGGCATCGGGTTGTGTGATGCGGAGATCATCACACCCAGGTCGGCCCCGAGTTCGCCGACCAGGTAGGCGACCGCGGGCGTGGGTAGCATCCCGGCCCGCAGCACGTCCGCTCCGGCCGAGGCCAGTCCGGCGGTGACCGCCGCTTCCAGCATCTCGCCGCTGGCGCGCGGATCCCGGCCCACCACAGCGACCGGGCGATGCGATCGGTCGCTCTCCGCGAGTACCCGCGCGGCGGATGCGGCGATTGCCATCCCGAGCTCGGGAGTCAACTCCGCGTTGGCCAGGCCCCGAACGCCGTCTGTACCAAACAGCCGGCCCATGCGGGGGTCAGCGCTTGCTGTACTGGGGCGCCTTGCGGGCCTTCTTCAAGCCGTACTTCTTACGTTCGGTGGCCCGTGCGTCCCGGGTGAGGAATCCGGCGGCCTTGAGCGCCGGACGGTCGTCGGCGTTCAGCTCGACCAGCGCCCGGGCAATGCCCAGGCGCAGCGCGCCGGCCTGACCGGAGATACCGCCGCCGTGCAGGGTGGCCAGCACGTCGTAGTTCTCCACCCGCTCGGTGATCACCAGCGGCTCCTTGACCAGCTGCTGGTGCACCTTGTTCGGGAAGTAGGTCGGCAGGTCCTTGCCGTTGAGCCGGAAGCTGCCGGTGCCCGGCACCAGTCGGACCCGCACGACGGCTTCCTTGCGCCGACCCACGGTCTGCACCGGGCGGCCGGACGGAACCGGGGCCGGGGCGGCCGGGGTCTCCTCCTCGGGCGCGCTCGCCTGCACGGTCTCGGTCTCTTCGACGTCGGGCACTTCTGGGCTCTGCTCGGGGGCGCTCACTGACTCACCTGGGTAATCTCGAAGGGCTGCGGCTGCTGCGCGGCGTGCGGATGCGTCGGGCCGGCGTAGACCTTGAGCTTCTTGCCCAGGGCCCGGCCGAGCCGGTTCTTCGGCAGCATGCCCTTGACGGCCTTTTCGACCAGCCGGTCCGGGTGCTTGTCCAGCATCTCCCCGACGGAGCGCTGACGCAGCCCGCCCGGATAGCCACTGTGCCGGTAGACGAACTTGTCGTCCCGCTTGTTGCCGGACACCGCGACTTTCTCGGCGTTCACGATGATGACGAAGTCACCGGTGTCAACATGCGGGGCGAAGGTCGGCTTGTGCTTGCCGCGCAGCAGTGTGGCGGCGTGGGTGGCCAGCCGACCAAGGACGACGTCGGTAGCGTCGATGACATGCCAGGCGCGGGTAACCTCGCCAGGCTTCGGACTGAACGTGCGCACGGACCTACCTCGTCGTCTCTTGCTTGCGGGAGCTGCCTGGGACTCGACACGGGCCGACCCCGGGGTGCTCGGACGAACAGCGCCATTGTTTGCACAACACTGCCGTTCGCAGCACAACGACTTTCGAGGGTACCCGTCGTTGTCATGGTGGGTCAAAACGGGTCGGCGCGGCACGCGGTCCAGCTAGCCGAGCCAGCACCGGTGCCGCGCCAGTCACCGCCTCACCGGCCCGCGCAACCTCACACCCAGCGGCTCGCGTTGGCCTGCTCGACCTGCTGGTAGCCCTCGTTGGCGTGGCCCAGGGCGACCCCGATCTGGGCCAGCACCTGGTTCAGGTCGGCCGCCGAAGTGTCCCATTGACGCTGCTTGACCTGGTAATCCTGCGCCGCCAGGCCGGTCCAGCTGGCCACCATCGGAGCCAGGTATCGGCGCAGGTCGTCCAGCTGGGCCGTCATCCGCTGTGAGGTGCTCGCCACATTTTGCTGTGCGGCGGCCAGCTCCCCGAAAGTTACCTTGATCTCGGACATCTCAATTCCCTTCTGCTCTGTGGTCCGCGCGCCGCTCAGCCCAGTGCGCCCTGGATCGCCGACATGCTCTGCCGCTGCTGGTCCTCGGCCTGCTGGTAGGCCCGGCCGGAGCCCAGGATCGCCTCACCGATCCCGCGCAGCGCCTCGTTCAACGTGCGCGCGTCGGTGTCCCAGCGGGCCATCAAGCCCTGGAACGCGGTCGACGCCTCGCCCCGCCACGCGCCGGCCAGCGGCGCCAACTGATTGCGCAGCGCGGACAGCTGCGCCTGCACCTGCTCGTTCACCTGTGCCACCTGTGCGGCGGCGCGCTGCATCTCCTCCGTGGTGGTGCCGTACCCCGCGACCATCCCCATCACTGCCTTCCACCTTGTGCCGGTTCGCGGCCCGCTCGGGCGGCGTGGACAAACGTCACGCTGTCAGCCGGGGCACGCCGCGGGAGCCGAACAGGGGGTTTCGTGTGCGATTGCGAACACCCGCGGCATGCGCGTTCCGCTAGCGGGCGGTCGGCGAGCGCAGCCGCAGCGAGCCGAGCACCTCGACGCAGGCGGCGCGAACCGTGTCCGCGCCGGCCGGAGTGTGCTGGCAACCCACGCTGAGCTGGGCGTCCCGCTCGAACAGCACGTACCACTGCACGTCGGTACCGAGCCGGGGCTGGCGCTGCCGGTAGGCGATCACGTTCCGGTCCGCGACCCGGGTGGCCAGGGTGAACTCGGCCAGCGGTTCGCCGTCGTCGACCGCGCGCTGGTACCGGTCGCGCAGCTCACGGAACGCGCGGTCCGGCTCCGCCGCGCTGTCGTACCCGAGCGGGGTCTGCTCGACGGCGATCAGGTCGGACCCGTTCGGCGTGCCGACCGGGGTGAGCAGGCTGCGCCGCCGCTCCGGCAGGCCGCCGGAATGTCGCCAACCGGCGGGTACGCCGAGGGTGTAGTCGTACTGGGCCAGCAGGTGGTTCGAGCCCTCGGTCGGTACCGACTCGGCGGGCTGGTGCCCGACTGGTGCGCCCGATGTCCTGGCCAGGCCGCCGCTGCCCACCGCCGTGAGGGCCGCCGCGAGCAACGACACGGCCAGGCCGGCCAGCGCCCCTCGGACCCGGCGGGGCGCCGGCGGCGGCGGCAGGAGTTCGGCGGCCAGCGGTCGGGGGGCCGGCCCGGGGCGGCTCGCCCGGAGATAGGCCGGGAGGGCCGGCGGGGTTTCCGGTTCGGGGTCCGCGCGGAGCGCTCCGAGTACCGCGACGTGCTCCGGGTCGGTGGGCACCAGTGGCCGCTCGCCGATCAGGTCCGTGATCCACTCGATCAGCCGCTCGGTGGGCACGGCGACGGCCAGCAGCAGCACCCCGGCGGTCAGCTCCGGCGGTGGCACGCGTGCCTCGGCGGCGGCTTCGGCCAGCAGCCGGACCGGGTGGTCGTCGTCGCTGGTCGGGCTGTGCCGGCAGGCGAGCACGGCGCCCGCTCCAGCCCCGGCCGGCGTGCCAGCGACGGCGCACGCTCCAGCCCCGGCTGCCGTGCCGGCTCCATCGCCGGCGCCGGCCAGCACTGTCGCGCAGGCGCCGGCTGCCGTGCCGGCTCCAGCGCCGGCCAGCACGGTCGCGCAGGCGCCGTAGGGGCCCACCTGTAGTACCCCCAGCGGCCCCGGGGGGAGCCTTCGGCGGGCGGCCACCTCGCGGGCCGCGGCCAAGGCGGACGAGCGGGCCCGGACCGGTACGCCCGGCCCGGCGAGCCGTCGTGCCGCGGTGGCCGCCGCCCGGGGCGTCCAGTGCGCCGGGTGCACCACGACCAGCTCCTCCAGCGGGTCGACCACCGAGGCTAAGCGGCGCAGCGCGGCGCGGACCACCTGGGACGCCGAGCTCGCCGACCGACCAGGCAGCAGTCGAGGCGCGCCGCCCGGGCCATCCGCCGCCGCGAGCCTGACCGGGGAGGATCCCAGCTCCACGGCCAATCTCATGGCGAGGGCTTCTTCGGCGCCCTTCGGGGGCGGGTGGTTTTCCTGGCCGGCCGAGCCGGCGGCCGCGCCTCGACCTCCGGCGGTGCCGGCTCGACCCCCGGCGGTGCCGGCTCGACGCCCGGCGGTGCCGGCTCGACACTCGGCGGTGCCGGCTGGACACGCGGCGGTGCCGGCTGGACACTCGGCGGCGGCTCCGGGTCCGGGTCCGGGTCGAGCAGCGCGAGCTGCACCCGGCGGCGCCCGGTCTTGCGTCCGACCAGCACAGCCCGGCCGGGCGGCATCGGGGTCGGTTTGACGCCGTCCAGCAGCGGGCCCTCGTCCGGGCTACCGCTCATCATCAGCCCCGGGGAGGCCAATTCCCGGAGCCGGGCGATGACCGGTTCGAACAGCGCTCGGCTGGCCCCGCCGCTGCGCCGGGCCAGCACCAGGTGCAGCCCGACGTCCTTGGCCTGCGGGAGGAACTCCAGCAGCGGCAGCAACGGGTTCGCGGTGGCCGCCGCACCCGTGCTGGCCACCAGGTCGTAGTCGTCGACCAGTACGTATACCTCGGGCCCGGACCACCAGGAGCGGTCCCGCAGCCGCGCGGCGGTGACGTCCGAGCCGGGCAGGCGGCGGCGCAGCGAGGCGGCCACCTCGCTGATCGCCTGGCCGGCGGCCTCGCCGTTGCTGGCGTAACCGATGAGGTGGCTGTCCGGCACATGGCCGAGCAGGGTGCGCCGGTAGTCGATGAGCACGACGCGCGCCTGCTCGGGGCTGAGTTGCTGGGTGAGCCCACGGGTCAGCACGCGGAGCAGGTTGGTCTTGCCGCTCTCTCCGTCGGCGAAGCAGAGCAGGTGCGGTTCGGCGTCGAAGTGAAGGTAGACCGGCTCCAACCGGCCCTCGTCCACGCCGATCGGCACCGCGTGTGGCGTGCCGGGCGGGGCGGTCCCGGCGGCGGCCAGCGCGTTGCGCCGGGTGTGCAGCTCGGGATAGTAGATCCGCTCCGGCAGCAGTCGCACCGGGGGCACCGAGGGGCCGGACCAGGACGTCGCCACCTCGGCCACCGCCTCGGCGAACCCGCCGCCGATGGTGTCCAGCGCGGGGCGGGCGATCACGCATTGGCCGCCGTCCGGGGCCAATCCCCTACCGGGTTTGACCGGAACCAGCGCGGCCCGCCGCCGATCCACCTCGGAGTCGGACGGGTCGCCCAGCCGCAGCTCGAATCGGGTGCCCAACAGGTCCTTCAGCGCGGGGCGCAGCTCAGACCAGCGGTTCGCCGACACCAGCAGATGCACCCCGTAGGAGAGCCCCCGGCTGGCCAGCGGCAGCAGCTGGGTCTCCAGCTCCTCGAACTCGGTGCGCAGCGTGAGGTAGCCGTCCACCACCAGGACCAGGTCACCGTGCGGGTCTGCACCGCAACCACTGCCGAACTCACCAGCGGCCCGGCGCCGGCGGAAGTCGGCGGCCGACTCCACCCCGGCGGCGCGGAACGAGCGCTCCCGGTCGTCCAGCATGCTGGTCACCTCGGCCACCGTGCGGCGCACCACGTCCGGCCGCTGACGGTCCGCCACGCCGCCGACGTGCGGCAGGCCGGCCAGCCCGTCGAGCATGCCGCCGCCGAAGTCCAGCGCGTAGATGGTCAGCTCGCGCGGCGTGTTGGTCAGCGCGAGGCCGAGCAGCAGGGTGCGCAGCAGGGTGGACTTGCCGGACTGCGGAGCGCCCACCACGATGCCGTGCCCGGCGGCCGAGGACAGGTCCGCGACCAGCGGATCCCACCGCTGGTGGTAGGGCCGGTCGATCAACCCGAGGGGCACCCGCAGGCCGCCGCCGTCCCGGGTGCCCAGGCCGCGCGGACCCCGACCGAGCGCCGGCAGCAGCGTGTCCAGGGCGGGCGGTTCGTCCAGCGGGGGCAGCCACACCCGGTGCGCCGGCGGGCCCTCGCCGGCCATCGCGCCGACCATCAGGTCCAGCACGCTCCGCGTCCGCGCTGTCCGCGCCACCGTTCCCGCACCAGTACCCGCGGCGGCTGGACCGGCGAAGGCGTCTCGATCAGGAGCAGTCGTCACCAGAACGCCGGCACCGGGAATCGCCTCGGTCGGCGGGCCACCGGACAGTGGCGTGTCGGACAGCACCTGGGTGACCGAGTCGTCCGGGTCGCCGGGGCCGATGCCGACCCGAGTGGCGGTGAACAGCCGGGGCCGCGCGGACCCGCTCACCGCCGCCGGGGCCGGCGCGGCGCCCACCGCCGGGGCCGAGGACACGTAGGCGGCCCGGAACCGGACCAGCTCGTCGGTACCCAACGCGAGGTAGCCGGAGCCGGGCATCGGCGGCAGTTGATAGGCGTCCGGCACGCCGAGCACCGCGCGGGACTCGGCCGGGGAGAAGGTGCGCAGCGCGATCCGGTACGACAGGTGCGACTCCAGGCCGCGCAGCCGCCCCTCGTCCAGCCGCTGGGAGGCCAGCAGCAGGTGCATCTGCAGGGACCGGCCGAGCCGCCCGATGGTGACCATCAGGTCGACCAGTTCGGGGCGCTGGGCGAGCATCTCGGAGAACTCGTCGACCACGATCAGCAGCGCGGGCAGCGGCGGCAGGTCGGCTCCGGAGCGCCGGGCGCGCTCATAGTCGGCAACGCTGGCCATGTTGCCGGCCGCGCGCAGCGCCTCCTGCCGGCGGGTGATCTCGCCGGCCAGCGCGTCGGCCATCCGGTCGACCAGGGCGAGCTCGTCGGCCAGGTTGGTGATCACTGCGGACACGTGCGGGAGGTCGGCCATACCGAGAAAGGTGGCGCCGCCCTTGAAGTCGACCAGCACCATGTTCAACCGGTCCGACGGATGGGTCGCGGCCAGCCCGAGCAGCAGGGTCCGCAGCAGCTCGGACTTACCCGAGCCGGTGGCCCCGATGCACAGCCCGTGCGGCCCCGAGCCGCCCTGCGCGGACTCCTTGAGGTCCAGCAGCACCGGTTGGCCGTCCTCCCCCACGCCGATCGGCACCCGCAGGGTGTCCGCCGCCGAGTCGCGCCAGCGCGCCCTGGCCACCGCGACCGAGGCCGGGTCGTCCAGTCCCAACAGCTCCGGCAGCCCAACCGTGTTGCGCAGCGGGCGCCCGGTGTCCGGCTCGGCGCCCCTGGGCGCCCGGTACCTGGCCATCCGCCGGGCCAGCGTGGTCGCCTCGGCCAGGCTGAGCGCGTCCGGCCGGCCGATCCAGCGGGGCTGCTCGACCGGGCGCGGGTCGGCGCTCATACCCAGCCGGGCCTGCTCCACCAGCAGGGTCAGCTCGTGGTCGATGACGGAGGTGCCGGCCCGGTTGGCCAGCCGCAGCACGGTGATCTCCGGGCGGTCCAGCCACTGCGCGCCGGCCCGGCGTACGTCCAGCCCGTCCACCAGGATGAGCAGCCGTGGCGGGTTCCCGCTGGCCGTGGGAGTGGTCGGCGCGGCCAACCAGTCGGCGACCTCGGCCGGGCGCGAGGTGACCATGCGCAGCGCGCCGATTTCGTCGGTCAGCGTCGGATGCTGTACGTGCGGCAGCCACTTCACCCAGTCCCAATGTGGAATCGCGGCGGGTGCGGCGATCACCGCCAGCCGGGCCTCCGCCGGGCTGTGCCACACCGCGTACTGCGCCACCATCGCCCTGGCCAGCGCGCGCGCTGGGTCCAGCCCGACATCGGAGGGCTGGCCGCGCAGGCATAGCCGGCGCAACGGATGGAGCGCCACCGCGACCGGCAGGTCCGGCACCGCCAGGTGCGCCCGGAGCAGCCGGCGCAGCCCCCACGCGCAGACCGGCTCGAGTTCGTTGAACGGCCCGGTCTGCGGCGCGACCAGCCGGGTCGCCAGCCGCTGTCGGCCCCGCCCGACCCGGATCTGACCGAAGTCCTGGTCGGTTTCCCGCCGCTCCCACAGTCGGTCGGTGTCCAGCAGGCCGAGCAGGGCCGCCGGGGTGGGTTGGTTGAACTCCATCGCGGTGCGCTGCGCGGCGGCCACGATCCGGATCCGCCGCCGCACCTGGGCCAGGTAGCGCAGGTAGTCGCGGCGGGTCTCGTCGGTCTCCGCGCGCTGGCTGCCGCCCCGTCCCATGCCGCCGGCCATCATGCCCAAGGTGGAGAGCGCGAACATGCCACCGAACAGCCAAGAAGTGGGGTTCTGCGCGCCCATCACCACGATGAAGCCCAGCGAGCCGAGCACCATGACGGCGGGCATCAGCTTCTGGGCCAGGCCCGCCGGCACCGGCTTGGCCGGCTCCGGCGGCGGCTCCAGCGGCAGCTCGCCACCGGGTAGCCGGGGTGACTCACCCCTGGGCGCGCGGCGCACCGTGCGGGTACTCATGGGCGGGCGCCTCCTGTACGGGCATCTCGACAATCCGACAGCAGCGGTGGCGGAGCCGGTCCAACCAGTTCCGCCAAACCGCCCTCACCGGCGATCAGACGCGGCAATACTAAAAAGCCGAACGCTCCAGCCGGGGCTGTTTGGCGAAACTGCTCCCCGGTAGCGGTCCGATCTTCGCTATGCGGCAGGAGGCGGCATGACCAGGCCGGACACCGGTATGGACCGGGCCGATACGCGTCTTGACGGCACCCGGTTCTGTCGGGTCACCGTGCTGGCGCCGCGCTCCCGGATGGATCTTGCGCTGCCCACCGACCTGACCGTGGCCGAGCTGGTCCCGATGCTCACCGAGCTGGCCGGGGAACTCGGCACCGGACCCCGAGGGCCGGCCGGGACGCGCGACCGGGAGGGGCTGCCCACAGCTTGGTGCCTGGCCGCCGCGGCCGGCGCCGAGCTGCCGCCACACGCCACCCTGGCCGGGTTGGGTGTGCTGGACGGTGACCTGCTGCGGTTGCGCCGCCGATCCGAGGCCCCGCCACCGCCGGTGTTCGACGATCCGGTGGACGCGGTGGCCGAGGCGGTGCGGGCGCCGGACGGCGAGCCCGGGGCCTGGGCGGCCTGGGCGGACGACCCGGACAGCCTGCCGGAGCCGTTTTCCGTGCGGCCTTGGAACGCACGCTGCCGCCGGGTCGCTGGGCTGGCCGCCGGCCTGCTGGCGGTGCTGGGTGCGGCGATCCTGCTGGCCGCCGTCCGGGGGCTGGGCGAGCAGGCCAACGGGGTGGCCTCGGTGATCGGCGCGCTGGGCGCATCGGCGGCGCTGGCCGGCGGGGTGCGCACCGCGCGGCGGGACGAGGCGGCCGCCGTGCTGCTCGCCACCGCCGCCATGCCGCTGGCCTCGGCGGCCGGCTTCGCCGCGCTGCCGGGGGTGCCCAGCGCCGGGCACCTGCTGCTCGCCGCCTCGCTCGCCGCCGCCGCGTCGGCCGCCGGGCTGGCCCTGCTGGGCACCGCCGCTCCGCTGCTGGTGGGCGCCGCGCTGGCCACCGCACTGACCTCGCTGACCGCGCTGCTCGGCGTGTTCGGCGCCGCCTCGCCGAGCGGGTTGGCGGCCGGCGCGGCCACCGTCGCGGTGGGCATGCTTCCGCTGTTGCCCCAGGCGAGCATTCGGCTGGCCGGGCTGCCGGCCCCGGTCATCCCGAGCACCGAGGAAGACATGGTCGCCGCCGACACCCAGTGGGAGTTCGCCTCCACCGAGGAGATCCGCTACCAGGCCCGATTGGCGCACACCTATCTGGCCGGGCTGGTACTCGGCGCGTCCGCCGTGGCATCGGTGGGCGCGGTGCTGGCCGCCGCCGGCGGCGGGTGGTCGGGGCAGCTGTTCGCCGCCCTGGTGGTGGCGGTGCTGCTGCTGCGCTCCCGGGGATACGTCACGGCCGCAGCGTCCGCCGCTCCGCTGGCCGGAGGCCTGCTGGCCGGGCTGGCCCTGGTCGCCGGGCTGGCCGCCGGCCCTGCCCAGCTGGTCAAGCTGGCCGGGGTCGGCGTGCTGCTGGTGGCCGGGGCGATCGCGGTGTGCCTGGTCTGGGCCGGCCCGAGGCGGGAGCCCTCGCCGGTGCTGCGCCGCGCCGTGGACATCGTGGAGGCGGTGCTCGTGGTGGCCACCTTCCCGGTCGCGCTGGCGGTGCTGGACCTCTACCAGGTGGTCCGAGGGCTGTGAGGCCGACCGCGGCGGCTGCCCTGGCGCTGGCCCTGGCCGCGCTACTGGCCGCGGTCCCGGTGACCGCGCTGCCTCTCACCGAGCCCGCCGCGGTTGCGGTGTCCGCGCTGCCCCTGACCGCGCCGATGACCGGGCTCGCGGCGGCCGCCAGCGCCGGGGCAAGCCAGCCGGCAGCCGCCAGCGCCGGGGCTACCCGCCCGACGGCCGCCAGCGCCGGGGCGGACATCCGGGCGAGCCAGCCGGCCGCTCCGGCGGCGGATGTGCCGCTCCCACCGCCGGTGGACGCCGAGGCGCTGCCCGAGGACGGCTCGCCTCGCGTGCTGCCGGGGGTACGCCAGGACGTGCAGTGCAGCCGGGGCACGCACACCCCGGACGCCGACTCGGTCGCCGGGCTGCTGTGGGGCCAGCGGGTGCTCGCGCTGCCCCAGCTCGGGTCGCTCAGCGCGGGCCGAGGGGTGCGCATCGCGGTGATCGACACCGGGGTATCCCCGCACCCGCTGCTGGCCGGCCGGCTGCTCGCCGGCGGTGACTATGTGGCCGGCGGCAACGGGCTGACCGACTGCGATGGGCACGGCACCGCGGTGGCCGGTATCGCGGCCGCGGCGGCCGACCGTGGGACCGGCTTCTCCGGGGTGGCCCCGGCCGCCCAGGTGATCTCGATCCGCCAGTCCAGTCCGTCGTTCACCGTGCCCGGCCGGGGCGGCGGCCGGCAAGCGTCCGGCAATTTGAGCACGCTGGCCATGGCCGTGGTGCACGCCGTCGACCTGGGCGCGGACGTGATCAATATTTCCGAGGTGGCGTGCGCCGAGCCGAATGCGCCCGGTTCGGCCGAGCTACACGCGGCGGTCCGCGCGGCGCTGCTGCGCAATGTGGTGGTGGTAGCCGCCGCCGGGAACCTCGGCTCGGGTTCCTCCGGCGAGTGCCCCGGCCAGCCGGAAGCCGGCACGGTGGTGTATCCGGCGTGGTTCGACGACGAGGTACTCACCGTGGCCTCGGTGGGCCCGAACGGGCTCGCCTCGCCGTTCAGCTATCCGGGGCCGTGGGTGGACGTGGGCGCGCCGGGCGAGCGGCTCATGTCGCTGGCCGCCGACGGATCCGGGCTGACCGATCAACTCTCCCAGGTGCTCAGCACGTCCTCGATCGACGGGACCAGTTTCGCCGCGCCGATGGTCGCCGGGCTGGCCGCGCTGATCCGGGCCAGGTATCCCCAGCTCACCGCGCGCCAGGTGGTGGACCGGATCACCGCCACCGCCGCCCAGCGGGCCTCCGGGCGCGGCGACTCGGTGGGCTACGGCGTGGTGGACGCGCTGGCCGCGCTGACCCGCACCCCGACCGTGCTGCCGCCGCCGTCCGCCGTCCCGGCGACCGGCGACACCGGAACCCTGCGGCTCACCCCCGCCCAGCCCGACCGGGCACCAACCGGGCCGGGTGCACTGTGGGGTGGAGCGTTGGCGCTGCTGGCCACGCTGATCGCCGCCGCGCTGGCGGTGGGCCGGCTGCGCGCCGGGCCGGCCCCCGCCGGTGATCAGCTCAGCGACCCGGCACCGGGCCGACGGCTTTGAGGGTGCGCAGTACCGGGGCGGTCTCGATGGCACTGATGGCCAGCGGAGCGAGTCGAGGTAGTGGTGCAGCGCTTCCGGGCTCGGGCACAGGGCGTTGGCCGGGCGGTCTCGGGATCGGCCTGTGCACCGCGCCCTTCTTCACCCGCCGCGCTGGCCCGGCTACGGGCTCAGCCGCTCGGGGTGGCGACCAGCACGTCCACCGTGCGCCGCGCCTGGCCGACGTCCAACGCCGGTCCGGCGGGCAGAGCACGCAGCGCCTCGGCCGGCGCCGGCGCCGCGGCCCGCACACCCAACGCGGTGGCCGTCTCCGGGTTCGCGATCGGGTACCCGACGCCGGTCTCGGACACCAGCCACAGCCCGCCGCCGCTCTGCTGCCCGCTCGGACCTGCCCCGGGCGCCGCGCAGCCCGGCTGCGCCGTGGTCACCGCGCAGGCCACCAGCGCGCCGCTGGCCGGCAGGGACACCGCGTCCAGCACGGCACCGGCGCGCCCGGCCTGGGCGAGCTGGGTGGACGCCCGGCCCGGCGGCACCGGCAGCACGGCCGCCGTGGTGACCGTGCCGTCCAGTCCGTTCGCCGCCCACTGCCAGCACACCGCGCCGGCGTCCACGCCCTCCACGATCTTCGGCAGCACGGCCGGGTAGGCGTCCAGCGCGGGTACCGGGACCCGGGGCAGCGCGTTGATCTGCTCCAGTCGCACGCTGTCCGGCGGCTGGCTGGGATCGGCGCGCAGGCCGGCCCGGATCAGGCTGGCCACCGGGGCGGAGACCTCCCGCACCCCGCCGGCCAGCACCAGGTAGTTGCGGTCCGGCTGTCCGGAGGCGACCACCCGCACCACGTCGCCGATGCTGTGCCCGGGCAGCGCGCTGGCCTCCTGCCCCGCCCCGGACGGCGCCAGCGTGTCCAGCGCGGGACCGTCCGGGATAGCCGCGAGCAACGCCGGCCCGACCGGCCGGGGAGCGTGGTCGCGCAGGTCGTACGCGCGCAGCACCTCCGGCGCGTCGATTCGGTACTTGTGGGCGCCGATGACCAGGTACCGCTGACCGTCCGGGCCGCGCAGCAGCACACCGCGGGACGGGCCGAGCGGGGTGGCCGCTGTGGCCGCGGCGATCAGCGTGGTGCTCGCCCCGCCGTCCGGGCCGGCGCTGTTGCACACCGCCCACGGCCCACCGGGCGCCGCCGGGTCGTCCCCGGACGGGAGGATCGCGGCCGCCCCGGGCACGGCGGCCGACGCGGTGCGCTGGGCGGCGTCCAGGTCCCGGTCGTCCACCATCACCGGGGTGGCGGTGGCCGACGAGCCACCCATCACCAGGCCAGCACTCCCGGCCCGCTGGGCGGCGTAAAGCACCAGGCGAGCCGCCGCCAGGTTGGCCACCGGCACCAACCGGTCCGGTCCGTGGATCACCGCGAACATCCGCCCGGACTGCCGGCCGGCGACCACCTGCTGGTCCTTCCAATCCGGCTGGGGCACCAGCTTGGCGTAGGCGAACATGGCGACCAACCCGAGCATGGCCAGTGCCACGCCGGCGACCACTACCCGCCGCTGGCCTCGGATCTCCTCGTGCAGCAGCACCGGATCCCGCCGGGCCAGCGCCGATTCCATCCGCCGCTGGCCGAATCGGTAGGCGTCCAGTTGCACCCGGGTGACAGGCGATCTGGCCATCGTCGTCGGTCCACTTCCCGTGAGCTGCCCGGCGAGATCACCGGGAAACTCACGGTAGCCTCGGGCACCCGTTCACCGAGGCCGTTTGGCCAGACCGCCCACCCTCGGCTGGGCGGCCCGGCCGCCTTCGGCCATCACCTTTCCCGGCGATATCGACCAGCAGACCGGCCGGAGCCCTCGGCTACTTGGCCGCCACCAGCTGCATCGGAACCAACAGATCGCGCCGCAGCGCGTCGGCCAGGTTGGCCGCCTTGACCCGGAAGGTGTCCCCCAGCAGGACGTGCAGGCCCAGCGGCGGCAGCTGGTCCTCGGGCAGCGCGAGCAGCTTGGACAGCTGCTCCAGCGCCAGGCCGCGCAGGTCGCGGCCCTCCTCCACGCTGAACCCGGCCTCGGTGAGCAGCCAGCGGTACTCGGCCGGAGATTCCAGGAAGCTGGTCTCCGCGCTGCCGGCCCACGGCAGCGGGTAGGTCGGCGCGGCGTCCTCGTCGGTGCGCATGATGTCGTAGACGGCGAACCGGCCGCCGTCGCGCAGCACCCGGTACGCCTCGGAGCACAGCTTCGCCTTGTCCGGCACGTTCATCCCGACGTGCACCAACACGGCGGCGTCGAAGCTCTCGTCCGGGAACGGCAGCGCGGTGACGCTGCCCTCCTTGAAGCTCACCAGGTCGGCCAGCCCACTGCGCTCGGTGAGCTCAGTGGCCACCTCTACGTGCTCGCGGGTGAGGTCCATCCCGATCACCTGGCAGCCGCGGTGGCGGGCCAGGTAGCGCGCCGGGCCGCCCAGCCCCGCGCCCAGGTCGAGCACCCGGGCACCGGAGGTGGGGGCGAGCAACTCGGCCAGCTCGACGGTGGCCGGCCGGCCACCGGTGTGCAGCTCGTCCAGCGGGCTCAGGTCGTCGGAGTCGATCGGAGAGACCGACTTGCCGGCCGCCGCGAGTGCGTCCAGCAGCGTCGAGAGCAGCGCAATCCGGGTGTAGTGCCGGGCCACCGAGTGCGAGACCAGCTCCGCGGCCACCGGGGTGGGATCCAGCTCCTCGGTCGCCGAGTCCACGTCCGCCGGGTCCATGTCCGGCGCGTCCTCGATCGACGCACCCGTCCCCGTCGACAGCTCGGTCGACTCTGCCACCACGCCACCCCCTGCTCGTCGCCCGCCGCTCCCGCCCACCGGCGGCGGCGGACCGGTGGGCCAAATCGTGGCACAGGCCGCCGGGTGGCTATCCAGCGGTTGGGATCACACTCGCGTTCCGGCCTCGGCCGACCTACGGTCAGGTGGTGGGGCATGTCTTCGAACGGCTGGATGACCGGTGGCGACGGTTCATAGCGGAGCAGCCGATGTATTTCGTGGCTACCGCACCGACCGGCCCGGAGGGGCGCGTCAACGTCTCCCCGAAGGGCTACCGGGACACCTTCGCGGTGCTCGACGACACCACCGTCGGCTATCTGGACCTGGATGGCAGCGGGGTGGAGACGATCGCCCACCTGCGCCAGAACGGCCGGGTGACGATCATGTTCTGCTCCTTCACCCGGTCGGCGAAGATCCTGCGGCTGTACGGCACGGGCCGGGTGGTGCTGCCCCCGGACCCGGAGTGGGCCGGCCTGGTCGGCCACTTCGGCCCGCACCCCGGGGTGCGCTCGATCATCGTGGTCAGCCTGGACCTGATCGCCGACTCCTGCGGCTACAGCGTGCCCACCATGACAGAGGTGAACGAGCGGGACCTGCTGGACCGGGTGGCGCGGCAGCCCAACATCGTGGCCAACCGGATTGACCGGGCCGGCGCGGGCCGCCACAGCATCGACAAGATCCCCGCGCTCGCGCCCAACGAAACCGACCCGGCGCACCAACACACATAACCCGTGAGTGGTAAGCGTTGCTATAGCAACGCTTACCACTCACGGGGTCTGAGCTGGGGTTTCGGTCGGGACGCGCAGGCGGCGGGTGACGGCGGCACGGGCGGCCAGCTCACCGGGCGGCGGGTAGTCCACGCCGACCAGGGTCAGCCCGTGCGCCGGAGCCACGGTGACCTCGCTGGCCCGCGCCGGGCGGGTGAGCAGCGAGGCCGGCCACTCCGGCGGGCGCTGGCCCCGACCCACCGCAAGCAGCGCACCGACCAGGCTGCGCACCATCGAGTGGCAGAACGCGTCGGCGCTCACCTCGGCCACCAGCACACCGTCCTCCACCGGGCGCCAGACCAGTCGCTGCAGCGCGCGAACCGTGGTGGCGCCCTCCCGGTGCCGGCAGAAGGCGGCGAAGTTGTGCTCGCCGAGCAGCAGGGCGGACGCCTCGTTCATCGCGGCCAGGTCGGCGCCGTGCGGCCAGGACACGGTGTCCCTGGCGCGCAGTGGCTCGGCGCCGTAGGGGGTCACCGCGATCCGGTAGCGGTAGTGGCGGCGCAGCGCGGAGAAGCGCGCGTCGAACTCCATCGGCACCGCGGCCATCCCGCGCACCCGCACATCCGCCGGGAGGAACCGGGCCAGCCGGTGCACCAGCGGCTCGAGGTCCAGCTCGGCGGGCAGGTCGGCGTGTGCCACCTGGCCGGTGGCGTGCACCCCGGCGTCGGTGCGCCCGGCCACGGTCAACAAAACCGGCCGGCGCACCACTGTGCTCAGCGCCTCGGTGAGGACGCCGCACACGGTGCGCCGGCCGGGTTGTACGGCCCAACCGGAGAAGTCGGTGCCGTCGTAGCTGATGTCCAGCCGCACTCGGACGAGCGGCTGGTTCAGGAGCCGTCCTTCTCTGACTCGCCCTCAGCGTCGGACTCCGAGGACTCCCGCTGCGACGGCGGGAGCTCGAAGCCGGCCGCCTCGGCCGCCTCGGGGCTGGCGAACCAGACCTCGGCAACGGTGCGGTCGTAGTGCGAGCTGCCCGGCACGTGATAGAGCTTCGAGTCGTCGTTGCCCTTCACCGGGAACCCGTCCGGCTGGCCGCCGTCCTCGAGCGCGGCGTGGCTGCCCTCGCCGTACGGCGCGTCCTCGGTGGAGGGGCTCTCCTCCACCTCGGCCTCGGTGACCTTCGCCCCGGCGGCTTCGGTCTCCGGAGCCTCGGTCTCCGGAGCCTCGGTGGTGGTGTCCTCGCTGGCGGTGGCCTCCGTGGCCGCGGTGTCGGCCGGCGCGGCCGAGCTGCCCCGCGAACCGGCCACCCGGCGGGCCCGGTCCGCCTCGGTGCTGACGGTCTCCGTGGTGATCAGCTCGATCACCGCCATCGGGGCGTTGTCGCCCTTGCGCGGCAGCGTCTTGGTGATCCGGGTGTAGCCACCCTCCCGGCTGGCGAACAGCGGGCCGATCTCGGTGAGCAGCCGGTGCACCACGTTCTTGTCGCGGATCACCTTCTGGATCTCCCGGCGGTTGTGCAGGTCGCCCCGCTTCGCCTTGGTGATCAGGCGCTCCGCGTACGGACGCAGCCGCTTTGCCTTCGCCTCGGTGGTGGTGATCTTGCCGTAGGTGAACAGCGAGGTCGCCAGGTTGGCCAGAATGATCCGCTGATGGGCTGGCGAACCGCCGAGGCGGGGGCCCTTGGTCGGGGCAGGCATCTTGCACTCCTTCGATACGGGTGTGGGTGGCGAGTGGCGCCCTGAGGCCGGCGGCCGCCGGCCGACGCATCAGCTCAGCGACACTCGCCATCCACGGGTAGCCACTGGGCTACAGCTGCTCGGTTTCGGCGTAGTCCTGACCGTCGTCGCCCAGGTGGTCCGGGTCGAAGGCCTCGGTGTCGTAGTCCACAGCGGCCACCGACGGGTCGAACCCGGGGGGGCTGTCCTTGAGCGCGAGACCCAGCCCGACCAGCTTCATCTTGACCTCGTCGATCGACTTGGCCCCGAAGTTGCGGATATCGAGCAGGTCGGCCTCGCTGCGCCCGACCAGTTCACCGACGGTGTGGATGCCCTCGCGCTTGAGGCAGTTGTAGGACCGGACGGTCAGGTCCAGCTCCTCGATCGGCATCGCGAAGGCGGCGATGGTGTCGGCCTCCTGCGGCGACGGGCCGATCTCGATGCCCTCGGCGTCCACGTTCAGCTCGCGCGCCAGGCCGAACAGCTCGACCAGGGTCTTGCCGGCCGAGGCCAGCGCGTCGCGCGGGGTCATGGACGGCTTGGTCTCGACGTCCAGCACCAGCTTGTCGAAGTCGGTGCGCTGCTCGACCCGGGTGGCCTCCACCTTGTAGGTCACCTTGAGCACCGGCGAGTAGATCGAGTCCACCGGGATGCGGCCGATCTCGGCACCGCTGACCTTGTTCTGCACCGCCGGCACGTAACCCCGGCCGCGCTCGACGACCAGCTCGACCTCGAGCTTGCCCTTGTCGTTCAGGGTGGCGATGTGCAGATCCGGGTTGTGCACTGTGACACCGGCCGGCGGCACGATGTCGCCCGCGGTGACCGAGCCGGGGCCCTGCTTGCGCAGGTACATGGTGACCGGCTCGTCCTCCTCGGAACTGATCACCAACTCCTTGAGGTTCAGGATGATGTCAGTGACGTCTTCCTTGACCCCGGGGACGGTGGTGAACTCGTGCAGCACGCCGTCGATGCGGATGCTGGTGACGGCGGAACCCGGGATGGACGACAGCAGGGTCCGGCGCAGCGAGTTGCCGAGGGTGTAGCCGAAGCCCGGCTCGAGCGGCTCGATGACGAACCGGGAGCGGGTCTCGGCGACAGTGTCTTCAGCCAGGCTGGGACGCTGGGAAATCAGCACGTGCGTGTTCCTCTCGTTCCACGACGACCGCTATTTGACGCCGTGTAAAACCGGCCGGGCCGCCGCGCCGCCGGCGAACCAGTGGCGCGGCACCGACCTACTCCGGAGCGCTCCCTACCGCGCCCCGAAGGTCTTACTTGGAGTAGAGCTCGACGATCAGTTGCTCGGTGACCTGGGTGTCGATCTGCGCCCGCTCCGGCACCTGGTGCACCAGGATGCGCAGCCTGTCCGGGACGACCTGCAGCCAGGCCGGCACCGGCCGGTCGCCCTGGGTCTCCTTGGCAATGATGAACGGGTCCATGCTCATCGACTTGGGTCGCACGTCGACGATGTCGTACCGGGACACCCGGAAGCTGGGGATGTCCACCTTCTTGCCGTTCACGGTGAAGTGCCCGTGGTTGACCAGCTGGCGGGCCATCCGCCGGGTACGAGCCAGGCCGGCCCGGTACACGACGTTGTCCAGCCGGGTCTCGAGGATCTGCAGCAGGTTGTCACCGGTCTTGCCGGGACGCCGGCTGGCTTCCTCGTAGTAGCGGCGGAACTGCTTCTCCAGCACGCCGTAGGAGAAGCGCGCCTTCTGCTTCTCCTGGGTCTGCAGCAGGTACTCGGTTTCCTTGATCCGGATCCGGCCGTGCTGGCCGGGCGGATAGGGGCGACGCTCGAACGCCTGGTCACCGCCGACGAGGTCAACCTTGAGCCGGCGGGACTTGCGGGTCATGGGTCCGGTGTAACGAGCCATATCTGGTTCTCCCTCCCCTAGACCCGGCGCCGCTTGGGCGGACGGCAGCCGTTGTGCGGCTGCGGGGTGACGTCGGAAATGGTGCCGACCTCGAGGCCGGCGGCCTGCAGCGAACGGATCGCGGTCTCCCGGCCGGAGCCGGGGCCCTTGACGAACACGTCCACCTTGCGCATGCCGTGCTCCTGCGCCTTGCGCGCGGCGTTCTCGGCGGCCATCTGCGCGGCGAACGGCGTCGACTTGCGGGAGCCCTTGAACCCGACGTGCCCGGCCGAGGCCCAGGCGATCACCGCGCCCTGCGGGTCGGTGATGGAGACGATCGTGTTGTTGAAGGTGCTCTTGATGTGCGCATGGCCATGCGCAACGTTCTTCTTCTCCTTGCGCCGCACCTTCTTGGGGCCGGCGCCGGCACGCGTCCTGGGAGGCATTACTTCTTACCCGCCTTCTTCTTGCCGGCCACGGTCTTCTTCGGACCCTTGCGGCTACGAGCGTTCGTCTTCGTCCGCTGGCCGTGCACGGGGAGGCCTCGGCGGTGCCGGATCCCCTGGTAACAGCCAATCTCGATCTTGCGGCGGATGTCCGCCTGGACCTCACGGCGGAGGTCACCCTCGACCTGATAGCTGTTCTCGATGAAGTCCCGCAGCCTGGCCAGGTCCTCGTCGGAGAGGTCCCTCGAGCGCAGGTCAGGGGAAATCTCGGTGGCGGTGAGGATTTCCTTGGAACGGCTACGGCCGATGCCGTAGATATACGTCAGCGCGATCTCCATCCGCTTTTCGCGGGGTAGATCGACGCCTGCGAGTCGTGCCATGCGGCGTGTCGTCTCCTTCGTGCGTACGTCCAGGTTTGCTTCCCGACCGCCCCGGAAGGACTCGCTGATCTCTCCGGGCCCCGGCCTGGATTCCGGGGGCAAGCGCGCTCCTCATGAGCGGCAGGTGCGGGAAGGGCTCTGTTGTTGCTCTGGCGTCCGCTGCGTGCGGGGTGATCAGCCCTGACGCTGCTTGTGGCGCAGGTTCTCGCAGATCACCATGACCCGCCCGTGCCGGCGGATCACCTTGCACTTGTCGCAGATCTTCTTGACGCTCGGCTGGACCTTCACGTCCGTCGCTTCTCCGTCGTTCTTGGGGTGTGCTGGGGTTAATCGGTCACTTGTAGCGGTAGACGATGCGGCCACGGGTGAGGTCGTAAGGCGAGAGCTCAACGACGACCCGGTCCTCCGGCAGGATGCGGATGTAGTGCTGCCGCATCTTGCCGCTGATGTGTGCGAGCACCCGGTGACCGTTCTCGAGCTCCACCCGGAACATCGCATTCGGCAGCGGCTCGACTACCCGGCCCTCTACCTCGAGCGCCCCGTCCTTCTTGGCCATATCCTCCGCGATTCGTGACTAGCTTCTGGTGTCAGGCGCGCGCCGACACCGGGACCTGAAGTGCGGGGAGGCACGACGGAACCAGCGCATCGTGCGCCGTTTCTCTAGTGTACGTGTCCTTGCGGAGCCGGTCCAAACGGGGTAGTAGCGCGCGTGGTGTGCGCCACTCCCGGGCGGCCCGGTCGTAGTCGCGCGGCAAGGTGCTCGAGCACCAGTACAACACCCCACGGGCCGACCACCCACACCCACCATGGGTACACCCCGCCGCCGACCCCGATGGAGACCGCCGCCCAGATGGCCACGTTCAGCAGGCCGACGAACAGCCAACAGGCCAGCTGGATACGCCGAGCCACCGCCCAGCCGTCCGACCGGGTAGCCGTCCCACCCGGGTGCCGCCGTACCGACCGTCCAGGCCGCGCCGACCCCGGATCCGCCGACCCCGGATCCGCCAACCCGGGAGCCGCCGACCCTGGACCTGCCGAGGCTGGGCCAGCCGACGACCGGACCGCCGACGGCGACTGCCGAGGCATCTCCGGGGGCAGGTCAGCGGTCAGCGGGGTGAGCTCGGCGTAGGTGCGGGCGGCGTACGCGGCGGCCACCCGCTCGTCGAACTCGACCAGGTCAATCCGTCCCTCGGCATGTGCCCGGGACAGCCGCTCGGCCACCCGCTCCCGGTCCACGTCCGCCGCCCGCAGCTCGTCGGTCACCATCTCGCCCACCGCCTCCGCCTCCAGCTCTGCAACAGCGTTACCATAACATCGTTTCGATTGAGATGGAAGCTCCAAGGCGAGTGACGGCCGACTCAGAGGGCTTTGAGTTCTTCGGTGACGTCGGTGACGGATTTTTTGGCGTCGCCGAAGAGCATGTTGGTTTTGTCGTCGTAGAACAGTGGGTTGTCGATGCCGGCGAACCCGGAGTTCATCGAGCGTTTCAACACGATCACATGA
>DASWST010000028.1:0-15559 GCA_036402515.1 Pseudonocardia sp.
CGCGTGGGCCGTTTGCCGGCGTGCGGTGCGGGTATCAGGCGGCTGCCCAGCACATGCCACGGAGGGTCACGTGAGTGAGGACCAGTTCGCCCAGCAGGATCCCAAGACGCAGCACGAGGTACCAGGCAGCGGCAACAAGACCGTCGAGTACCCCGGGCGTACCGAGGAGATGGATGTCCGGCCCGACCACGGGGAGCACAGCTACCGGGGCCTGGGCCGGCTGACCGGGAAGAAGGCGGTGATCACCGGCGGTGACTCGGGCATCGGGCGGGCCGTCGCGATCGCCTACGCCCGAGAGGGAGCCGACGTGCTGTTCACCCATCTCGACGCGGAGAAGCAGGACGCCGACGAGACCGCGCGCTGGGTGGCCGAGGCCGGCCGGCGCGCGGTACCGGTCCCGGCCGATGTGCGCGAGGAGCGCCAGGTCTCCGAGGTGGTGGACCGGGCGGTGAACGAGTTCGGCGAGATCGACATCCTGGTGAGCAATGCGGCGTACCAGATGTCTCGGGACGGCGGCCTCTACGACATCACGACCGAGCAGTTCGACCGGGTGATGAAGACCAACGTCTACGCCCTGTTCTGGCTGTGCAAGGCAGCGGTGCCGCACATGCCGGCCGGGTCCACGATCATCACCACCTCGTCGGTGCAGGCATTCCAGCCCTCGACGCACCTGCTGGATTACGCCACCTCGAAGGCGGCGATCGTGAACTTCACCAAGGGGCTCGGCCACAACCTCGTCGATCGGGGAATTCGAGTGAACTCGGTGGCGCCGGGCCCGGTGTGGACGCCACTCATCCCGGCCACCATGTCGGAGGAGAAACTGGAGTCATTCGGCGCCCAGGCCCCGTTGGGGCGGGCGGCACAACCCGTCGAATTGGCGCCGTTCTATGTGTTTCTGGCTTCCCAGGAATCCAGCTATATGACTTCCGAGGTGGTCGGGGTGACTGGCGGCTCACCCATCAGCTGACCCAAATCCACCAGAAGGAACTTCAGCTCGCGCCGGCGGCGATCGTTACACAAGTGGGTGGTCAGGACGGGTTTCGGCGGAGCGGTTCCGGGGAAACTTCCTCCTACGGCCGCTGAACGTGGTGGCCCGGGCACGCCACATGGCGCGGTCAGCGCGTCGAGGTCCTTGGAGGAAAAGTGATTGTTCTCGGGGTCATCCTGCTCATTATCGGCTGGCTCACCGGAATTTCGATCCTGTATACGGTGGGCGGCATCCTTCTCGTAGTTGGCCTGATCCTTTTGCTCCTCGGATCCGTTGGACGCCCGGTCGGCGGACGCAGGTGGTATTACTAGCGGGTCATACCGCGTACATCGCGGTTGTGCGGGCACCATTAGACCGTGCAGCCGTACCGGGCGTTTCATGCGGTGAGGACGCGGAAATCGACCTGCGTCCCGGGTGGCGCGCGACCGTGGTCGGTCGCCGTGGCGGTGCTGCTCTGCCTGATCGTGGCGGGACAGCTGGGGTCAAGCACAGCTACGCCGTCGCCGGCGGCCGGCCGGGCGCGGCTGAGCGTGGATGCGCCCGGCGCCGGGGCGACCGCCGCCGCCGAGGCGACGGCGGTGGCGGCGGTGGACGGGTTCTGGAGGCGCCACTTCACCCAGTTGTTCGGCCGGCCGTACCTGAGCCCCCGGGTCGCCGGCGGTTACCGAGGCAGCAACGGCCCCACCTGCGCCGGCCAGCCCGCGCTGGCGTTCAACGCGTTCTACTGCCCGTCGCAGGATTTCCTGGCGTGGGACGAGAATCTGATGAGCGCCGGGTACCAGCGAGTCGGTGACTCCTGGGTCTACCTGATCGTCGCTCATGAGTGGGGTCACGCGATCCAGTCGCGGATCAATCGGTATCAGGTGTCGCTGGCCACCGAGCTGCAGGCCGACTGTCTGGCCGGGGCCACCTTGGCCGGCGCGCAGCGCGACGGGCTGATCAGGCTGCAGCCGGGGGACAACCAGGAGCTTGCCGCGACCCTGACGGCGCTGGCCGACACCTACCCATGGACGAACCGCGGCTCCCATGGCGACGCCCAGCAACGCGTCGCCTCGTACAACCTCGGCGTGGCGCGGGGTGTGCAGGGCTGCCTGGCCCGTTAAGTTCCCTCCCGCCGCCTACGAGCGCTGGTGCGCGAGCGGCTGGTGCGCGATCGGCTGTTGCGCGAGTGGCGTTTGCCAGCGAGTGTGCGGCCGTTCAGGCGCGCGTACTCTGACCCCGCCAGTGGGGAGCGGTGGAGGTGACGTGACAACGAGTGTGGGGACCCATCAGCCCGGATTTGTCCATCCAGCACTCTTCTACCGCTCCCAGCGGGAGTACCTCGACGGGTTGGTCCCGTTCATCACCGCCGGTCTGGAGGGCCAGGAGCCGGTTGCGGTCGCGGTTCCCGGGCCGAACCTGCGGTTGCTCTCCGATGCGCTCGGGTCCGCCGCGGCGGACATTAACTTGATCGACATGACCGAGGCCGGCCGCAACCCGGGCCGAATCATCCCCGTGGTGCTGCGCGCATTCGCCGACCGCCACCCCGACAGGCATGTCAGGATCATCGGCGAGCCGATCTGGGCGGGCCGGACAGCCACCGAATACCCGGCCTGCGTCCAGCACGAAGCCCTGATCAATAGCGCGTTCGCCGGCCGGCACGTGACCATCGTGTGTCCCTATGACGCGGAGTTGCTGGACCCCCGCGTGCTGTCCGACGCTTACGCCACCCACCCCACCATTCAGGACGAGGGGCGGGAGAAACCGAGTGAGTACTACGCGCCGGGCAGCGTGATCGCCGAGTACAACCAGCCCTTGTCCACTCCGGCCCAGGCAACCGCGCTGCCGTTCACTTCTACCCAGGAGCTGCCCGCCGGTCGCCGTGCGGCGGTACACCGGGCTGAGGAACTGGGCCTGTCGCCGGACCAGATCGACGTGCTCCGGCTCGTCGTGACCGAGCTCGTCACCAACAGCCTGGTGCACACCGATGGCGGCTGCCAGCTGGAACTGTGGCGCGACGGCGAGCATGTGGTGTGCTCGGTGCGTGACCAGGGGCAGCTCACCGACCCGCTGGCCGGGCGCCGTCCTCCGGGCCCCAGCCAGCTCTCCGGCCGAGGCCTGCTGCTGGTCAACCAGCTCTCCGACCTGGTGCGCACCCATACCAGCCCGGCGGGCACCACCATCCAGGCGTACCTTCCGCTGGCCTAGCGCACCGGTTCGACCAGCTCGGGCCCGTTGTTGTCCGGAGAGTTCACCGCGGTGGACACCTCGCGCGGCCGCAGCCTCGTTTCCGGGATGGACGCGAGCAGCTCCCTGACCTGGTCGGGCTCGGTGAGCGAGGGGTCCAGCCACCGCCCGCGCAGCTCGCCGGGCGGGATCACCACCGGCGAGCGGTCGTGGATGTGCCCGAGGGTGTCCGAAGCGGGGCTGGTCAGGATTGTGTAGCTCCACAGCCACCGGTCCGGGTCGTCCTTGTCCCGGTTCGGGTCCGGCCAGAGTTCGTACAACCCGGCGAAGGCCAGCAGGTCTTCGGCATTGTGCAGAAAGTGCGGAACCTTCTTGCCGTCGACCTTCTCCCACTCGTAGTAGCCATCCGCCGGGACCAGGCAGCGCCGCCGCGCGGCCGCGGCCTTGAACGCCGGCTTCTCGGTGACGGTCTCGCTCCTCGCGTTGATCAAGCGATTTCCGATCTTGACATCCTTGGCCCAGGACGGGATCAACCCCCAGCGCGCGTTGCGCAGCGTGCGCTGGGCAGCCTCGTCGTCGCTGTCCCGGGGAACCCGCTCCACGATCACCCGGGCGATCTGGGTCGGGGCGACGTTCCAGGACGGCGCGGGTTCCTCACCCACGATGGCGTCCACGTCGAATTCCTTGGCGACATCCGAGTCGGGCCGGGCAACGCTGTATCTACCGCACACCGCACAGTTCTACCGCTAACTTCGCGCTCACGCGCCCGAGCTAAGCCAGGCGGTAGCCGCCGTCCACACCGAGTACCTGCCCGGTCACCCAGTCGGCGGCGGGGTCGGCGAAGGCGGCCACCCAGCGGGCCACGTCCTCCGGTTCGCCTCGTCGGCCCAGCGGAATGAGGCTCCGCTCTTCGGCCTTCAGCTGCTCGATGACCTCGGGGGGCAGGCCGGCGCCGCGCAAGGCTCCACTCTCCGTGGGCCCTGGCGCCACGGCGTTGACCCGGACTCCCCGATCGGCCAGCTCGATCGCCCAACTGCGGGTGAGCTGCTCCAGCGCGGCCTTGCTGGCGCCGTACTGGCTCACCCCGGGGGCAGGCTTACCGGCGAACGTGCTGGACACATTGATGATCACGCCCCGGGTCTTGACCAGGTACGGCAGGGCGGCCTTGGCCAGCAACGTGGGCGCGAGCACGTTGGTTCGCCAGAGTGCGAGCACGCCCGGCCGATACCTGACCCGCCGCCGGTCACCAGCGCGGTTCGGCGGGCAGGCTGGGCTGCCAAGGAATCCTGACTCATGGCTCAAGGTTATGAATCTGACACAGGTGTCAGGGTCAAGGACGGGTGCTGAACATGCGTATTGGCGAGCTGGCCCAGCGGACCGGGGTGAGTCAGCGCTCGCTGCGCTACTACGAGCAGCACGGCCTGCTGCGGTCCTCCCGGGGGAGCAACGGTTGGCGGGTGTACGACGAGTCGGCGGTCGGCAGGGTGGGCAGAATCGCCACGCTGCTGGGCAACGGCCTCAACCTGGAGGGGGTCAAACGGCTGGCCGAGTGTCTGGAGATGGACGATTCGGATAGCTGCGCAGACCCGAGCCTGGCTCTCCGCACGTATCAGGCACGGTTGGACGTCCTCGACCACCGGATCGCCGAGCTGCGGGGCCACCGCGACGAGCTAGCGAAGGCCGTGCGAGCACTGGGCGCACAGCTGCACCACGTGCCCGGCGGAACCCCGACACAGCCCGCGTGGCTCGACACAGCGCGTTGAGCGGCTGTGTGAGAACGCCGCGGGCTGTGTGAGCGGGGTTGGGCTGTGTGGGGCGGGGAGCGCGTCAGGGGCGGGGGGACCGGTGGGCTAGGTGCTCGATTTGGTCCGCGGCGCGGGTGACTCCGTCGCGGGCCTGGACCTGCACGCTGACCCGGTCCAGGCGATCGCGCGGCGAGCGGTCACCCAGCAGGCGCTGGATTGACGCGGCCAATTCGTGGTCGGCGAACCCGTAGGTGTTGAGCCGTTCCCCGAACCCGGTCTCCGCGACGCGCTGGGCATTGTCGTACTGATCCCAGAAGAGCGGGAGGACGATCATCGGCTTGCCGAAGTGGATGGCCTCGGTGGTCGTGTTGTTCCCGCCGTGAGTGATCACCAGATCGACCATCGGCAGGATTCGGGTCTGCGGCAGGAACTCCGCGCCCCACATGTTCTCGGCGAGTTCTAGCTCGGCATGGCAGGGGCCCATGGAGACCACAAAGCGGTGCTTCGTGTCAGCCAGCACCATGATCAGCCGCTTCATCAGGTCCACGTCAGCGCTGCCCAGCGAGCCGAGCGACAGGTAGATCAGCGAGGAATCCGCTGGCCGGTCGGTCAGCGCATCGGGCAGCGCGACGTCGGCGTCGGTGTGCCGCACGCTGGAGTCGAGCCGCTGCCATGTGTGGTCCAGGGGGCGGCGGTCGGTGTAGTCCAGCGCCTCCGGATAGACGTAGAGGTTGAGGTCCGGCGAGGAGTGCACGAACTGCAGGTCAGGTAGCGGTGGCGCGCCCTGCTCCCGTACCCAGGCGTTGAACGGCTCCCATACCGGCCGCAGTACTCGCTCGGCCTCGGCGCGGAACGCCGACCACTCCGCCCGGTCCTCGGCGGGCAGTCCGGAGAACGCCGGGGCGATGTCCGGGCCAGGTATCTCGAGGGGGTTGCACGAGACGATCCGGACGAACGGCGCCCCGGCGGTGAGCAGCGCGGGAAAGGCCACCACGTTGTCCTCGACCACAACGTCGGGATTGGCCTCGGCGAGCACCGTGCGCAGTCGCGGCTCGCAGTAGCGGGCCCCGTCGATGAGCGCCTCGAAGGTCGGCCGGATGAAGGTCTCCAACTGCTGGAGCGTCGGCTTGCGGAACTCCGGAGCGGTCTCCCGGATGAACTCCTTCCAGAACTGGCCGGCGTCCTGTTCGGCCTCGCCCTCGGCCGCCGGCGGGGCCAAGTTGATCAGCGCCTCCTCGAAACCGAGCGGCGCAAGCCTGCCCCGCCATGACGCCTCGGCGGCGAAGATGACCCGGTGACCCCGGCGGCGCAGCACATCGCCGATACCCGCACAGTTGTTGGTCGGCCCGTAGGCCGACTCCGGCAGGAACAGCACGGTGAGCGGGCGGTCGCCTCGGGGCACCCGCCGAAGTTTAGAACGTTCAGCACTCCCGCGGCCCGCTCCCAGCGGGATGTTTACCCACCGCCGCGAGCGGGGGCATGATCGACACGTGACGGTTCATGCCATTCGTGTCGCGGGTGACCCGGTACTGCACAACCCAACCCGCGAGATCGTTGACTTCGACAGCGCCCTGCGGGAGCTGATCGAGGACATGTTCGAGACGATGTACGCGGCCGGCGGGGTGGGGCTCGCCGCCAACCAGATCGGCGTCGACCTGCGGGTTTTCGTCTATGACTGCCCGGACGAGGACAACGTCTGGCACGCCGGCGTGATGGTCAACCCCGTGCTGGAGACCTCGGAGATCCCGGCCGCCGCGGATCCGGAAGAGGACATGGAGGGCTGCCTCTCGGTGCCGTTCGAGGCGTACCCGACGAGGCGGGCGAGGTGGGCGAAGGTCACCGGCTACGACCTGTCCGGTGAGCGGCTCGAGGTCGAGGGCACCGGCACACTGGCCCGCTGCTTCCAACACGAGACCGGCCATCTGGACGGGCATCTCTACCTGGAGCAGCTGGTGGGAGAGTACTCAGATGCGGCGCGCCTGCTGATTGAGGAGAAGAACTGGACCGAGCCGGGGCACAGCTGGATGCCCGAGGTGCCGGAGGAGACTCCGCGCCCGGTCGGCCGGGATTTCCCGACCAAGTCGGGCCGGGTGCGAGGGCCACTCGCCCGGTGACCGGGCCGGTGCGAGGGCACCAGCCGGGCAGCCGACGGGTTTCAGGAGCAAGCAAACTTCGCGTTGCTAATTAGGCGAGCGAAGGTTTAACGTCGACGCATGGCAGCGACGCCAGTGCGCACCCGGGCGACCGCAACGCGGACCGCCGACACGGCGCGGACCGCCGACACGGCGCGGACCGCCAAGGCGGCCCAGACAGCCCAGACGGCCAACTGGGGCTTGCCGCTCACCGTGGTCGTGATCGGGATGTTCATGTCCGTGCTGGACACCAGCATCGTGAACGTCGCGGTGCCGACCATCCAGCAGGAGTTCAGCGTCAGCACCGATCAGATCCAATGGATCAGCACCGCATACACCTTGTGCCTGGGCGTGATCGTGCCGACCAGCGCCTGGCTGGGGGAGCGGCTCGGCCTGAAGCGGCTCTATCTGATCGCGCTGGTCATGTTCTCCGCATTCTCCGCGCTGTGCGGGATGGCCGGGGGCCTGGAGAGCATGATCGTTTTTCGGATCTTGCAGGCGATTCCCGGCGGTGTGCTGCCGGTGACCTGCCTGACGATCCTCTACCGCATGGTGCCCAAGGAAAAGCTGGGTGCCGCGATGGGCCTGTACGGCCTGGGCATCGTCTTCGCCCCGGGGGTCGGCCCGACCCTGGGCGGCTACCTGGTCGAGTACGTGAACTGGCGGCTGATCTTTTACATCAACGTGCCGATCGGGGTGATCGGGGTGATCGCCGCGATGGCGATCTTGCCCAACTTTCCGGGTGCCCAGGGTCGGCGGTTCGACCTGCCCGGGTTCCTCTGCATCGCGGTGGGCCTGTTCGCGTTGCTGCTCGCGCTGTCCGAGGGGCAGGACTGGGGCTGGACCAGCTACCGCATGCTGATGCTGACCGCGCTGAGCATCAACCTCCTCGCCCTGTTCGTGGTCATCGAGCTGCAGGTCAAGGAACCGCTGCTGAACGTGCGGGTGTTCGCGCACTGGCCGTTCGTCAACTCGCTGCTGTTGATCAGCATCATGTCCATCGGGCTGTTTGCGGTGCTCTTCTACGTGCCGCTGTTCCTGCAGGAGGGCCAGGGGCTCACCCCGATGCACACCGGTCTGACGGTGCTGCCACAGGCGCTGGTGATGGCGGTGATGATGCCGCTGGCCGGCCGCATCTATGACCGGATCGGACCGCGCTGGCCCGCGGTGATCGGCCTGGCGTTGTCCGGTGGCGGCACCCTGCTGCTGACCGGGATCAACATCGACATGACCCGCCCGGAGCTGATCGGGTGGATGATGATTCGGGCGGCCGGCCTCGGCCTCGGCATGATGCCGATCATGACCGGTGGCATCTCCGCACTTCCGCCAAACGTTGTCAGCGCGGGCAGCGCGTTCAACACGCTCACCCAGCGGGTCACCGCCGCGCTCGGGCTGGCGATGCTCACCGCGATGGCCACCGGCCAGCAGGCCCAGTTCATGGCGGACCGCTCGGCCCTGCTGCACGCCGGCGGCTCGGATGCCGACCCGCGCATCATGAACATGCGGAGCAACGGGCCCGCCGGGCTGATCCCGCTCTGGCACCAGCTCCAGGTGGAAGTCCAGGCGCAGGCCTACAGCAACGTGTTCCTGGTGGCCGGCGTGTGCACCATGGCCGGCGTGATCCTGGCGTTCTTCCTGCGTTCCGGCAAGGCTCCCAGCACTGACGAGGCCGAGCCGGTAGAGGTGGGCTGAGCTTCCGTTGTCCGGTAATTCTTTCGCTCAGCGGAAGGGTGTGCTGACGTCGGGTCCGAGGCTCCGGATACTTCGCACACCCCGATGCGGGGGTTCGCGGAAGGTGGCCTCAGATGTCCACGGACTCGTCGACGAGCGTGACCAACCCTCGGGAGCGCTACGCGCGCTGGGTGCTGCCGCTGTGCTGGGCGGCGGTGGCGCTGGAGGGATTCGACCTGGTCGTTCTCGGGGTGGTGTTGCCCTCGCTGCTGCGTTTCCCGGCCTGGGGACTCACCCCGAACACCGCTTCGGTGATCTCGGTGGTGGGCCTGCTCGGGGTGATGGCCGGGGCGCTGGCCGCAGGCCCGGTCACCGACCTGATCGGCCGGCGCCGGGCGATGCTGATCACGGTTGTCTGGTTCTCGGTGCTCACCCTGCTGTGCGCCGCCGCGCCCAACCCGTGGGTGTTCGGCGCGCTGCGGTTCCTGGCCGGCCTTGGGCTGGGCGGCGTGCTGCCGGTCGCCCTCGCGCTGGTCAACGAGTACGCCAAGGTCGGCCGGGGCGGTGGCGCCATCACCACCATGATGACCGGGTACCACGTTGGCGCGGTGCTGACCGCCTTGCTGGGCATCGCGGTGATCCCGAACCTTGGCTGGCGGCCGATGTTCGTGATCGGCGCGCTGCCCGCGCTGGTACTGATCCCGGTGATGTTGCGCTTCCTGCCCGAGTCGACCTGGTACCTGCGGGCCAGAGCCGGCGACGGCCCGGTCGGCGAGGACGGGGCGCCGGCCTCGCGCAACCCGGTCACCGTGCTGTTCCGGGGCGGCTACCTGCGCGCCACGCTGGCCTTCTGGGTGACCTCGTTCATGGGGCTGCTGCTGGTCTACGGGCTCAACACCTGGTTGCCGGAGATCATGCGTTCGGCCGGTTACCAGCTCGGTGCCGCGCTGGCCCTGCTGCTGGTGCTCAACGTCGGCGCGGTACTCGGCATGCTGATCGCCGGGCGGGTCGCGGACCGCATCGGGGTGCGTCCGGCAACGATCACCTGGTTCGTCGCCGCGATGGTCTTCCTCGCCCTGCTGAGCGTGAAGCTGCCCGGCGCCGGGGTGTACCTGAGCGTGCTGCTGGCCGGCATATTCGTGTTCAGTGCACAGGTATTGGTCTACGCCTACATCGCGCAGCGGTACCCGACCTGGGCGCGCGGCACGGCGCTCGGCTCGGCCAGTGGGGTGGGTCGGCTCGGGGCGATCACCGGGCCGCTCGTGGGCGGCGCGCTGCTGACCGCCGGCATCGCCTATCCGTGGGGCTTCTACATCTTCGCAGCGGTAGCCGCGGCCGGCGCGATCGCGGTCACGGTGGTGTCGCGTCCGGCGCAGCCGGCCGAGGCCCACCGCGAAGCCGTGGACGGCCCCGGGCGGGTTTAACGGGCGGGTCTCAAACGCGGCGGCGGACGTCCGGCAGGCGTGCCGGGCGTCCACCGCCGTCGGAGCATCAGTCGGTAATCAGTGCCTGACGAGCCTGCGTGCATCCGAGCCGACGCCCGCCATCTGCAACGCCAGGCACAGCAATCCGGCGGTCACCAACACGGTGGCGGTGAGCACACCGAGGGCGAAGCCGCTCAACTCGAAGACCAGGGCGGCGAGGAACAACACCGCGGCGACAATGGCGAGCATTGGATTCTCCTCCTTGTGGGCAGAGCTTGATTACCCGCTTGTGGGCGGAGCAACCATCATCCGCCGTTTTTGCTGGTCAACGTAGAACTATCGCCCGTTCGAGGCCTCCGCGTGCCGACCCCGGCCGGGTCTACTGTGTGATCAACGCCAGCGCGGATTGACGGGCCGTCTCAACCATCTCCGGACCGCCCGGCGAGGTACCCCTCGGGCAGGGAGGTCTACGTGGCAGGCAACACCGAGCGGCATGCCCCAGCCGACCAGTTCGGCGGCGGCTCCCAGGTGCCGAGGGACGCCGAGGAGCTGCTGTTGGGCGGCCCGCCGCGCTACACCCGAGCGCAGGCGGCGGAGCGGGCGGGGGTGAGCGTCGAGCGGGCCAATCGACTCTGGCGGTCGCTGGGGTTTGCCGCGCCGGGGGATGCCGACGTGGTGTTCACCGACGCCGATGTGGACGCGTTGCGGACGGTGACCGGCCTGCACGACGCTGGGGTGGCCGACCTGAACATGGAGCTGGCGCTGACCCGCGCGGTGGCCCAGGCGATGGCCCGGCTGACCGAGTGGCAGGTGGAGATGCTGCGCGAGCTGGTGGCCGCCCAGATGACCGATTCCGGGGATGCCGATGCAGTCGCCCAGGCGGGACTGGCGGCCGCTGCGGCGGTCCTCCCCGGGGTGGAGCGGCTGCAGCGCTACGTGTGGCGCCGGCACCTGCTGGCCGCCGGCGACCGCATGCTGGCCACCGCGACGCAGCCCAGCGAGCCCGCGCCGCTTGCCGTGGGCTTCGCCGACATCGTGGGGTTCACCAGCCTCAGCAGGGGCCTGACCGAGGGCCGCCTCGCCGAGTTCCTCGAGGCGTTCGAGGACAGCGCGGCGTCGGTGGTGACCGATCGGGGCGGACGGGTGATCAAGACGGTGGGGGACGAGGTGATGTTCGTGGCGGACACCGCCGGCGCCGCCGCCGACATCGGCCTTGGCCTGGCCGACCGGATCAGTGCGCTGGACGGCCGGCCCGATCTGCGCATCGGCCTGGCCTACGGGCCGGTGCTGCGCCGCCTCGGGGATGTCTACGGCACCGTGGTCAACCTGGCCAGCCGGCTTACCGCGCTGGCCAGGCCGGGGAGCGTGCTCGTCGACCGGGAGCTCGCGCTCGCCCTCGACGATGACCCCGACTACCGGGTGACCAAGCTGCGCCGGGTCTCCGTGCGCGGGTTCGCCCACCTGCAGCCGTGGCTGCTCCGGCGAGGGTCGGGAGCCGACGGGTCATGACACCACCGGGGTTTCCGGTCGGCCGCGGTAGGTGTGGCGATGCGGCGACTGGGCCTCCTCGGGGCCGTCGTCGTGCCGGTCACCGGGCACCAGCGGCGGGGGAAGCTCCCGGCTGACCTCCGCCAGCGCCCACAGTCCTCGGGCGATCCCGGCTTGTTCCCGGCTGCTCGGCGCACGACCCAGTGGGTCGCGGTCCCCGCCGTCACCGCCGCCTCGGTCGGTGCGGTGCTCGCTCATCGGCGAGGGCGGTAGCCCGGCTCACGCAACGGTTTGGTCATCGAGAGTCCCTGGTCACCGAGCGCATCCGGGCAGCCGTGGTATACCAAGATTGTGACGCAGGACGTGAGCCCGGCCGCCACGGCACTTTCGCTGCCCCCGCTCGGCCGCTCCACGACCCGCTCCGATCTGGTGGCGGTCTCGATCAAGACGGCGATCCTGTCCGGGCGGCTGAAGCCGGACGAGGTGCTGGTGGAGCGGCGGGTCGCCGAGCTCCTCGGGGTCTCCAAGACGCCGGTGCGCGAGGCGTTGATCTCGCTGACCTCCTCGGGGCTGCTTACCTCGACCCGAAACCGGGGCATCGCGGTGCGGCGGCTGGAAGCCGAGGATGTGCTGCGGATCTACGAGATGCGAGTCCTGCTTGAGCCGTGGGCGGCGGCCCAGGTGGCTCAGGCCGGCACCGTGGATGCCACCGAGGCGCGCCGGGCATTGGAGGAGGCCCGGCGCTTTATCGAGGCCGACGACCACGTCGGGCTGAGCCTGGCGAACCGGGATTTCCACCGCCGCGTCTACTCGACCTGCGAGAACAGCCTGGTGGTGGCCAAGCTCGACGATCTGCAGGACCTCACTGCGCTCGCCGCGGTGAGCCTGTTGTGGGAGCAGTGGCCCACCTGGCGGCCCGAGCTGGAGGAGCACTACGAGATCCTGGACGCGGTGCGGCAGCGTCAGCCCCGGGAGGCCGCTCATCTGCTCCGTCGGCACATCGAGAGCTCGATCACCCGGCTGACCGAGCAGATGCGCGAGGCGAAGCGGGCGCCGCGCGAGCAGGGCTGAGGGGGTCAGCCCTCCCCGGTGTCGGCGGTGGACCGCTGATACTCCGCCAGCGTGTGCTGGTCCGGCGGGTAGGTGCCGCGCAGCGGTGCGCCGCCGTCCACCTTCGCCAGGATGAAGTCCTCCAACCGCTCCTGTTGCACGGCCGCGTCGGCGACCTCGTCGGCCAACTCCCGGGGTAGGCAGACCACGCCGTCGTGGTCACCCACCATGATGTCGCCCGGATAGACCGCCACCTCGGCGCAGCCGATCGGCACCTGCAGGTCGACCGCGTGGTGCTGGGCGAGGTTGGTGGTGGCCGCCGCGCCGGCCGCGAAGGTTGGCAGGTCCAGGGTGGCGAAGCCCTGGCTGTCGCGTACCGCGCCGTCGGTGACGATGCCGGCGGCGCCCCGGCGCAGTAGCCGGGTGGCAAGAATGTGGCCGAGGGATGCGGCGCGGGTCTTGCCCCGGGCGTCCACCACCAGGACCGCGCCAGGCGGTACGGACTCGACGGCCTTGCGCTGCGGGTGGTCGTAGTCCTGGAACACGGACAACACGTCGAGGTCTTCCCTGGAGGGGATGCAGCGCAGGGTGAATGCCTCGCCGACCAGCCGAGCGCGTTCGGGGTTCAGCGGGGTGAGCCCGGCCAGGAAGGTGTTGCGCAGCCCCCTGGCCATCAGCTGTGAGGTCAACGTCGCGGTGCTCACCGAGTTCAGCGCCCGCAGCGTGCTGTCTCGCATCGGTGGATGGCTGGTCATCTCACTCACATCCCGGGCTCTCGTAGGCTGCCGAACTGGCGGTCGGGCATGGTATACCAGTATACCGGGACGCGGCTGCGTTGATCGTCGCCCGGCGTGCCATGCACCGCCTCGACAATGACGTGGGGGAGCGATCATGAGTGACCAGGTGTCTGCCGGAAAGTCGGCGAATCAGGGTGCCGTTGGGCCGCCCGCCGACAACTTCCTGGCCTACATCAAGGCGTTCGGCCCCGGCATCGTGGTGGCGCTGAGCTGGGTGGGCACCGGCGATCTGATCGACAACTCGGTGGCCGGCGGCAACTACGGCTACGCCCTGCTCTGGGTACTCCCGCTCTCGCTGGTCTTCCGGTTCGTCTTCGTCAACGCCCTGGGCAAGTACCCGCTGTACAACGTGCAGCGGGACCCGAGCATCGTGCGCGGCATCTCCAGGGTGCACCCGGCCTTCGGCTGGCTGATGCTCGTCTCCTTCGTCATCTACACCCACATCCTGATGGCGTTCACGCTCAGCGGGGTCGGGGTCGCGCTGGAGGGTCTGTTCGGCGGCCTGCCCACGTTCTGGTGGGCGGTGGTGGGGGCGCTGTCGGTCTTCGCGGTCACCCTCAAGGGCGCCTACCGGTTGATCGAGCAGATCTTCAAAGTGATCTTGGCGGTGATGGTGCTGACCTTTGTGGTGGGCATCGCGCTGGTCGGCATCAACTGGGGCGAGCTGATCAAGGGGTTCGCCTTCGAGCTGCCCGCCCAACAGGGCCTCTTCGACTCCGGACTGGTGGCGTCCAGCCTGGTGTTGGCCACCCTCGGCTCGATGGCCAACTTGTTCTACCCGGAGTTCCTCCGGGAGAAGGGCTGGACCACGCCGGCGTACCGCAAGGTGCAGCGCTACGACCTGCTCTTCGGCACGCTCGTGGTGCTCTTCCTCGGCGTGGCCATCTGGGCGATCGGAGCCGAGGTGCTCTACGGCAAGCAGGGCGTCAGCACCGCTGGGGACATCGCCGACGCGTTGGGCGTGGCGGTGGGCCCGATCGGCCCCTACATCTTCTACCTCGGGCTGCTCGGCGCGGCGTGGACCACGGTCGCCGGCTCACTGTTCGCGCTGAGCAAGATGGTGGTGGAATCCCTGCACGTGGTGCGTCCACAGCGGGCGGAGCGGTACTCCCGATCGGGCGCCAGGACGGCGGATCCGATCTACCGCTGGATGATCCTCTGGGGTCTGGTCGCGGTGCTGTGGTCGCTGCCCAACGCGCCCGGCTTCGTCGCCCTGGTGGTTGTCGCGCACGTGCTCACGTCGCCGTTCCTGCTGCTGATCGTGATTGCGCTGATCGTGATGTTGAATCGGAAGGACATCATGGGCAAGTACGTCAACAGTTGGAAGGAGAACTGCGGACTGGCGCTGGTCGCCGTGTTCGTCGCCGCCGCGGCGGCACAAGGCATCGGCAAGGCCGTCGCGGAGATCCTCGGAGGGCCCTGAGCGAACAACTCACCCCAAGTCCGAAGTCATCTCGCCCGCGCTACTGCGCCAGATCCCGATCATGCGCCGCGGGTGGGCACCCTGCCGATCCAAGCTGAGGACCGGTGCCGCTCAGCGCCACCGAAGTTGGTCAATGTATTTAGCATCGATGGCCAGGGAATTAATCCGACGACTAACGAGTCAGAAGCAGATAGAGCAGACCGGTCAGGATCAGCGAGACCAGTAACGAACCCAGACAGCCCAGGCGGCTGGAGAAGAAGGCAATCATTCGCGCGGTGTACCCCGGGCGTGTAGGTCCACGCGCCCCCACGGGCACCGAGGCGATGGCATGATCCGAGAGACGAATCGGCGGTGATATCTCCTGGGTATCACCGCCGATGACCAGGTATTGGACGCACGGCACCCAGGACCGGGACAGTACGCACAACAGGCGAGATGTCCGGGGCAGGGTCATGAGCGCCGAATTTGACGTTGGTTGGAGGAGCGGTGGTGGCAGAGAGCGCGGCGCAGGGCCGGACGAGGGTGGGCGTGCCTCGTGAGTCGGGTGTTGGTGAGCGGCGGGTGGCGTTGGTGCCGAAGGTCGCGGAGCGTTTGATCGGTAAGGGTTTGGATGTGGTGGTGGAGTCTGGGGCTGGGTTGGCGGCGTTGATTCCTGATGAGTTGTATACGGCGGTG
>DASWST010000029.1:0-1737 GCA_036402515.1 Pseudonocardia sp.
GCCGGGCAGGGCGCGAAGGGACAGCGCTACTACGACTGGGCACTGATCACCCACCCCGACCCTGCGCATCGGGCCGATCCCACCGACGGGCAGTGCTGGTGGCTGCTGGTGCGACGCCACCGCGACACCGGTGACCTGGCGTTCTACCGCTGCTACTCCCCGGACATCGGGCTCTACGCCACTGAGCGTGGTAGCCGTCCTCTGATCGGGGTGGCGCGGATAGTGTTCCAGTCGACGCCGCAGTGCAGCAGGAGGCGGAGCCGATAGTTGTCGAAGTTGCGAAATCCGTGCCCGACCCGCTTGATCTTTTTGATCAGCAGGTTGACCGCCTCGGTCGGCCCGTTCGAGACGCGCCCGGTGTCGAAGTAGGCCAGGAACTCGGCGTGCCAGGAGTCGATCGTGCGGGCCAGGCGGGTCAGCTCGGGGACATCGGCGTCGGCGCAGTAGGCCAGCCATCGGTAGAGCCCCTGTTGGGCGCGGTCCCGGTCCGCGGCGTGATAGATCAGCCGCAGCTCCTGGGCGGCGACCCAGGTGCGGGCGAGCTGCTCATCGGTAGTGTCGCCGGCGTCCAGGCCGGCGAGCAGCCGGGCCCAGGACTTCTCGGAGTGGTGGTCGTAGCGGCGGCGCAGTAGCCGGCGGATGCCGTAGAGCGGATCGCCGGTGCGGCCGCGGTGTCCGGTCTGCTCGTGCTGGATCCGGCGGCGGACGTCGTCGACGGCGGCGAACCCGAGCCGGACGACGTGGAAGGCATCGAGCACCCGCACCGCGTCGGGCAGCGCACTGCGCAGCGCGCTGGCATAGCCGCGGTAGGGGTCCAGCGCCGCGGTCGCGATCCCGCTGCGCCATGCCGGGTCTTGGGCATTCATCCAGCTCAGCAGCGCCGATGCGCTGCGGCCTGGGACTACATCGAGCAAGCGGGCGGGCCCGCGGCCGCGGGTCAGATCAACGACACCGGTCACGAAGCTGGTCGAGCGGGTCGCGGCGGCGGCCTGGAATGCGGTCTCGTCCACCCCGACCGCGTCGATGTCGGCGAGTCGGTCAGGGTCGTCCACCCGGTGGGTGCCATGCTCGCGGACCGCGGTCATCGCGGTGCGCCAGCCGATGCCAAAGTCGCGGGCCACGGCCGCGACCGGGGCGCCGTCCTCGCCTACCCGGCGGCAGATCTCCGCGCGGGCCCGGCCGGTCAGCGACGCCCGCGGCGCGATCACCGGGCTGGTCTCGGTCCAGGTCCTTTTCGGGCAGAGCGGGTGTGGACACCGCCAGACCCGCTTGATCCACACCAATGTCACCGGCCGCCCGCCCGAGGGCAGGTCTCGCACCCATACCGGTCGCCGATCATGCAGCTGTGCCACTGCCGCGCAGGTCGGGCAGCCCACCAGATCGGCCGTGGTCTCGATCGCCTGCTCGAGCTCACCGTCATGCTCCGACACGGCCAGCACGACGAAGCCCGCCATGCCCAACATCGCCGCCGCCGCACTACTCTCTCGTTCCACCTGGGGCCTCCGCTTCGTGTCCTCAACACCACGGATCATGAGGCCCCAGGCCCATGCTCAGGCCCAGGTTGAAGATCGTGTTCTACAGCGGCACACCACGCTCAGAGACGAAGAGCCCGATTAGCGCAAACTCAACAATCTCCGCGAAGAACCTCCTACTTCCGTTTCGTACATATAACACGCTGAATCTCTTCCGCGAGGCGGATCTGCCGTCGGCGGTTCTTCCGCTGCGGCCCAGCCATTC
>DASWST010000030.1:0-3863 GCA_036402515.1 Pseudonocardia sp.
CCAGGTCAGGTGCCTACCCGGGTGTGCTCGACCGGACCGGCAAGGTCACGGCCTGTGTTCTCCTTAATGGTTCTGGCCGGGCCGCTTGCGCCTTGCCTCCGGCTAGACGGAACCGAGGGCGACCACGATCGCAACGCATCCGCATGCCAGCCGGCCGTCGACTACGAGCCCGCCGCCCGGACATACACACCGCCCGCCGAGCACGCCGTGTGCCTCAGCGGACACGGCTCGCCGGACCTAGCCCAGTTCAGCAAGGCCACCACGGTGCTGGCCTGGCATGTCGATGCCATCACACGGATGTTCCGTGTTAGCGGAGGCATCCCCTAGGTGATCAATTCCTTGCACGCGGCGTGTCGATCGTTGGAGAAACGCGAGAGGCGGCGCCCAGCGTCGTCCGCGCGGGTGCGGAGGTAGCGGTTGCGGTAGCGGGCCCAGGCCAGGGGTTGGCCACCATGTGCGCCTGCGGTACTCCCAGGCGGGCGCGACAAGCGATCGCTGCGGGCACCCAATGCGACAGCGCTCAGCCGAGCCGCGCGATGGCGGCGGCCACCCGGTCCGGGAACTGGAGGTGCAGGTCGTGCTCGCCGCCGGGGAAGGTGACCAGTTCCGCGTCGGGCAGCGCCGACGCCGCCTGCCGCGTCGGCCCGTCCGGCGGGTCCCCGGCGGCCAGCAACACCGCCGTGCAGCGCACCCGCCGGTGCAGCTCGCGCGGTCGATGGTCGAGCAGGCTGGCCCACCGGGCCCGGTGACGCTCCGGTGTCAGCCACGGGCGCAGGGTGCCGTCCGGGCGCTGCTCGAGGTTGGCCAGGGTGGCCTCGACCGCCTGGCCGGGCCAGTCGGGGTGGGCGCCGGTGAGCACCTCGCGCACCCCGTCGAGGTCCCAACCGGTCAGGTCCGGCGGGGCCTTCGTTCGCCAGACGGTATCCAGGTCGCCCCAGCGGTCGCTCTCGTGCTGCCAGCCCCCGTCGACCAGTGCCAGGCCCGCAACCAGGTCGGGGCAGTCGGCGGCGAGCTGCAGCGCGATGTTGCCGCCCCAGGAGTGGCCGACCAGCACCGCGCGTGACCAGCGCAGCGACGCGCACACCCAGGCCAGGTCGCGCGCCGCCACCAGGATCGGATCGGACCCGGGCGGGTCCGGCACGGCCGCCGACCCGCCGTGCCCGCGCAGGTCGACCGCGAGCACCTCACGCCCGGCCGCCGCCAGCAGCGCGGCGACGCCGTCCCACACCCGGGCGTTGGAGGCCAGCCCGTGCACCAGAAGCGCCGGCACGCTCGCCGCGGCACCGGGCCAGTGCCGGGCGCCCAGCATCACCTTCCCGGCGGGCACGGCGACCGATGCGGGTGCACGGGCGACCACGCCGCCCAGCCTAGATGATCCATTCTTTGAACGCGGTGTGTCGATCAGCCCGGACACGGAGGAGGACGTCCATGATCGTCTGTGACGAACAACCTGGACCTTCTGACCGCACTGTATATGGAGATCGACGATCATGTGGCCCCGCTCGTCGTGAACGCGGTCGGCGGCCCCGGCTCAGAGATGCCGAGCTGGTGTGCCTGGCGGTGGCGCAGTTATTGCTCGGGTTTCGACACCGAGCACCCCGGTCGGCTCGGTCATCGAACGCCTTTGCGGCGCGCGTTCGTCAGGAGTAGCTCGAGTTGCGTCCGAAGCGTTCCCATTCCTGCTTCCACCGAGCGAATCGGAGCCGGTTGAGCACTACGTGCGCAAGCCAACATGACCCGGTCAGCGGAACGAGGATGGCAGCCCAGGTTCCGAAACTGTCCGCCACGCCGGCGGCGACCGCGTCGGCCGGCGTGAACGGGGGACTTGCCTGATTACCGGAATCATCCACCCAGATCGGTACGTCCGAGCCCACTGTGGTGGCCCCCATGACGGCGACGATTCCCACCCGTTGCGCGCCATCGGGTGCCACCCAGGTCGCCGCCACGCCCACCCTGGTTAGCAGGCCGGGTCCTTCCCCAGCCGAAACTACTGGTCCTGGAGTCTCGGCGAGTGTGACGGCAACGCTGGGATGGCGGGTGCTGCTCTCCTCGTGCGCACGCTCGAGTCCCCGGGCCACGGTCTCCGAACCTACAGTCGCGGCGAACGGTATTCCGGTCAATGCCACCAGCACAGCAAGCACGACCAGCACACGTTCTGCCCGGTCCCAAGGACGCGCGAACGGATTGTGACCCAGGTACAGCCGCCAAGAGCGGAGGAGAAAAGAGGGCGAACCAGCCATGACCGGGCCCCTTTGCCACAACAGGAGCAAGCAGCTTAGTCCTGTTTCTGGGTCCAGGCGCTTATAGCGCGCGAGAAGTAGCCGTAGGGACGCCTGCCCCGGATGTGCGGCGCTAGATGAGGGGTGACGCCGGACCTCGCCGCGGTGGATCCGCGCACGGCGACTGCTGGTTACCCAGCCGCGCAGAGCCGTCGAACTTCGCGGTTGGGCATGGGCCTGGCTTGGCGCGGGCTGGACGGTCCTGAATCCCCGGAGTTCTGGTGGGGGTACTTGCTGGAGACGGGATCCCATGGCTCGTGCTGATTTCGATCTGGATTCTGGGCTTTGCGTTCCTGCAGCATTCCTGTTCCGATGTCCCAGGGGTTAACTCGGATGGCGGCGCTTGGTGCGGAGTCGGAACGGCCCCCGGGCATGCTTGCGGCGCACCCAGCAGCGCCGCAAGCGGATCCGCTCACCTGACGGGTCCGAGCGGCTGCCGTAGGCGGCGGTGGCCGCTGGGCCGAGGCGGGCGAGTTCAGCGTCTACGTCGACGGGGATGGTGCCGAACAGGCCGAGCTCTCGTTCTGCGCCGGGGAGACGTGGGCAAGGACCTCGTTGTCGATGTGGCGGCCGTGGCCACGCAGCTCGGCGGCGGCCCGGCCGAGGTACTCCGGGGTCCTCGCACGGCGCCATCGTGGGCGTAAAACGCATCGCGGCGCAGCCCGTGCATGCTCTCGGCCTTGTTGAGCTGGCGGGAAATCTTGCGGCGATAGTCCTCCGCCAGATACCGGGCGGCGTAGACCGTGCGACGAAGCACCTGTACCAAGGCAGGCGTCAGCAGGTGGCGCGAGCTCGTCCGACAGAAACGGACGTCGCCTCAGGGGTCTGAGGCGACGTCCGCGCCGCACGGGTGACGGGTTACCAGGCGTGCACAATGCGTCGTGTTAGTCGGTCTCGTTAGTCGGTCTCGGCGTCCACGCGCGAGGACCGCGTGCCGGCGCAGGCCCGCGGCGCTACGCCTTGTCGCGGCGTGGCTTCGCGTGGGTGCCCGGTGCTGCTCGTGCTGGGAACGCCAGCCGGGAGAACGGACCTTCTCTGCCGATCCGGCCTTGGCCTGTCGACGCTCTCACCATGAGGTCTACCCCGACATCCGCACCGCCACAAGGGCCATGCGGTGGCGGGCCTGGAGGTGTGGTGCGCGATCGTTACCTGGTGCAACAATGCCGGACGATCAGGCAACTAGACGAAGGGGCAGCACAGGCTGTCTGCAGCTGCGGCTGGCGCAGCGCGGTGTTCGGCACCGACAAACCGGCGGGACGATGGATCCGCCCCAGCAGGCGATCGAGGTCGCGGATCTGCATGAACGGGAAGGCGACATGTCCTGATGCCGCCAGCCCTGGGGCTGGTCAACTCCGAACTGGAATCAACGACCAGACACAGGTCCGCTGCCACCGGCACCCTCTTCGACACCAGGGCGGTGTCCCGCGAGCGGATGAAGGCGCAGCTCCAGCGCAGGCCGCGACTGTTCGACACCGTGGATCACGCCCTCGCCAACGGCGTACCGGTGGTGTTGTGTCGGCGCCCGTTCGGCTCTGTGGGAGAACACGGCTGGCGGGTGACCGGGCGTGCTGGTGTTTGTAGCGT
>DASWST010000031.1:0-19329 GCA_036402515.1 Pseudonocardia sp.
GGGGAGCGCGAGCAGTGCGGCGGCGGCCAGTAGCAGTGAGGAGCCGGCCATGGCGAAGGCCAGCGATGGGTCTACCTGGTAGAGGGGCAGCCAGGCGACCGGGGCCAGCGCGGAACCGCTGAACCGGAACGCCGACACCACGGACAGGGCGCCGCTACGGTTGGCCGGGACCGCGCGCACGGTGAGGTTCTGCAGCGCCACGGTGAGCATCGAGGAGCCCACCCCGGCCGCGGTCCAGGCCACGGTCAGCGCCGAGACCGAGCCGGTCAGCCCAACGGCCGCCACGAGCCCGCCGGTGACCAGGGCGGCGATCGCGCCACACCAGCGGGCGCTGGCCCGCTCCAGCACGCTGCCCCACACCGCACCCAGCAGCATTCCGGCCAGCCCGAACCCGAGCAGCGCCAACCCGGTCAGGTCCGGGCGCAGCCGCAGGTGGTCCTGTGCGTAGAGCGCGACCAGGAAGGGCAGCGAACCGGCGGCCATGTAGGACACCAGCGCGGCCACCGAAAGCAGCGCTATCTGACCGGTGAGCAGGGGGCGCCAACGCGGCGCGGCGGCGCCCGGGCGGCGCTGGCCAGGCGGCGGGACGAGCGCGAGCGTTCCGGCCGCCACGGCCACCGCGAGGTACGCCCAGCGCCAGGAGGACGCCGCCGCGACGCCACCGACCAGCGGGGCGAACGACATGCCGGCGGCCTGGCAGCTGGCGGAGATGCCAACCGAGCGGCTGAGCTTGTCCCGAGGCACCATGTCGGCCAGCCCGGCGAGCAGCAGCGGCGAGGTGAACCCGTTGGCGAGGCCCTGCACCGCTCGGCCGGCGAGGAACACCGTGATATTCGGCGCCAGCCCGCAGACCAGCGAGGCGACCAGGTAGACCAGATAGGCCACCCGCACGGTGTTGCGCCGACCCCACCGCTCGCCCAGCGTGCCGGACAACAGCTGCACGGCGGCGAACGGCACCATGTACACGGTCAGCGAGAGCGCCACCGTGTGCGCGGAGACCCCGAGCGTTTGCCCGATCTGGGGCAGCATCGGCGCGACCACGCCGCCGCCGAGCGGTCCCAGCGCCGCTCCTACGTACACAGCGGCGACCCGCAGCCGGGCGCGCTGGCTCGGCGTGGGCTGGCCCGGCGAGGCCTCGCTCACCCGCCGGGGGCGCGCGGCGTGGTCCAGGGGCGCCGTGATCGGGCCAGCGCCACCGCGGTGCCGGCGACCGCGGCGAGGAGCAGCGCGGCGAGCAGCAAGGTCAGCGCGGGAGTGGCGTACCGCACGATCAGCCCGCCGATCAGCGCGCCGACCGCCAGCGAGAGCACCGAGACCAGCCGCCGCCCGACGCGGCCGTCCGACCCGCCGCCGAGCCACCCGCCGGCCGCCATGCTGGTGATCGTCGTGGTCATCACCAACGTGTTCAGATCGGGCACACGCAGGCGCTGGACCAGGCCACCCTGCATGCCCATGCCCAGGGCGGTCACCCCGATCAGCAGGTAGCCGGCGGTTCCGGCGAACGGTTGGTCGAGCCGCGCGGCCGCGGCGAACGCGGCGACCAGAAGCACGGACTGCACGCCGGTCAGCGCGAGCAGCTGGCGGCCCCGGTGCGGCCCGGTGAGCCGGCCAAGGCGGCCCGCCGCGATCCCGCCGACCACAAACGCGACCAGCGACAGCCCGGATGCGGTCAGGGAGAACCCGGGCTCGCCGGCCAGCGCGAGGGCGATGAACACCACGTTGCCGGTCATGTTCGCGACGAACACGTGGCCCAGCGCCAGGTAGCTGAACGCGTCCACCAGCCCGGCCACCACGGTCAGCACCACCAGCACCGGCGGCAGTGGCCCGTGTGGGCTCTCCCGCCGGGGCACCAGGGTGTGCCAGGCGTCCCGCAGCATGGTGGGCACGGCGACCGTCGGCCTCCTCACTCGAGTGGCGGTCAGCTCGCCGGGGGAGCGGTGGACTCGCGGACCACCAGCTCCACCGGCTCGGTGACCACTTCGGTGATCGGCTCGTCGGGGCCCCGCCGGGCCAGCAGCTCCAGCGCCCGCCGACCGAGCTCCTCCAGCGGCATCCGCACCGTGGTCAGCGCCGGCACCAGGTGGCTGGCCAGCGGCATGTCGTGCACCGCGACCACGGACAGGTCACGGGGCACCGAGAGCCCCCTGGCATGCAGCGCGTACAGCGCGCCGACCGCCGAGGCCACGTTCGCCACGAACACCGCCGTGGGTGGATTCGGCACGGACAGCAGCCGGTCCAGCGCGGCCACCCCGCCGGCCGCGGTGTAGTCGGCGTGCACGATGGATCGCTCGCCAACCTCCAGCCCGGCGGCGCGCATGGCCGCCAGGTAGCCGGCCCGCCGGCGCCGCGCGGTGTCCGCTCCGTCCGGCCCGGCCAGGTGGCCGATGCGCCGATGGCCGAGCTCCAGGAGGTGGTTCACCGCCAGCTCGCTGGCCCGCTCGTCGTCCAGGATGACATAGCGCTGCGACCCGGCCAGCCTGCGGTTGACCAGCACCCACGGGACCTGGGAGGTGCGCAGCTGGGCCAGTTCGTGGCCGGACTCCTCGCCGGCGAACAGCAACCCGTCGACCCGACCCTGACCGAGCAGGTCCAGGTAATGCTCCAGGCCCAGTCGCACCCCGGCCGAGCTGGCCGTCATCAGCCCGTAGCCGAGCACTCCGGCGGCCCGCTCGGCACCCTTGATGATCTCGGCGTAGACCGGGTTGGCGAAGTCCGGGATGAGCAGCCCGAACATGTACGCCCGGGCGGTACGCAGGCTGCGGGCGGCCACGTTCGGTCGGTAGCCGAGCTTCTCGATGGTCTCCCGCACCCGCTTGCGGGTCTCCGGCCGGACACTCAACCGGGGGTCCTCGTTGATCACCCGGGAGACCACCGAGCGGTCCACTCCGGCCAGCATGGCAACGTCATTCAGGGTGACCTTCGCCGATCTCGATGGCCGCGATTCCCCCGGCATCAGCCCTGCCCCTCTCGTCCCCGCTCGGCATCGAGACAGAATATTCATGTCCGGCCGCGCCCGGGTCGATGAGGGCGTGTCCCGTAGATCTATGCCGAGCCGCGCGGTGATCGGCGCGTCCGCACAACGCCAGTGCGGCGGTCTCCGGGCAGCACCGCCGTCGTTGTCGGCACGTCACGCACGCGATCTCTATGCTGCGGGTATGGCCGGGGGGCGGAGACGACGCACCTGGCTGGTCGCGATCCCCCTGGTGATGCTGCTCCCGGTGAGCTGCGCGGCTCCGGCCACAGATGCGCCGCCGCCAACGGCGATTGTCGCCCCGCCGGTCACCCCGAGCGCCGACCCGGTGCCGGCCGGCCAGCTGCGGATCACCGGCGCGGTGCGCGGACCAGGGGTGCTCACCGCGCAACAGCTGGCCGGGATGACCAGTCAGATGGTATCGGTCAGCTACCGCACCGACCGGGGCGAAGAACGGCATACCGCGGCGGGGATCCCGCTCTTCGACCTGGTCGACCACGCCGGGCTGGTGCTTGCCCAGGGCAGGGACCACGACGAGCTGTCCATCGGCATCGTGGTGATCGGTCTCGACGGGTATCGGGCGTTGATCTCCTACGGGGAGATGTCCCCGGCGTTCGGCAATCGCGGCGTGCTGCTCGCCATCAGCGCGGACGGCAAGCCGCTGGCTCGGCCGTGGCTGGTGGTGCCCGGGGATCTGCGCGGCGCGCGCTACGTCAAGGACGTGGTCGAGTTGCACGTGGTGCACACCGCGCCCACCTGGTAACTCCCTATGTGTCTTGGCATTTGCCTTCTCATTGGGCCGTTCGGCCGGCCAGAATGCGACCATGCGGCCGTTGCTGTCTGCGACGATCTTGGCCCTGGTGGCCACCTCGTTGGTTTCCTGTAGCGGGTCACCCGGCGGCTCCGAGGACACCGACGAGGACACCGGAGCGCGGGTGTGGCGCTCGGACGGCTACGGCATGGTCATCTCCGTGACCGGCAAGCGGGCCCAGACCTTCGAGACAACGTCGATCAGCTGCATGCCAGGCGAGCCGCTCAACCAGCTCGGCCAACCCGCGCCGGACGGCACCGTCCAGTACGGCAGCAAGGGTGTCGCGGAGCAGACCCTGCGCCCCGCGCCCGGCGGCGGGGCCACCCTGCAGGTGCTCGGCACGGCGGCGGACATCGACCTGCTCCCGCTGCCCGGCCTGCCCGAGACGTGCAAGCGGAAGACGCCGGACGACCCCGTCACCACGTTCGACGTGTTCTGGACAACGTTCGCGGAGAACTACAACTCCTCCACCCGCAAGAACATCAACTGGGCCGCCGTGCGGGACCAGTACCGGCCCAGGGTGAGCGCCGGAACCGAACCGGAGGAGCTCTACACCATCCTGGAGGAGATGATCAGGCCGCTCGGTGACATGCACACCTCGGTCGCCGGGGACGACGGCGAGTTCGAGGGCTCGCGGCCGGGCACCCGGGATCTCTCCTCGCGGGCCATCACCACCGCGGTGGACAACCACCTGCGGCAGAACCTCGGTGTCACCGCCATCCAGACCTTCGCCGGCGGCAAGATCGCCTACATCGACCTGCCCGGTGCGCGGGGGTATCTGCGGATCAACTCCTTCGAGGAGTACAGCGAGGACGACACGTACCTGGCGAACAAGGCGGAGCTGGACCGGGCGCTGACCGCGGTGTTCGCCCCGGAACGGGTCGCCGCATGGCGGGGACTGGTCCTCGATGTGCGGAACAACCCCGGTGGTGACGACGCCCTGGCCCTCCAGGTCGCCGGGCGGCTGACCGATACGCCCTACCTCGCCTACACCAAGCAGGCACGCAATGACGCCGCCGACCCGAACAAGTACAGCCGGCCGCGGCGGGTCACCGTCACACCGGCCGAGGGTCCCCGCTACACCGGGCCGGTCCGGGTGCTGACCAGCGAGCTGACCGTCAGCGCGGGGGAGACCTTCGTCGAGTCGCTGATGGCCCGTACCCCGGCGCCCAGCCGGATCGGCTCCACCACCCAGGGCGTCTTCTCCGACACCTTGGATCGCAAGCTGCCCAACGGCTGGACGTTCGGGCTGGGCAACGAGGACTACTACGCCCCGGACGGCCGAAGCTACGAAGGTCCCGGCATCCCGCCGACGGTCACCACCCCGGTGTTCACCGAGAGCGAGTTCGCCCAGCGCCGGGACTCCGCGCTGGATTCCTCGCTGGGCGCCCCGTGGTGAACTCCTCGCGGCGACGATTCAGCGGCCCGGCCAGCGGGTAAAAGCAGGCCCGTGCGGGTGGACTGGCACGCCGAGCTGCTCGGTCAGCTGGAGTTCTACTGGGGCACGTCGCTGCGCCCGAGGCTGGCCGGGTTGACCGACGCCGAATACCTCTGGGAACCGGTGCCCGGCTGCTGGTCGGTACACCCGCAGCCGGACGGCGCCGCCATCCTCGACTGGGAGTTCCCGCCGCCGGACCCTCCACCGCTGACCACCATCGCCTGGCGGATCTGCCATGTCGCCGGCCCCACCCTCGCTATGCGGGCCAACCACCACTTCGGCGACGGCTCGTGGAGTCCGGACCGCCGCGACTGGCCGGTCACCGCCGCGGCTGGCGTCGCGTTCCTGGAGCGGGCCTACCGGGAGTGGCACGACGCGGTCGCGGCCGCCGGGCTCGAGCGGCTCACCCAGCCCACCGGGCCGGCCGAGGGCCCCTACGCCGAATCCCCGTTCGCCACCCTGGTGCTGCACCTGAACCGTGAGGTCATGCACCACGGCGGCGAGATCGGCCTGCTCCGCGACCTGTACCGGGAGCTGGTTGAGAAGCCCCATTTGACCGGAGCGCTCAGCCGGCGCGCCGGGGCAGCCGCGCGCGGCTCGGCACGCCCAGCCGGTTGAAAGTGTTGATCAGCACGATCATCCAGGCCACCGCCTGGTACTGCGCCTCGGTGAACACCTTGGTGGCCTGCTGGTAGACCTCGTCGGGCACATTCTGGGTCTGCGACAGGCGGGTCATGACCTCGGTGAGCTCCAGTGCGGCTCGCTCCTGCTCGGTGAACAGCTCGGTCTCCCGCCACGCGTCGAGCAGGAAGATGCGCCGGGGGTCCTCGCCGTGCTTGATCGCATCGGCGGTGTGCATGTCGAGGCAGTACGCGCAGCCGTTGAGCTGTGAACCGCGGATCTTGACCAGTTCGAGCAGGGCCGGGTCCACGCCGGCGTCGGCGCCCGCCCGGGTGACCTCGTCGGACATGGCGATCAGGGCCTTGAACGCCTTCGGGATCCCGGGGCTGAGTTGGATTCGCTGTGTCACGGAGATTCGTTGTGTCATGGGATTGACGCTAGCTCCAACTTGTCCACGCGTAGAGTCCAGTTTTGTGGCGGATTCGTGGTCCAGTTCGGTGGACGCGCACCTCGACTGGACGCCTGGAAGCGGGCGCAATGGGTTGGCGAAGGCGGTCCGCGCGGCGATCCGGGACGGGCGGTGGCGGCCTGGCAGTGTCGTCCCGTCGACTCGGGCGCTGGCCCACGACCTCGGTCTGGCCCGAGGCACCGTCACCCGGGTGTACTCCGACCTGGTTGCCGAGGGATACCTGTTGACCAGCCAGGGCGCGCCGACCAGAGTCGCCACGGCCGGGGTGGAACCGCTGTCGATGCCGCGCACCGTGTCCGCCGAGGAACCCCGGCCCCGCTGGACCTTCATGCCCGGGCGACCCGATCCGTCGCTCTTCCCGAGGGATGCCTGGGTGGCCGCCACCCGGCGGGTCCTGCAGCACACACCCAACGAGACCTTCGACTACGGCGAACCACGTGGCTCGTCGGTACTGCGTGCCACCTTGGCGGCCTACCTGGGCCGCGGCCGGGGGGTTCTGGCCGATCCCGCGCGCATCGTCATCTGCGCCGGATACAGCCACGCGCTCAGTGTGCTTGGCCGGGCGCTGCGAGAGCTGGGCATCACCGAGACGGCGTTCGAGGATCCGTCGGTGCGCGCCTTCCGCGACCTGGCCGAGGCGAGCGGCCAGCGCGTGGTCGGGGTGCCGGTAGACGGTGGCGGCCTCCGGGTCGACCAGCTCAGCAGCCCGGCGGTGGTGGTCACCGCGGCGCACCAGGCTCCGCTCGGGGTGACCATGGCACCGGCCAGACGCACCGCGCTCGCGCGGACCGGGGCGGTGATCGTCGAGGACGACTACGACGGGGAGTTCCGCTACGACCGCCACCAGGTCGGCGCGGTGCAGGCGCTGGCCCCGGAACGGGTCGTCTACGCGGGCTCGGTGAGCAAGACCCTCTCACCCTCCCTGCGGCTGGGTTGGCTGGTGCTTCCCCGCTTCCTGGTCGACCCGGTCGTCGCGGCGCTGACCACCAGTGGCGCGCAGCCGCCCGCACTCGCGCAACTCACGCTCGCGCACCTGATCAGTTCGGGCGGCTACGACCGGCACGTCCGCCGCTGCCGCATCGAGTACCGCTCCAGGCGGGATGCGCTGGTCGCCGCGCTGCCCCGCCATTTGAACCCCCAGGGCATCTCGGCCGGCCTGCATCTGGTCCTGCCCCTGGACACCGCGGCCGAGTCGCGGGTACCCGCGACCGCGCGCCGCCACGCGCTGGCGGTCGCCACGGTAGGCGCGCAGCGCATGCGGCCGTCCGAGGGTGCCGGAGGGCTGATCGTCGGCTACGGGGCCCCGGCCAAACACGCCTTCGCTGGAGCCCTCGACGCGCTACTGGGCATGCTCCGCGAGCTCTGACTCGCCACCGATGGTCGCTATGGCGCCCAGCTGGGCGGATCTTCGTTCGGTCAGCTCATCTTCCGGCTGCTCAGTGGACACGCCCCACTCACCGAGGAGCAGGCCGCGCAGATTCGCCGACACCGCGCTGCAAGGCCTGCCCGCCCCGAAGCCGTGAGTGGTATTGGTCGCCATGGCGACCAATACCACTCACAGGGTCAGCGGGTGGCCGGCTGGGCGGGGCCGAAGTTGCCGGGGGCGTACCGGGCGCCCTGCACGATGTCGCCCAGCGGGTCCAGCGTGCCCAGGGCCTCGGCGTCCAGGGTGACGTCCAGTGCGCCGATGTTCTGCTCCAGCCGCTCCGGTCGCTTGGTGCCCGGGATGGTCACCACCGGCACGCCGAGCCGGTCGGCCTGGGTGTACACCCAGGCGAGCGCGACCTGTGCGGGTGCCGCGCCGATCCGCTCGGCGACCTCGCGGACAGCCTGCGCGATCTTCTCGTTGGCCTCGCCGGCCTCGCCCTGGAAGCGCGGGTTGCGCCGGCGGAAGTCGGTGTCGGCCAGCGCGGCGCGGTCCAGCGCACCGGTGAGGAACCCGCGCCCGAGCGGGGAGTAGGGCACCAGGCCGACGCCCAGCTCGGCCATCACCGGGGTGACCGCCTCGACGTCGCGGGTCCACAGCGAGTACTCGCTCTGCACCGCGCTGATCGGGTGCACCGCGTGCGCCCGGCGCAGTAGCTCGCCGGTCACCTCGGACAGGCCCAGGTAGCGGACCTTGCCGGCCTGGACGAGTTCGGCCATCGCGCCGACGGTCTCCTCGATCTCCGCGTCGCCCGGCGGCCGGTGCAGGTAGTACAGGTCGATCACGTCCACGCCGAGGCGCAGCAGCGAGGCGTCGCAGGCGCGCAGCACGTAGTTGCGGGTGCCGCGCAGCCGGCGGTCGGCGTCCCCGCCGCTGCGGTCGATGCCGAACTTGGTGGCCAGCTGCACCTGGTCGCGCCGGTTGTGGATGGCCCGGCCGACCAGCACCTCGTTGTGCCCGGCGCCGTACGCGTCGGCCGTGTCGAGGAAGGTGACGCCCAACTCGATAGCCCGGTCCAAGGTGGCCAGTGAGGTGTCCCAGTCGGTGGGGCCGTAGTTCTCGCTCATGCCCATACAGCCCAAGCCCATGGCGCTGACGGTGAGGCCGGATGCGCCGAGGGCGGTGCGGGAAATCATCTGGAGTGCTCCTCTTGCCCGTTGATGGCGGGCGGTGTCTGTCGTGGTACCAACAACGCTAGGAGCTGGAGCGCACTCCAAGTCAAGCGCAGTTCTGGTCTAGACCAATGTCTTGTAGAGTGACGCTGTGGTTCTCAGGACGCACGAGTGCCGAGCCGAGATATGAGCACCGCGGAGATCCGCGAACCGAAGTACCGGGTGGTGGCGGATCACCTGCTTGCGCTGCTGGACGAGCTGGGCGAGGGGGTGGCGATCCCCGCCGAGCGTGAGCTCTCCCAGCGGTTCGGCGTCTCCCGGGTCACCGTGCGCCAGGCCGTGCAGGAGCTGCTGGTGGCCGGCCGGTTGCGCCGCCAGGGCAGGGGCACCGTGGTGGCCGGGCCGAAGGTGGCTCAGCAGCTGGTGCTCGGCTCCTACACCGAGGGGTTGGGCGAGCAGGGCCGCCGCCCCGGCCGTCGGCTGGTTCGCATCGAGCGGGAGCCGGCCGGTGCGGAGCTGGCCGCCGAGCTGGAGATCGCCGAGCGGGACGAGGTGATCCTGCTGGAGCGGGTGCTGCTGGCCGACGGGCACCCGGTGGGCCTGGAAGACACCAGGATGCCGCTGGCCAGGTTCCCCCAGCTGCTCGCCGAGTTCGACCCGGCGACCTCGCTGTACGCCTACGTCCGGGCCAGCGGGGTGGAGTTCGAGACGGCCACCGAGCGGATCGAGACGGTGCTGGCCGCCCCGCGGGAAGCGATGCTGCTGGAAACCAATCCCGGCGCACCGATGCTGCTGCTGAACCGGCTGTCCTACGACCCGGAGCAGCGGCCGATCGAGCGGGTCCGCTCGCTGTTCCGCGGTGACCGCTTCAGCTTCGTCACCACCCTCCGCCGCCCCGAGTCGCCGTCACCCCCGTGAGCTGAGCATCCGCCCACCCCGCCGTCCCACTTGTCGCTCGTCCCACCTGTCGTTGCAAAAAGACCCGACAAGAGGCACCTGTCGCTCGAAATAGACACGACAAGTGGCTGTCGGGCGGGCCAGCTCCTAGGTTCGGTGGGGAAGACGCTAGGGAGGACGGCAGTGATGGTGGATCAGCTCGAGCGGTTCCAGATGGTCATCGGCGGCAAGCCGGTCGACGCGCTCTCCGGCAAGACATTCGAGTCGCAGAACCCCTACACCGGTAGCCCCTGGGCGCAGGTGCCCGACGGCGGCCCGGAGGACATCGACGCGGCGGTTGCGGCGGCCCGGTCCGCGCTGGACGGGGAGTGGGGCAGCCTGACCGGGTTTGCCAGGGCCGCGCTGCTGCGCCGGCTGGGTGACCTGGTGGGTCAGAACGCCGAGCGGTTGGCCCGGCTCGAGGTCAACGACTCCGGCAAGCTGTACCGGGAAATGATCGGTCAGCTCAACGCGCTGGGCAGCTGGTACCACTACTACGCCGGGCTGGCGGACAAGATCGAGGGTCGGCAGATCCCCTCGCCCAACCCGAACTACCTCGTCTACACCCGCCGCGAGCCGGTCGGCGTGGTCGGCGCGACCACCCCGTCGAACTCGCCGCTGCTGCTGATGACCTGGAAGTTGGCGCCCGCGCTGGCCGCCGGGTGCACCGTGGTGGTCAAGCCCTCGGAGCACTCACCGGTCTCCACGCTGGGCTTCGCCGAGCTGTTCGAGCGGGCCGGTTTCCCGGCCGGTGTGGTGAATGTGGTGACTGGTCTGTCCCGGGAGACGGGCGCCCGGCTGGCCGCCCACCCCGGCGTGGACAAGGTGGCGTTCACCGGCTCCACCGCGACCGGCCGGGCGGTGGCCAAGGCGGCCGGGGAGAACATCAACAAGGTCACCCTGGAGCTGGGCGGCAAGTCCCCCCAGGTGGTATTCCCGGACGCCGACCTGGCCGCCGCGGCGAACGGCGTCATCGCCGGGGTGTTCGCCGCCACCGGCCAGACCTGCATGGCCGGCTCCCGGCTGATCGTGCATGCCGATGTGCACGACGAGCTGGTCCAACTGATCGCCGAGCGGGCGTCGCGGATCAAGTTGGGCGACCCGAATGACGCGGCCACCGAGATGGGCCCGGTAGCCAACCGGCCGCAGTACGAGAAGGTGCTCGGTTACCTGGACACGGCCAGGGCCGAGGGCGCCACCGTGGCCTACGGCGGGTCCGCCGAGTCCGGGCTGGGCGGGCTTTTCGTGCAGCCCACCGTGCTGACCGGGGTCACCACCGAGTCCACCGTGGTCCGCGAGGAGGTGTTCGGCCCGGTGCTCGCCGCGCTCACCTTCACCGAGGAGGACGAGGCGATCAAGTTGGCCAACGACACCCCTTACGGGCTGGCCGGCGCGGTCTGGACCAAGGACGTGCACCGGGCGCACCGGGTCGCGGCGAAGATCAAGGCCGGCTCGGTGTGGATCAACGCCTACCGGGTTGTGGCGCCCAGCGTGCCGTTCGGCGGCTTCAAGTCATCCGGCCTGGGCCGGGAGAACGGCCTGCACGGGATCGACGAATACCTGGAGGAGAAGGCGGTCTGGGTGGAGCTCACCGGCGGCACCCGTGATCCGTTCACCCTTGGTTAGTGCCGGCGCGTTTCGCGCCGGCCCCGCTCGATAACAGAGTGAGCAGCGGGACACGGCAGGCCCGGTTGCCGAAGATCGGGCCGGCCATCACCGGTAGCCCCGGCGGCGGGCTGAGCACGGCGGACACCGTGCCGGTGAGCTTGCTCATGCAGTCGTCGGTGGCGCTCCGGGTGCCGCCCTGGCCGCCGATCCACATGTCCAGGTGAGTGTCCACGCCGGGCGGCGCCGGGCTGGCGCCGGAGTCCTCGACGATCACGTACCGACGGACGCTGGGCAGGTAGAACCGGGTACCGGGCTTCCACTTCATGGTGGGGCCGCTGCCCGGGACCGCGACGGTGATCGGGTCCCGGTACGTGCCCTGGCCACCGGCGGTCCGGTGCAGCACCGGCGCGCTGATGATCGCCGAGAGCGGCGGCGTGTTGTCGTGGAAGGAATACCCGGTCAGATAGATCCGTAGGTGCCGGGCGGGGCGGTGGGACAGCAACGCCGGATCAGTACCGAGCGCACTGGCCGAAGCGACCCGGGGGGCGGGCTCGGAGCCGGCCGGGCCGGGAGGCAGTGCAGCCACGCCGAGGACGAGCAGCGCGATGATCGAGCACACCGGGACGCTGGGGACAACTGAACCCGCGGACGAGCGCGGCAATCGTGAATGTCGGGATCGTTTCATGGCTCAACCTCCGACCAGCGCATCAACTTTGCCTGCGTGGTGCGCTCACAGAGGTTAGCCACATTGTGCTCAATTGCAACAGAGACCTCAGAAGTCCCACTGATAACACCACTGCGTCGCGGCGGTGCCTGGCCGAGCGAAAGAAGCGGTCAAATGCGGCGGGGGCGGGCGAGGGTGAAGCGGTCCACCGGGGTGATCTCGCCGTACGGGCCGGTCACCGCGTAGTAGGTGACGTGGATGGCGGTGGTCGGCCCGCTGCCGGCGGGGTCCACGTCGAACGCGGCGAAGCCGTAGGCATGCTCCGCGTCGCGCACCGCCGACCACGGGGCGTCCTCCAGCACGTAGTTCGCCTTGCGCTTCCCGGTGGCCGGGTCGGGGGCGCCCACAGCGGTGATCACCCGGCACTTGGCCGGGGCGAAGAGCAGCTTGTTGGACGGGATGGAGGTGCCCCCGCCGCCGATCACCATGTGCACCGTGCCCTTGCTGGTGTCCAAGACGTCGGTGCTGGTCTGGGTGGGGATCGGGGTCCGGGTGTCGGTGGGTAGCTGGCCGCGGATCGGGTGCGACCGCTCGTAGTGGTGCTCGTGCCCGCACACCACGAGGTCCACGCCGTACTGGTCGAACAGCGGCACCCACTGCTCGCGGACGCCCAGGTCGGCGCCGTTGAACTGGTCCGCGGTGGAGATCACCACCTGGTGCATGCAGACCACGATCCAGTCGATGTCCGGGTTGGCCCTGCTGGTGCGCAGCTCGTTCTCCAACCACCGCCGCTGCGCGCCCCCGGAGTAGCCGCTGACGTAGGAGCTGCCGCCGTCCTGCAGCGCGATGTCGTCGTTGTTCAGGCTGATCACCCGTACCGCGCCGGCGGTGAAGGCGTACCAGAGGCCTCGGAAGGTCGGCTCCGCGCCGGCGTCGGGCAGCGCGAAGTAGGACTGGTAGGCCTGGTAGCCGATCGGCCCGTTGCCCAGCTCGTTCTCGTGGTTGCCGGCCGCCGGCATCCACGGCCGGTGCCGCGCCGAGCGCCCGTTGTTGGCGAACCAGTTCGACCAGGTGCGCACCCGGTCATGGCTCAGGTTCGCGTAGCAGAGATCCCCGTTGACCAGGTGGAACAGCGGGGCGATGCGTTCCACGGCGGCGGTCAGGTCGCCGGCGGCGGGGGAGCCGTAGTTGTCCGCCCCGTAGTTGCTGCCAGTGCCGTTGGGGCTGCCGGGGCTGACCCCGGCGACCATGTCCAGCGCGGGGGTGGACTGGTCGCCGAAGCTGGTGAAGGTGAACGCCACCCGGCCCCGGGGCGCGGTGTGCAGGGTGCCCAGTTCCGGGCTCGTCCCGTCGTGCACCGCGGCATAGATGTAGTCGGTGCCCGGGGTCAGGCCGGTCAGCCTGGTGTGGTGGATCTGCACCTCGGTGCCGGAGGCACCGTCGCGGTAGGTCCGGGTGTCCGCGGCCACCTCCTGGCCGAAACCGGCGTTGGGTGTGCCCAGCATGACCCGGGGCCGGCCGACCGAGCTGGTGGTGTGCCAGGACACCACCGCCTCGGTGCCCGCGTCGGCGCCGAACTGCAGGTGCAGCCCGGATACCGGGGGAGCGGCGCCGCGGTCCGGTCGCTGCCAGGCCGGCCCGCTGGTGGCGCAGGCGGCCAGTCCGGGCACGCCCAGGGCGACGGCTCCGCCCAGCCCGGCGGCGGCACCTAGCGCGCCGCGCCGGCTCAATCGGGGACCGGACCGGGCATCGCTGTCGGCGCTCATAGTTACCGGATCTTCATCGCCCACGGTGAACGCCGCCCAGACACCCGGTAAACCCCGCCCTAAGCTCCCGCCCCGCCGGCAAACTCCCAGCTCAGGACCCGTGAGTGGTATTGGTCGCTATAGCGACCAATACCACTCACGGCTGTTGACCCGCGGCGATGGTGAGGGGGGCGGTGGAAGCGCGCACGATGAGCTCGGGGGGCAGCCGCTCGGTGGTGGCTTCCTCGCCGCGGATCAGTTGGATGAGTAGGGCCAGTCCGCGCCGACCCATCTGGTGCATCGGGGAGCGGATGGTGGTCAGTGCGATGGGCAGCTCGCCGGCCAGCGGGGTGTCGTTGTACCCGATCAGGGCCAGCTCGCCGGGCACCTGCAGGCCGCGGTCGCGGGCCGCGCCGAGCGCACCGATGGCCGCGAAGTCGTTCACCGCGAAGATCGCCGACGGTGGCCGGTTCGCGCCGAGCAGCGCCTCCGCCGCCTCCCGCCCGCCGCGCGCGTCGAACCGGGAGTGCCGGATGCGCTCCGCCGGAATCTCCAGGCCGGCCTGGAGGAAGGTGTCCACGAAACCGGCGGTGCGGTCGATCCCGGTGCTGGCGTACGGCTCGCCGGCGATCACCGCGACGTCCCGGTGGCCGTATTCGAGGAGGTGCTCGGCGGCCAGTTGGCCACCCCGGTAGTCGTCACAGGTGGCCGACACGTGGTTGCCCGCCCGGCGGCTGACCAGGACGAACGGCACCCCCCGCGCGGCCACCTCGTCCAGGAACCGGCCGTCCACGTAGGCGTCGCCGAAGATCATCCCGTCTACCCGCCGGGCTAGCACCATCTCGGTGCGGGCCCGCTGCACGGCCGGGATATCCCTGGTGTTGGTGACGAAGGTGGACAGCCCGTGCTCGCTGGCGGCTTCCTCGATGCCTTCGTAGATGGTGGCCAGCACGATGTCGGAGAGCCGGGGGACCAGCACGCCGACCAGGTTGCTGCGTCGGGTGCGCAGGCTGGTGGCGTGTGGGTTCGGCCGGTAGCCGAGCTCGTCGGCCAGGGTGCGGATGCGCGCGACGGTCGCCTCGGAGGCGGCCCGCAGCTGCTCGTCCGGTTTGGCGTGCAGCACCCGCGACACAGTGGAGACGCTCAGCCCCAGCCGCTCGGCCAGCGTGCGCAGGGTGACCGGCGAGTTGTGCTCCGTCTCCACGATGCGCCTGTCCTCCGTGCCCTGGTCAGCGGCGCCCCAGCTGGCGCGGGGCTGCGGTTGACGCAATGGTTGCCGAGCGTAACAGCGAGTTTATTGACTTCGGTCGGTTCTGCCGCGCATGATACCCAAACGATTGGCCCAATCGTTTGCGTAGGGCCTTGACCAGCGAAGATCAGCATGGGAGCGGCCGGGTGCGCAGGGTTGTCGTGCTGTCCACGGGTGGGACCATCGCCTCGCGGCGGGGCCCCAGCGGCGCGAGCGTGGCCGGTGACGGGGTGGCCGCGCTGCTGCGCCGGCTGCCCTTCGCGCTGGACGTGCCGGTCGACGGGCGCGACGTGCTCTGTCTGGGTAGCTACCTGCTCACCCCGGCGGACATGGCCGGCATCGTCCGGGAGATTCGCCGCGCGCTGGCCGACGACTCGGTGCTCGGCGTGGTGGTCACCCACGGCACCGACACCATGGAGGAGACCGCCTACCTGGCCGAGCTGGTGCACGACGACCCGCGCCCGGTGGTGTTCACCGGCGCCCAGCGTCCGGCCGACGCGCCGGACAGCGACGGTCCGCGCAACCTGGCCGACGCTATTGCGGTCGCCGCCCACCCGGACGCCAGGGACCTCGGTGTGCTGATCACCTTCGATGGCGCGGTGTTCGCCGCCCAGGGCACCCGCAAGACGCACACCGTCGCGTCGGCCGCGTTCAGCGCGCCGGACGTCGGGCCGCTGGGCCGAGTCCGCGACGGCGCGGTCAGCGTCACCGCGCGCCCGGTGCGCAACCCGCCGCTGGACCTGAGCGCCCTGAACCTGGCCGGCATCCGGGTGGACGTGGTGGCCTGCTACCCGGGCGCGGACGCCACCGTGCTGCACGCGGTGGCCGCCGCCGGCGCCCGGGGCGTGGTGCTGGTCGGGACCGGGGCGGGCAACGCCAACCCGGCGATCAATGCGGCGGTGGCCCGGCTGACCGCCGACGGTGTGCCGGTCGCGCTGTCCACCCGGGCGGCCGCCGGCCCGGTCGCCGGGATCTACGGCAACGGCGGCGGACTCGACCTCCTGGCGGCTGGAGCCGTCCCCACCGGGGTGCTCCGACCGTCCCAAGCCCGGATCCTGCTGACCGCGCTGCTCGCTGCCTACCGCGACCCGGTACGCGTGGCCGAGGAGCTGGCCCGGCGGACCGGCGGCTCATTCGGGGCGCGGTTGGATCCGCGCCTGGCAGAGAGGACGTGACATGAAGGACATCCGCGTTGCCTTCGGCGTGGACGTTGACGCGGTGGCCGGCTGGCTGGGTTCCTACGGCGGTGAGGACTCGCCGTGCGACATCTCCCGGGGGATGTTCGCCGGCGAGGTGGCCGTGCCGCGGCTGCTCACCTTGTTCGAGCGCAACAACCTGCGCACCACCTGGTTCATCCCCGGGCACTCGGCGGAGACCTTCCCGGACCAGACCCGGATGGTGGTGGACGCCGGGCACGAGATCGGCGTGCACGGCTACTCCCACGAGAACCCGATCGCGATGACCAGGGCGCAGGAGAGCGCCATCCTGGACCGCTGCATCGAGCTGCTCACCAAGCTCACCGGCACCACGCCGACCGGCTACGTGGCGCCCTGGTGGGAGTTCTCCCCGGTCACCAACGAGCTGCTGCTCGAGCGTGGCATCAAGTACGACCACTCGCTGATGCACAACGACTTCAGCCCGTACTTCGTGCGGGTCGGCGACAGCTGGACGAAGATCGACTACGCCAAGCCGGCCGAGGAGTGGATGAAGCCGCTGGAGCGTGGCACCGAGACCGAGTTGGTGGAGATCCCGGCCAACTGGTACCTGGACGACCTGCCACCGATGATGTTCATCAAGGCCAGCGCGAACAGCCACGGGTTCGTCAGCCCGCACGACCTGGAGCAGAACTGGCGCGACCAGTTCGACTGGGTGTACCGGGAGATGGACTACGCCGCGTTCACCATGACCATCCACCCAGATGTCTCCGGGCGCCCGCAGAACCTGCTCATGCTCGAGCGGCTGATCACCTACATCAATTCGCATGAGGGTGTGCGCTGGTCCACCTTCGACGAAATCGCCGACGATTTCCGGGCGCGCTCGGCCCAATCCTGATCTGCCGAATTCGTTCCTAAGCTAGAGAATTCAGCGCGGAATTCGCCTCGACAGTGTCTGCCTCATCTGAAAGGCACCACCATGTCCCTCGAATCCACCGCCAGCTCCGCCGTTACGGCGCCTACCAGGGCTTTTACCCGATTTGGGGTCAAGGCCACCCGTCGGGCGACCGTCCTCGCGCTTTTCGCCTGGATGTTCGCCGTGTACGACTACATTCTGTTCGGCACAATGCTTCCGGAGATCGCCAAGACCTTCGGTTGGACTGAGGCTACCGCCTCACTGGTGTCCACCCTGGTTTCCATCAGTACCGCGATCGTGGCATTCGCGGTCGGGCCGATCACCGACCGGATCGGCCGCCGGCGGGGCATGATGCTCACCGTGGCCGGCACCGCGGTGGCCTCCGCCGCGAGCGCCGCCACCCCCGGGATCGGATACCTGGTGGGCGTGCGGGCGTTCGGTGGGCTTGGCCTGTCCGAGCAAGCGGTGAACGCCACCTACCTCAACGAGATCTACGCGGTCACCGAGGACGAGGCAATCAAGAAACGGCGCGGACTGATCTACAGCCTGGTGCAGGGTGGATGGCCGCTCGGGGTGCTGCTGGCCTCGGCGTTCGTGGCGATCTTCGCGCCGTTGGTGGGCTGGCGAGGCTGCTTCCTGATCGCGGTGTTCCCCGCCGTGGCGATCGTGCTGCTGCGCCGCGGCCTGAAGGAGACCCCGCAGTTCGAGCTGGAACTGGAACTGCGCAAGCTGCGCAAGGAGGGCAAGGCCGCCGAGGCCGACACTTTGGCCGCCGAGTACGGGGTGGCGAAGCAGGAGTCCGGCGGTTTTGCCGCGATCTTCCAAGGCAAGGCGCTGCGCAACACGGTGGTGCTCGGCCTGGCCTGGATCGTGAACTGGTTCGGCATCCAGGTGTTCAGCGTGCTCGGCACCACCGTGCTCACCGAGGGCAAGGGGGTCAGCTTCACCGGCTCGCTGGTGATGCTGATCGTGATCAACGCGGTGGGCTACGTCGGGTACGTCTTCCACGGCTGGTTCGGCGACCGGATCGGGCGGCGCAACGCCATCGGCATCGGCTGGATGATCTCCGGCGTCGTGTTTGCGCTGACCCTGACCGTGGCGCACGGCACCTTCGGGGTGGTGGCGCTCTACTCGATCGGCATGTTCTTCCTGATCGGGCCGTACGCCGCGCTGCTGTTCTACATGGGCGAGTGCTACGAGACCCGCTGCCGGGCCACCGGCGTGGCGTTCCTGAACGCGCTGTCCCAGCCCGGTGCGATCGTGGCCGGCATCATTGTCACCTCGATGCTGGCCGCCGGGCATTCCTGGAACCAGGCGGCGCTGATCGTCGGCGCAGTCGGCATCGTGGTGTCCGGCGTGCTGATGTTCGCCGCGCGCACCGCGGAGACACTGAAGGGGTGATCGGCTGTGGCGGCTGAGCGGGTGGATGAGCGGGTGGCCATCATCAGCGGGGCGGCCAGCGGCATCGGCCGAGCCCTCGCGGTGGCCTATGCGGCGGCCGGGGTGCGCTCGGTGATCGGCACCTTCCCCCGGGACCCGCACGACCCGGAGCAGACCGCCGCCCAGGTGCGCGCGGCCGGCGGCGAGTGCGTGGTTCACGAGGTGGATGTGCGCGTCTCCAAGCAGGTGGACGCCTTCGCCGAGCGCGCGCTGGAGCGGTGGGGGCGCTTGGACATCGCGGTGGCCAACGCCGGCGTGCTGCGCAAGGCGGCGCTGGCCGAGCTGGACGACGACGCCTGGGACGACCTGCTGCAGGTGGACCTGACCGGGGTACTGCGGGTGCTGCGCTCGGCCGCCGCCCGGATGGCCGGCCCCGGCGCGATGGTGGCGGTGTCCTCCATCGCCGGCGGGGTGTACGGGTGGGGCGAGCACGCGCACTACGGCGCGGCCAAAGCCGGCGTGCTCGGCCTGGTACGCAGCGTGGCGGTCGAGCTGGCGCCCAGGGGGATCCGGGTGAACACGGTCATCCCGGGTTACGTGGTCACCCCGCAGTCGCTGGACCCGGTCAACTCGCTCGGGCCGGACGGGCTGGAGCGAGCCGGCAAGGACATCCCGCTCGGCCGGGCCGCCCAGCCCGAAGAGCTCGCCTCGGTGATCCGGTTCCTCACCTCAGACGAGGCGTCCTACGTCACCGGCCAGCAGATCGTGGTGGACGGCGGCCTCACCGTCCGCATGCCAGCCTGAGGTCGTGAGTGGCGTTGGTCGCGAT
>DASWST010000032.1:0-15904 GCA_036402515.1 Pseudonocardia sp.
GAACGCGCCGCCGCCGCGCAGCGCGTCCAGCGCCGGGAGCCCGAGCACCGCCGCGTCCAGCACCCCGTGCACGCCGCCGGGCACCAGCGCCCGGACCCGCGCGGCCAGGGTGCCGGGCCCGGGCGCGGTCGGCTCCGCCGCGCGGGGCACGAACAGCTCGGCGCCGAACCCGCGCACCAGCGACTCGTCGCCAGCCGATGCGGTGGCCACCACCCGCAGCCCGGCGGCCGCCGCCAGCTGCACCGCGTACCCGCCGACCGCGCCGGCCGCGCCGGTGACCAGCAGCGGCTGCCCGGGGCGCAGGCCCAGCAGGTCGAGCGCCTGGGCGGCGGTGAGCGCGTTGAGCGGCAGGGTGGCGGCCGCCTCCGGTGCGACGCCGGACGGCGCTGCGGCCACCGCGTCGGCGTCCAGCACCAGGTAGTCGGCGTAGCCGGCGGTGGGTACGTCCAGCCGGTCAGCCAGCCCGATCACCCGGTCACCCTCGGCGAATCCGGCTCCGGGGCCCACCTCGTCGACCACGCCCGCCACGTCCCACCCCATCCCGACGCTGTCCCTGGCCGGCAGGAGCCCGACCTGGATGGCCATCCCGGATCGGACGAACACGTCCACCGGGTTGACCGCCGCCGCCTGGACCCGAATCCGAACCTGGCCGGGTCCGGGTGCCGGCACCGGGACCTCGGTCACCTCCAGTGCTTCCGGCCCGCCGTAGGACCGAACCACGACCGCGCGCATGACGACCTCCGTTGAGTTCGAGGCGGGTGATCCGCCCGAGGAGGGAACATATGAACGGCCGACTGGGCTTGGTAAGGACGCACTCGCAAGTGCGTACCGCACCGGAAGGAGAGCCATGGCGACCCAGACGTCCGCCCAGCGGCGGCGCGAGCGGGCGCTCGCCTACCAGGAGTTCGTACGGACCTGCCCCACCTCCAAGCTGCTCGACCGGATCGCCGACAAGTGGGTCACCCTGGTGCTGGACGCGCTGAGCGACGGCTGGCGCCGCTACGCGGAGGTGTCCCGGGCGGTGCCAGGGGCCAGCCAGAAGATGCTCACCCAGACGCTGCGCCAGCTGGAGCGCGACGGCCTGGTGATTCGCCAGGTCACCCTGAGCGTGCCGGTCCGGGTGGACTACCGGCTGACCGAGCTCGGCGCGTCGCTGCTGCCGGTGGTGAAGGCGATCAAGGGCTGGGCGGACAGCCACTTCGAACAGGTCGAGGCCGCGCGGGCCAGCTACGACACCGCCCGTGCCGAGAACCTCGAGCCACCGTCCGACCGGCGCGCCGAGGTGCGGGCTCACCTGGTCGGATCGGCTGTCAGCTAGGCGGGTGTGACGAGCCGGGCATCCCGTGCGCGCGGTGGTGAGGTGCCCGTACCCTGGACAGGTGCTGGTGATCCGGAGAGATCTCGTGGATGAGATCGTCGCCCATGCCCGCCGGGACCATCCCGACGAGGCGTGCGGCGTGGTTGCCGGACCGGTGGGATCGGACCGCCCGGAGCGGTTCATCCCGATGGTGAACGCGGCCCGCTCACCGACGTTCTACGAGTTCGAGTCCGGTGACCTGCTGCGGCTGTACCGCGAGATGGATGGCAACGACGAGGTGCCGGTGGTGATTTACCACTCGCACACCGCGACCGAGGCGTACCCGTCGCGGACCGACGTGTCCTACGCGTCCGAGCCGGATGCGCACTATGTGCTGGTCTCCACCCGGGTCGGCCAGCCCAACGGGGAGCACGAGTTCCGATCTTTCCGGATCGTGGCCGGCGAGATCACCGAGGAGCCGGTCAACGTGGTGGAGACTTACATGTTCTCCCACACCGGGGCCGATGACGTCCCCGACTGTCGCTGATCCCTGTCGCGGCGAGTCCGCCGTCGCGACCCGTCTGGCTCATTCACGACTCGGCCGCATCACAAGGAGGACCCCCATGGCCGTCACCGTTTCGATTCCCACCATCCTGCGCACCCACACCGGCGGAGAGAAATCCGTCCAGGCCTCCGGTAGCACCGTCTCGGAGGTCATCTCGGACCTGGACGCCAAGCACGGCGGCATCAAGGCCCGGCTGATCAAGGACGGCTCGCTGCACCGGTTCGTGAACATCTACGTCAACGACGAGGACGTGCGGTTCGCCGGTGGGCTCGAGGCCCCGGTCGCCGACGGCGACTCCTTGACCATCCTGCCGGCGGTCGCCGGCGGGGTCTAAGCCCCAGGGAGGCCAGAAGCTGATGGCTCGCTACGAGTCCCTGCTGCAGGCGGTTGGTGACACCCCGCTGGTCGGGTTGCCGTCGTTCTCGCCCGCGCCGCACATTCGGCTCTGGGCCAAGCTCGAGGACCGCAACCCGACCGGCTCGATCAAGGACCGCCCGGCGCTGGCCATGATCGAGGCGGCCGAGGCCGACGGCCGGTTGAAGCCCGGCTGCACGGTGCTCGAGCCCACCTCGGGCAACACCGGAATCTCGCTGGCCATGGCGGCCAAGCTGAAGGGCTACAAGCTGGTCTGCGTGATGCCGGAGAACACCTCCGAAGAGCGCCGCCAACTGCTCCTGATGTACGGCGCGGAGATCATTTCGTCGCCGGCCGCCGGCGGCTCCAACCAGGCCGTCGCGATGGCCAAGAAGCTGGCGTCGGAGCACCCGGACTGGGTGATGCTCTACCAGTACGGCAACCCGGAGAACGCCCGCGCGCACTACCGCACCACCGGTCCGGAGATTCTGCGCGACCTGCCCACGATCACCCACTTCGTGGCCGGCCTCGGCACGACCGGCACGCTGGTGGGCACTGGGCGTTATCTGCGCGAGCAGAAGCCGGACGTGCAGATCGTGGCCGCCGAGCCGCGCTACGGCGAACTGGTGTACGGCCTGCGCAACCTGGACGAAGGGTTCGTACCCGAGCTGTACGACCCGGAGGTGCTCACCGCCCGGTACTCGGTGGGCAGCTTCGACGCACTCCGCCGGACTCGTGAGCTGGTCGAGCAGGAGGGCATTTTCGCCGGCATCTCCACCGGCGGGGTGTTGCACGCCGCGCTCGCCGTCGCGGAGAAGGCCGCCGGCGCCGCCGAGCCCGCCGACATCGTGCTCATCGTCGCCGACGCCGGCTGGAAGTACCTGTCCACCGGGGCCTACTCCGGCGACCTCGAGGAGCGCGCCACCGACCTGGACGGCCAGCTCTGGGCCTGACTCGGCAGCTCTGGGCCTGACCCGCCAGCCCGACCGTCGACGGGGCGGACGCGCTCCCAGCGACTTCGCATACGCAGCCTGCACTTCGCATACGTCGCACACTGTGCGAGGTGTAGCCCAGGTATGCGAAGTGCGGCTGGGACGGCTCTGGGCGCGCGGCGGGGCAGATGGCGGCGGTGTCCGGTGTGTCAGGCGCGGGCGGTCAGGCGGGGACGGTCAGGCGGTTGGCTTCGCCTTCGCTGGCGGTTCGGTTGCCGGCGGGGCGCAGGGCGTCCAGCTCGGCGATCTCGGCGTCGGTGAGCGGGAGCTCCAGCGCGGCGAGGTTCTCCACCAGGTAGCGCTCCCGCTTGGTGCCCGGGATCGGCACCACATCCAGCCCGATGACCGCCTTGGCCAGCACCCAGGCCAGCGCGATCTGGCCGGAGGTGTGGCCGCTGCGCTCGGCGATGTCGGCCACCACCTCGAGCAGGCGCTGGTTCGTCTCCAGGTTCTCCGGCCGCCACCAGGGCAGGGTGCGCCGGAAGTCGTTCTCGGCCAGGTCGGCGAGGTTGCTCACCGTGCCGCTCAGCATGCCCCTGCCCAGCGGGCTGTACGGCACCACGGCGATGCCAAGCTCGCGGCAGGTCGGCACTACGGCGTCCTCGATGTCCCTGGCGAACAGTGACCACTCGGTCTGCACCGCGGCGATCGGGTGCACGGCGGCGGCCCTGCGGATGGTGTCCGGGGCCGCCTCGGACAGCCCCAGGTGGCGCACCTTGCCGGCGGTGACCAGCTCGGCCATCGCCCCGACGGTTTCCTCGATCGGCACCGTCGGGTCGGCGCGGTGCTGGTAGTAGAGATCGACGTGGTCCAGCCCGAGCCGGCGCAGCGAGCCGTCGATGGACGCGCGCACGTACTCCGGGCGGCCGTTGGCCGGGCTCGGGCCGCTCCAGTCGCTGTCGGCGGTGCGGGTGATGCCGAACTTGGTGGCGATCACCACCTCGTCGCGGACCGGGGCCAGCGCGCGGCCGACCAGCTGCTCGTTGTGTCCGAACCCGTACAGGTCAGCGGTGTCGAAGAGGGTCACGCCCAGCTCGACCGCCCGGCGCAGCAGCGCGGTGGACTCGGCGTCGTTGACCGGCCCGTAGGCGTAGCTCATGCCCATGCAACCCAGCCCTAGGGCGGAGACAGTCGGTCCGGAGCTGCCGAGGCGACGGGCGGGGAGTTTCGTTGCAATGGTCATGTCAGCCACGTTAGGCACCTTTGCCGAGTTTCGCAACGATACGTTGCGTATCGAAATGTGGCCGGATACCCTCGACCTATGGGACCCCCGGGCCGGCCGAGGTCGGAGCAGGCGAAGCGGGCGGTGCTGGCCGCGGCGCTGGAGCTGGTCAGCAAGGACGGCTACGCGGCGCTGACCATCGAGGGGATCGCGGCGCGCGCCGGGGTGGCTAAGACCACCATCTACCGGTCCTGGCCGAGCAAGGCCGCGGTGGTGATGGATGCGGTGTTCGTCGAGTCGGATCCGCGACTGGCCTTTCCGGACACCGGGTCGGCCAGGGAGGACCTGCGGCTGCAGATGTCCAGGGTGGCCGAGCTGCTCACCGAACCGGGGTTCGGCAAGCCATTCGTCGGGCTGCTCGCCCAGAGCCAGCACGATCCGGCGCTGGCCAATGCGCTGCACCAGTGGCTGATCAATGCGCGCCGGTCCGGGGCGACCGAGGTGCTGCGCAGGGGGGTCGCCCGTGGCGAGCTGCGCGCCGATCTGGACCTCGACGTGGCCATCGACGCGCTCTACGGGGCCCTCTACTACCGACTGCTGGTCAGCCACCAGCCGCTCTCGCCGGAGTACGCGCGGAGCGTGGTCGACGTGGTATTCCCCGGGCTGCGTGCCCCGGCGCTCGCGTAGCCTCGACAGCATGGTGAATCCGTGGGTGCTCCCGTGGTGAGCCCGGACCGACCAACCCGGCGCAGATCCGTGTACCGGATCCTGCCGCCCCGGCCGTTCCTCGCGGCGATCACCATGTTGCTGTTCACCTTCCTGCTGTACGTGATCGAGGCCTACGACGTGAGCACCGGCCTCGCCCTGGACCAGGAAGGCATCATCGCCCGCGACCCGAGCCACCTGGACAGCGTGCTGTGGGCGCCGCTGTTGCACGCCGGCTGGGCGCACCTGGAGTCGAACACCCTGCCGTTCCTGATCTTCGGGTTTCTCGCCATGGCCGGTGGCCTGCGCCAGTTCGTCCTGGTCACCGCGATCGTATGGCTGACCAGCGGGCTGGGCGTCTGGTTCTTCTCCCAACCGGGCAGCGACACCGTCGGCGCCTCCGGAGTGATCTTCGGCTGGCTGGTGTTCCTGTTGTTCCGCGGGTTCTTCGCGGGCAGCGCCAAGCAGATCCTGCTGGCCGTGGTGCTGCTTTTCCTGTGGGGTGGGGTGCTGTTCGGGGTGCTGCCCGGCCAACCGGGAATCTCCTGGCAGGCGCACCTGTTCGGCGCGCTCGGCGGCATCCTGGCCGCCCGGATGGTGGCCGGCGCGGCCCGGCGACGCGGCGCGGGCGAGCTGATGCCCCGATGAGCCCGGTGGCTGGTGCCCGGCGCGGGCGCTACCGGGAGCTGTCGGTGGACGCGCCGATCGGCATGTTCGACTCCGGCGTCGGCGGGCTCACCGTGGCACGTTCGGTGCTCGACCAACTGCCCGCCGAGCGGCTGATCTACGTCGGCGACACCGCGCACAGTCCGTACGGGCCGCTGCCGGTCGCCGACGTGCGCCGGCACGCATTGGCGATCGGCGACGAGCTGGTCGAGCGCGGGGTGAAACTACTGGTCATCGCGTGCAACTCGGCATCCTCGGCGTGCCTGGTGGACTACCGGGAGCGCTACCCGGTACCGGTTGTCGAGGTGATCCGCCCAGCGGTGCGCCGAGCCGTGGCGGCCACCCGGAACGGCCGGATCGGGGTGCTCGGCACCGAGGTCACCATTCGCTCCGGCGCCTACACCGACACCTTCGCCGCGGCCACGGACGTCGAGGTCGTGCCGGTGGCCTGCCCCCGGTTCGTGGATTTCGTCGAACGCGGGATGACCAGCGGCCGGCAGGTGCTCGGGCTGGCGCAGAGCTATCTGGAGCCGCTGCAGCGCGCCGAGGTGGACACCGTGGTGCTCGGCTGCACGCACTATCCGCTGCTGGCCGGGGTGCTGCAGCTCGCCCTGGGGCCGGAGGTCACCCTGGTGTCCAGCGCCGAGGAGACCGCCAAGGAAGTGCTGCGGGTGCTGTCCGAGCTGGACCTGCTGCGTGAGCCGGGCGAGCAGCCCGCCGGCCCGCCCGCGCACGAGTTCCTGGCCACCGGCGACCCGGAGCCGTTCCGCCGGCTGGGTCGGCGGTTCCTCGGTCCGGAGATCGGCTCGGTCGCCTCGCTGGCTCCCGCCGCGCTAACCCCTGGCGGCTGACCCGGCTGACCCCTGGCGGCCGCAGCGACCAGCCCGACTTGTCGCGTCTTATTCCAACGACAGCAGGCACTCGTCACGTCCTTTTCCAACCACAAGTGCCGCTCCACCTCCTCCAGGGCGCGCGAACCGCCGGCCGTCGAAGGTCCGCCGCCCGGTATCGTCCGGCGCATGATCCACCCCCTGGCGGTCGTGCTGCTGGTGCTCACCGGCGCGCTGGCGGTCTTCGGGATCGTCACCACCGTGCTGGGCAAACCGGCGGAGCGCCCGCACGTGCTGGCGGTCGGCGTGGTCGAGGCGTTGCTGGTGGCCCAGGCGCTGATCGGGGCGGCCCGGGTGTTCAGCGGCACCCGCCCCGAGGAGACCTCCACCTTCCTGATCTATCTGCTGGTCTCGGTCACCGTGCTGCCGCTCGGGCTGCAGTTCGCCCGCGCGGAGCCGACCCGGTGGGGCGGAGCGGTGATCGCGGTGGCGGCCATCGCGATCGGCGTGGTGGTGCTGCGGCTCCTCTCCCTGTGGGGAACCGCGGGTGGCTGACCGGACACCTCGGCCGACGCGCGACGGCGATCCGGTCGGGGCCACGGCCACCGGACCTGGCCGGGTACTCATCGCCATCTACGCGATCTTCGCGCTGTCCGCCACGGCCCGGGCGGGAGTGCAACTGGCCACCCAGTTCCACCAGGCTCCGGTGGCCTACCTGCTCTCCGCGTTCTCCGGCGTGGTGTACATCCTGGCCACCATCGGGCTGGCCAGGACCGGCCCGGCGGCCCGACGGTTGGCTTGGACGGCGGTGCTGATCGAGCTCGTCGGGGTGCTTGTGGTGGGTTCTCTCAGCGTGTTCGACGCGACTGCGTTTCCCAGGGCCACCGTGTGGTCGGGATACGGCGCGGGATACGGCTGGGTACCCCTGGTGCTGCCGCTACTCGGGTTGTTTTGGCTGTACAGAACCGGCCGAACTGGACGGTTAAAGGCAAGATAATCCGCATGGAGCTCACCGTGCTGGGTTGCTCAGGCAGCGGACCGGGTCCACAGTCGCCGTCGTCCGGCTATCTGGTCCGAACCGGTGGCGGGTCGCTGGTCATGGACCTGGGCAATGGCACGCTGGGCGCGCTTCATCGCTACCTGGACCCGTTCGAGCTGGACGCGCTGGTGCTGTCCCACCTGCACCCGGATCACTGCGCGGATGTCGCCTCGTTGGTGGTGTACCGGCGCTACCACCCGGCGCCGCCCTACCCGCCCGCTGGGCACCGGTTGGCGGTGTACGGCCCGGTCGAGGCGGCGGACCGGCTGGCCGCGCAGTACGGGGCGTCGGCCGTCGAACGCGGTGACGAGGACCTTTCCGATGTGCTCAAGTTCCAGGTGATCACCGACGAGACGGACACCGAGGTGGCCGGCTGCCGGGTGCGCACCCGGCGCACCGTGCACCCGTGCGAGTCCTACGCGATCCGCGTCGAGTACGGCGGCCGGACCCTCGCCTACAGCGGCGACACCGGCGCCTGCGCGTCCCTGATCGAGCTGTCCCGGGGCGCCGACGTGCTGCTCTGCGAGGCCACCTGGCCGCAGGTGGGGCCGCACGGCGAGGCGCAGCCGGAAGGTGTGCACCTGTCCGGACGGGAGGCCGGCGAGCACGCCGCCGAGGCCGGAGTCGGCCGGCTGCTGCTCACCCACATTCCGATGTGGTACGACTCGGCTGTGCTGCTGGCCGAGGCCAAGTCGGCCTTCGACGGGCCAGTCGAGCTGGTCAGCGCGGGCGCCAGCTACGACGTCTGAGCCGGGCAGCCGGCGTACGGCAGCAGGTGTTCGGCCCGCTGTTCATGCACCGCGACCAGCGGGCTGCCGCCGCCGAGCGCGGTCTTGAGCTGCTCGCCGGTCGTGGTGGTCAGCGGCACCGCGATCAGCCCGACGAGCGCGACCAGGAATACCGGGACACCGAAGCCGCGGCGCCACACCGGGCGCGCGACCACTGCCAGGGTGCCCACCGCGGCCAGCGGGAACAGCACCACAACCGCGTGTACGAGCAGAGGGTGGGCGGGCAGCCCGTCGATGGTAATCACGCTCAGTACAACGGGACGGGTGGCGCTGGAGTTCACCGTTGGGACCGAGCACCAGGCCAGACGACGAGTCAACCGTCGAGTGGGGCTGGATGGTGACCCTGAGAGGCGCGTGCCGCCGGCCCCTTTAGGGTTGTCCGGTGACGCGAGCAGACGGTAGGGCGGACGACGAGCTCCGCCCGGTGCAGATCGTTCGAGGGTTCCAGCGGCATCCGGCCGGCTCGGTGCTCATCTCGTTCGGCGAGACGAAGGTGTTGTGCGCGGCGAGTGTGACGGCCGGCGTGCCGCGATGGCGGAAGGGCTCCGGGCTGGGCTGGGTGACCGCCGAGTACGCAATGCTGCCCTCGGCGACCCACACCCGAGGCGACCGGGAGTCCGTGCGCGGCCGCATCGGTGGCCGTACCCACGAAATCAGCCGGTTGATCGGCCGCTCACTGCGCGCGTGCATCGACCTGGCGGCGATCGGGGAGAACACCATCGCGATCGACTGCGATGTGCTGCAGGCCGACGGGGGTACCCGGACCGCGGCGGTCACCGGTGCCTACATCGCGCTGGCCGACGCGGTGACCTGGTTGGGTGCGGCCGGGCGGCTGAACGACCCGAAGCCATTGTCCTGCCAGATCGCGGCGGTCAGCGTGGGAGTGGTGGACGGTCGGGTTCGGCTGGACCTGCCCTACGACGAGGACTCCCGCGCCGAGGTTGACATGAACGTGGTGGCGACCGACGTCGGCACCCTGGTCGAGGTCCAGGGCACCGCCGAGGGCGCCACGTACACCCGCTCGACGTTGGACTCCATGCTGGACATGGCGCTGGCCGGCTGCGTCACCCTGGCCGCCGCGCAGGCCGCCGCGCTCGCTGAGCCCTACCCCTACGAGCTGCCCTCGGCCCGCCCCTCATCATGACGGGGTGGCCGTGAAGCTGTTGCTGGCCACCCGGAACGCGGGCAAGCTCGCCGAGCTGCGCCGCATCCTGGTGGAGGAGCTCGGGCCGGCCGCCGGGATCGAGGTGGTGGGGCTGGCCGACGTTCCGGAGTATCCCGAGGCGCCGGAAACCGGAGCCACGTTCGCGGAGAACGCGCTGGCGAAGGCGCGCGACGCGGTCGCGGCCACCGGGCTGCCCGCCGTGGCGGACGACTCCGGGCTCACCGTGGACTCGCTGGGCGGGATGCCGGGTGTGCTCTCCGCCCGGTGGGTCGGCCGGCACGGGGATGACCAGGGCAACCTGGAGCTGGTGCTCGGCCAACTGGCCGATGTCCCGGACGAGCGCCGGGGCGCCGCCTTCGTGTGCGCGGCCGCGTTGGTGACTCCCGACGGCACGGAGACCGTGGCCCGAGGGGAGTGGCGAGGTCGGGTGATCCGGGAGCCCCGGGGTACCAACGGCTTCGGCTACGACCCGATCTTCGTCCCGGGCGGCGAGGAGCGGACCTCGGCCGAGCTGTCCGCCGCCGAAAAGGACGCCGCCTCGCATCGGGGCCGGGCATTCCGCGCGCTCCTGCCAGCGTTGCGTGCGCTAGCCGGCGACTGAGCCGTGTCCGGCGGGGGAGTCGTTCCGCGGGCCGGAGAGTCGTGCCGGGTGGGGGAGTCGTGCCGGGTGGGATGGTCCGTGCCGGCCGGCGGCGGAGGTGTGTGCAGCGGCGGCGAGTGGCGGCTGTGGTCCGTTTCGGGCCCTCCCCCCTCCCCCAAGGATGGCCCGTGCGTGCGTGATCGGCGCGGGACCCGGCCCGGGCCCAATCGGACCGGGACCGCGCAAACCGGACAGCCCACCGGCGCGTGCCCGCCTCGGAGGCTGCTTGCCGACCGCGCCGCTGGGGGCGGCGTCTGACCGGCTAACTATGAAGACGGGGCCCGAGTCGAATCGGTTCCCTCGCCTGCTCGACGTCTGCCGCGTGCGCGCCGAGCCCGGCACCCGAACCTAAGCCGCTCACACAGCCCGTTGCCGCTCACACAGCCCGCGCGGGGTGCCCACACAGCTCGCGCGGTGCTCACACAGCCGCCCAACGGGCTGTGCCGAGCCGGACGGGATGTGTGGGGCTTGCCGCGGGTAATGGCGCTTGCCACGCGAACCCGCGCCGTCGAGATCGGCGTGAGGGTCGTTCTTGCTCGCCGCCAACAGCCCTGACGTCGATCTCGGCGACGTCAACGCCAACCACGCAGCCGCCGCTAGCGCCACCGCTAGCGCCACCGACGCGAGCCAGCCGCCGGCTCACAGTCAGCTGGGCTCTTCCTCGGCGAGCACCTCCCTGGCCACCCGGAAGGCCGAGTTGGCCGCCGGCACGCCGCAGTAGATCGCGGTCTGCAGCAGAACCTCGCCGATCTCGTCGCGGCTCAGCCCGTTGCGCAGGGCGCCGCGCACGTGCAGTGCCAGTTCCTCCAGGTGGCCGCCGGCGACCAGCGCGGTGAGGGTGATCGCGCTGCGCATCCGCCGGTCCAGCCCGGGGCGGGTCCAGATGCCGCCCCAGGCGTACCTGGTGATCATCTCTTGGAAGTCGGAGGTGAACTCGTCCGCCTTGGCCAGCGCGGCGTCCACATGCGCGGATCCGAGCACCTCGCGGCGTACCGCGAGCCCGTCCTGGTCAAGCTCCATGGCGTACCGCCACCCGATTCCCGTCAAGATCCATTGTCGTTCCTCCCGGTGTGCCGCTCGTAGCGCTCCAGCGCGCGGTCCACGAACTCCGGCGCCGCGCCCAGATAGTCGGCCGGGTTGTCCAGCCCGTGTTCGGCGAGCAGCTCGGGCAGTCGTCCGGAAAGCGCGGCCTCCCGGACCTCGGCCGCGGCGTCCGCTCCCAGCTCGGGGCGCAGCGCGCCGACCAGGCGCTCGGCCAGCAGCGCGCCCTCGTCCCGGCGCATGGTCGCCTCCATCGCCGCCGGATCTGGCCGCAACTCGGTCAGCAGCCGAGCGGTGGCCTCGGCGGATCCCCCGGCCAGTCGAAGCAACGCCCGCCACGGCTGCCACTCCGCGTTCCACGCCCCGGCCGGCCGCTCGTTCTCCGCGAGCAGCCCGAGGTGCAGGCCGGCCAGTGCCCCGGGGGCCTCCCGCGCGGCGGCGACAATCAGCGCCGCGGTCACCGGGTTGCGCTTCTGCGGCATCGCGGAGGACTGGCCGCCCGGGTCGCCGCCCACCTCGCCCAACTCGGTCTGGGCCAGCACGGTGATGTCCAGCGCGGCCTTCCCGCAGGCTCCGGCGGCCAGGGCGAGCGCGCCGGCAAGCTCTGCGACCGGAGTGCGCACGGTATGCCACGGGGTCTCCCTGGCGGCCAGGCCGCACTGCTCGGCGAACGCCTCGGCGACGTCCAGCCGGTGGCCCTCCAACGCGGCCAGCGTGCCCGCCGCGCCACCCAGCTGGGCGGGCAGCCGCACGCGCACCTCGGCACAGCGCTGCCGGGCGTCGAGCAGTCCGGACAGCCAGCCGGCCACCTTGGCGCCGAACGTGGTGGGCACCGCGTGCTGGGTCAGCGTGCGACCGGCGAGCACGGTGGTCCGGTGCGTGGTGGCGAGCCGGGCGGCCGCGTCGGCGGCGGCGTCCAGGCCGGGCAGCACCGCGTCGGTGAGCACCCGGGCGGAGACACTCATCAGCGCGGTGTCCAAGATGTCCTGGCTGGTGGTGCCGCGGTGCACCCACTCGGCGGCGGCGGGGTCCGCGCTGTTGACCGCCCCGCGCAGCTCGCGCACCAGCGGGATGACCGGGTTGCCGCCGGAGCGGGCGGCCAGTGCCAGGGCCCGCGGGTCGATGTTGAGCTCGGCGGCCACCCGGGTGATCACCTCCGCCGCTCCGGGCGGCGCCAGCCCGGCGCTGGCCAGCGCCCTGGCCAACGCGGCTTCGGCGTCGAGCATCGCGCGGACCAACGCACCGTCACCGGTACGGGATTCGGCCACGCTGCCCGCCCACACGGGGGCGAGCAGACCCTGATCGGACTCCGGCTGCACGATCGCTCACCGTAGTGGTGCGCCCCCGAACCGCGTCCGAGGCGAGCCACCAATTTCCGGCCAGCGGCTCTCCCACCGGGTCGCGCCGACGCCGAGGGCAGCCGCGTATTCTGTGCGGGCACGCCGGCGTAGCCCAACGGCAGAGGCGCGGTCTTTAGGTGGCCGTCAGTGCGGGTTCGAATCCCGCCGCCGGCACTAGCGGCAGTGTCCGAGGTCTCTTCACCGTCTCCGGCGCAGGAATCGGACTCGAGACACTAACCGATGCTCGCCGGGGTTCAGAGCTGGAGATCCTTACGCAGCTTGGCGACGTGCCCGGTGGCCCGCACGTTGTAGAGCGCGTGCTCGATTTTGCCCTCCGGATCGATCACGAACGTGGAGCGGATCACCCCGGTCACCGTCTTGCCGTACATCTGCTTCTCGCCGAACGCCCCGTACTCGCTGAGCACCGTCTTGTCCGGATCGGAGACCAGCGGGAAGGTGAGCCCCTCGGTGTCACGGAACTTGGCCAGCTTGGCTGGCTTGTCCGGGGAGATACCGATGACGTCCAGCCCGGCGCCGTTGAGTTCGGCGAGGCTGTCCCGGAAGTCGCAGGCCTGCTTCGTGCACCCGGGCGTGCTGGCCGCCGGGTAGGCGTAGAGGATCACGCGGCGGCCCTGGTAGTCGGCCAGCGACACCGGGTTTCCGTCGGCATCAGGCAGGGTGAAGGCGGGCGCCGGGTCTCCGGGCTTGAGGCGGGAAGTCATGCCCCGACGCTACCGCTCTCCCTGGTCAGTCGGAGGCTGGTGGGCCCTTGGGGTCGATCCCGGGTTCGGTCGACGGCTGCCCCGCCGCCGGTGTGTCCGGTGCAGCCGGCGCCGGCGCCGGTGGCGGTGCCGGTGGCGTCGGTGCGGCCGGGGGTGCGCCAGGTGGCGGCCCGCCGGACGGCGTCGCGCTGGACGATGCCGCACCGGACGGCGGCCCGCTCGGCGCTGGTCCGCTTGGCGGTGGCCCGCTCGGCGGTGGCCCCCCGGAAGGCGTCGCGGAGGAAGGTGTCGCGGAGGAGGGTGCCGCGCCGGTGGGTGGCGTCTGTCCCTCGGCGGAAGCCGAGCCTGGCGCCTGCTCACCCGGCGCGTCATCGCGCTTGTCGCTGGCCAACAGGTCCACGCCGTGTTCGACGTAGCCGACCGCCTTGCTCACCTGGTCGGAGTATTTGCCACCGGTCTTGTCATTGACGAAGTTGACGACCTTGCCGAGGGCGTCCTTGATCTGCTGCTCGTGCTGAGCAACCTGTTCACCCGCGCCGTCGCGCAGCTTGCCGGCGAGCTCGCGGCCCTGCTTGATGATGTCATCGGCGTTCATCTCGGAGAGCGTAGCCACGCCTGCGGGACGGGCAAGGGTAGCTGGGTCAACCCGGGCTGAATGGGTGATCTACGGTTGGCCCACCAAGCACGTGGAGCGATCCGAGGAGGAGCCGTGGCACGCGACCCGGACAGCATCCAGCGGGAGATCGAGCAGGCCCGAGATGCCCTCGCCGGCACCTTGGACGCGCTCGCCGAGCGGGCGAACCCGAAGCGGCTGGTCGACAGCGGCAAGGAGGCGGCGCAGGCCAAGCTGTCCGACCCGAAGATCAAATTTGCCCTGCTGGGGGTGGCCGTGCTGGTCGTCCTGCTCGTATTGCGCAAGTTGTTTCGCTGAGGTTTCGGCCTACGTCCTGCCGTTTTGCCTCCGAACGTGTGAAGATGACGAAGATGTCAGAGGTCAGCTACCGGGAAGCGTCCCGGGTCTTCGCAGGGTCCCCGCCAGTGCGCGCGGTCGACAAACTCGACCTGGAGATCGCGGACGGTGAGTTTCTGGTGCTGGTCGGTCCGTCCGGCTCCGGGAAGTCCACCGCGCTGCGCATGCTCGCGGGACTAGAAGACGTAGACGAAGGTTCCATCAACATCGGCGGACGGGACGTCACCTCGGTGCCGCCCAAGGATCGGGACATCGCGATGGTGTTCCAGTCCTATGCCCTCTATCCGCACATGACCGTCGCGGAGAACATGGCGTTCGCGCTCAAGCTCAAACGGGTGCCCAAGGCGGAGATCAGCACCCGAGTCGCCGAGGCGGCCCGGCTGCTGGACCTCACGCCGTACCTGGACCGCCGCCCCAGGGCACTGTCCGGTGGGCAGCGCCAGCGGGTGGCCATGGGCCGCGCCATCGTGCGCGAGCCGGCGGTGTTCCTGATGGACGAGCCGCTGTCCAACCTGGACGCCAAGCTCCGGGTGGAGACCAGGGCGAACATCACCGCGCTGCAGACCCGGCTGGGCACCACGACGATCTACGTGACGCACGACCAGGTCGAAGCGATGACCATGGGGCACCGGGTCGCGGTGCTGCGCGACGGGTTGCTCCAGCAGTGCGCCACGCCCCGCGAGCTCTACGACCGGCCGATCAATACCTTCGTGGCCGGCTTCATCGGCTCGCCCGGGATGAACCTGGTCATTGCCCAGCTGACCGCCGACGGAGTGTCGCTGGACGGGCTACCCGTGCCGCTGCCCCGAACCACCCTGGAGGCGGCCAAGAGCGCCTCGCTCTCCGAGGTCCGCCTCGGCGTGCGGCCCGAGGCCCTGCACCTGGTCGGCGAGGGCGAACCCGCGCTGAATTTGAAGGTGGAGCTGGTCGAGGAGCTCGGCGCCGACGCCTTTGTCTACGGCGAGGTGCCGATCCACAACACCCCGACGCGGATCATCGTGCGCACCACTGGAGCCGAGGCGCCGGCGTTCGGCCAGACCGTGCGGGTCGGGCTGCGTACCCCGGCCCGGCTGCACGTCTTCGACCCGACCGAAGGAAACCGGCTGCCCGACTAGCCAGTCGCGGGGGCGGCGGCGGATCAGCGCCGCCGCAGCCCCTGGACCAGTCCGGCGACCGCCCGTCCGGCGCCCTTGGCCGCGCCGGCCAGGAGGTTCACCCAGTCGAAATAGTCGCGCCAGAGCACGATCTTCCCGTCGCGCACCTCGAACGTCCCGCACACCCAGAACTCGGAGCGCACCCGGCCGATCTCGATGATGTCGGTGCGTTCGGTGAGCACTGTGTCGCCGTCCCCGACGATGCGGTGGTTGATCGCCTGGAATCCGGTGCAGTAGCGCGGTAGCAGCGCCAGTTGCTTGGCCACCGCCGGCTTGCCGTGGGCCTTGGGCAGCGACACGTTCTGGTAGACGACGTCCTCGGCGAGCAGGGCCAGCGCGGCGTCGGTGTCCAGCCGGCTCAGCGCATCCAGGAACGACCTCACCGTGGCCACCGAGTCGGTGCCATGGGTGACCGCGGGGCTGGTCACCGTGGGGGTGGTGACCGCGGGGCTGCTGGTGGTGGGCCCGGCCGGG
>DASWST010000033.1:0-23262 GCA_036402515.1 Pseudonocardia sp.
GATGGTCGCTATAGCGACCATCGCCACTCACGACGATTTGGAACCCCGAGCCGGCTGAACCGAGCCGCCTGGCCCGAGGGCCGCTTCGAGAATCGAGAGGGAGTCCTGTGACCGTCGAATTCGTCGGGATGATCGGCGCCAGCTACTACAGCGAGAGCGCCACGCCCACCGGCCCGGCGATCGACCAGGCGTACCTGCGCAAGTTCGCCCGCGCCTACGACGAGGGCGGCTTCGACTGGACCCTGGTGCCCTACGGCTCGGCCGCGCCGGAGTCCAACCAGCTGGCGGCGGCCGTGTTGGGCCGGACCGAGCGGTTGAAGGTGATGCTGGCGCACCGGCCCGGGGTGCTGTTCCCGACCAACGCCGCCCGCGCGTTCGCCACCCTGGACCTGCTCTCCGACGGCCGGCTCGGCATCCACTTCCTGGCCGGAGGGAACGACACCGAGCAGCGCCGCGAGGGCGACTACCTGGGCAAGGACCAGCGCTATGCGCGCGCCGCCGAGTACATCCAGATCCTGCGCCGGGCCTGGTCCAGTGCCGAGCCGTTCAGCCACAACGGTGAGCACTACCGGTTCGAGAACTACTCGTCCCAGGTTCTGCCGACCAACCGGGGCATGACCGTATCGGTGGGCGGGTCGTCGGACGCGGCCTACCGGCTGGGCGGCGCGGAGGGCGACGTGTTCGGGCTGTGGGGCGAGCCGCTGGCCGAGACCGCCGAGCAGATCGCCTCGGTTAACCGCTACGCCGACGCGGCCGGGCGCCCGCACCCGAGGATCTGGGTGTCCTTCCGGCCGATCATCGCCGCTACCGACGAGCTGGCCTGGGAGCGGGCCCAGCAAATCCTGGGCGGGATCAAGCAGAACTTCACCCCGAAGACCCCACTGCCGGTCAGCAACGGAGCCGCAGCGACACCGCAGAATGTCGGTTCCCAACGGCTGCTCACCGTCGCGGCCAAGGGCGAGCGGCACGACCGGGCGCTGTGGACCCCGACGGCCACCGCGACCAACGCCGCCGGCAGCTCCACCGCGCTGGTCGGCAGCTACCAGACGGTGGCCGCCGCACTGCTGGACTACGTCGACATCGGCTGCGAACTGCTCTCCGTGCGCGGCTACGACCCACTCAACGACGCCGTCGACCTGGGCCGATACGTGCTGCCCCTGGTCCGCCAGGAACTCGCCCACCGCGGTGCGGCCTGAACCACCGGCCGCCTGAATCCCCCAGCCCGCCACAACCCCGGAAGGCCCCCATGTTGAGCTCCGCCGTCCCCCGGTTCGCCCGGGCGCTCTGCGTGATCGCGGCACTGATCGCGACCGCGACGGCGTGTAGCGGCGAGACGCGGGCGCCCTCGCCCGGTGACCTGTCCTCGGTCGCCCTCCGGGTGGGCGCCACCGGCTGGGCCACGGCCCAGGCAGCGCTCCAGGTCGCCGGCCTGGACCAGACGCCGTACAAGGTTCAATGGGCGGTCTTTCCCGGCGGCGACAAGCAACTGCAGGCGCTGCAGGCCGGCGCGCTCGACCTGACCGAGTCCAGCGAGATCCCGCCGATCTTCGCGGCCGCCTCGGGCAACGCCCGATTCAAGGTGGTGGCCGTGCAGCGGGCGAACACCCTGCAGCAGGAGGTGGTGGTCGGCGCCGGTTCGCCGATCACTAGCATCGCCCAGCTGAAGGGCAAGAAGGTCGGCTACGTACCGAACACCACCGCGCACTACTTCCTGGATCGGCTACTGGAGCGGGCCGGGCTGCGCTGGGGGGACATCGTGGCCGCCCCGCTGAGCCCGAACGACGGGGTGACCGCGCTGAGCGGCGGCGCGATCGACGCGCTGGCCAGCTACGGCAACTCGATCATCACCGTGCACCTGCGGGGCGGTCGCATGATCGGCGACGGGTCGGAGATCCTGTCCGGCAGCTTCCCGTGGGAGGCGGAGACCTCGGCGATCGCGGACCCGGGCAAACGGGCCGCCATCGTCGACCTGCTCGCCCGGATCAACCAGGCCTACGCGGTCATCCGGTCCGGCCGGATGGACGAGTTCGCCCGGCGCACCGCCGAGGCCACCCACGAGGACCAGGCGCTGGACCAGCTGCGCGCGGAGGAGGCGCAGCGGCCCACCACGATCGTGGCCACCAGCCCCGAGGCGATTTCCTCCGAGCAGGCGGTCGCGGATACGTTCGCCGAGCTGCGCATTATCCCGAACCGGCTCGACGTCGCCGGGTTCTGGACCGACGCCCTCAACGCCGAGCTGAACAAGGCACTCCTAGCCACCCCAGCGCCCGGGAGGTAGTACCGCCCCATGACCCCATCTCACGCCGGTTCGACCGTGTCCACCGGGCTACCCGAGCCGCGGCTGGAGGCGCTGCCCGAGGTCACCTCGGCACTGGCCACCACCGCGGCGGGCTATGACCGCTCCGGCGACTTCCCGGCCGAGGGCATCGCCGCGGTGCACCGGGCCGGGCTGCTCACCGCCTCGGTGGCCACCGACTTCGGCGGCCCCGGGGTTGGGGTGGCCGACCAGTCCCGGCTGCTCGCGGCACTCGGCGAGGGAGATCCGTCGGTGGCGCTGATCGCCGCGATGACCCTGCTCAGCCACGCGAAGCAGGCCCGGGGCCGGTACTGGCCGGCCGAGCTCTACGCCACCGTGCTGGACGAGTCGGCGGAGCGGGCGACCCTGCTGAACGCGGTCCGGGTGGAGCCCGACCTGGGATCGCCGGCGCGCGGCGGGCTGCCCAGCACGGTGGCCCGGCGCACCGCCACCGGCTGGTCGATCAGTGGCCACAAACGGTTCGCCACCGGCGCGGAGGGGTTGAGCTACTTCCTGGTCTGGGCCCGGACCGACGAACCGGTTCCCCGGGTGGGCACGTTCGCGGTACCCGGCGGCACCCCGGGCATCGAGGTCCACCGCAACTGGCAGCAGCTGGGCCTGCGCGCCAGCGGCAGCCACGACGTGGTGTTCACCGACGTGGAGATCCCGCACGGGCACCTGGTCGAGGCCACCGACGCGGGGCCGTCGGCCGAGCAGGACAACCTGGCCATCGGCGCGACCGCGCTACCGCTGGCCTCGCTGTACCTCGGCGTCGGTCGGGCCGCGCAGAAGTACTTCCACCAATTCGCCTGGGAGCGGGTGCCGGCGAACCTGGGCCGCCCGGTGGCCACCACCGAACGCTTCCAGCAGGCGGCCGGGGAGATCGAGGTGCTGCTGTCCGGGGCGGAGGAGCTGCTGCTCGGGCTGGCCGGCCGGATCGACCGGGGTGAGCAGGTTCCGGCCAGTCGAGCCCTGGGCGCGCGCACGCTGGCCGACCGCCAGGTGGTGGCCGCCGTACAACTCGCGCTGCGCCTGCTCGGCAACCCCGGCCTGAGCCAACACAACCCGCTGGAGCGCCACTTCCGCGACATCCAGTCCGCCGGCGTGCACGCCCCCCAAGAAGACGTCTCCCTCCGCGCCATAGGCCGCGCCGCCCTAACCCCCACCCCCACCTGACCCAAACTTCCCGCGAGTCGGGTCTCCCAGCACACCGGGTCGGGGCTCCCAGCACACCAAGCCCAAGCACACCCGGCGGGGACTGGAATTCAGTGCGCGGGCTCGCTGGCCGGGGCGTCCAGGCCGAAGGTCTGGCGGAAGCGGTCCACCATCATGGTCCGGCCCTTGATCTCGGAGATCACCTCCGGTCCGACCACGCCGTCCTGCCCGGGGAACTGGCCGGCCCCGCCGTCCGGGCCGATCGGCACCGCGATGGCCGGCGGCATCTGCTCGTACGGCGCGGGCTGCTCCTCCCCGGTGACCAGCGCGCGGATCGTCGCCGCGATCACCTCGGCCTGCCGCCCGGCGAACCCGGCCATCCCGGGGAGGTAGTCGGTGACGTCCCCGACGGCGAACACCGTGGGATGCCCGTCCACCCGCAGATGGTCGTCAACCCGCAGCCGCCCGCTGGGCGTGCGCGCCGCCGCGAGCTCGCCGGTCAGGTAGTCGCTGATCGGCACGACGCCGTAGCAGCGCAGCCACAGGTCGGCGCTCACCTCGCGGCCATCGCCGGTGCGCACCTCGATCGGCGCCAACTCCCCCGGCGCGGTGGGCGGCTCGGCGGTCAGCGGGCTGCCCAGTAGCAGCTCGACGCCCCGCTCGGCAAGCTGCCGGGCCAGCTCCACCCGCAGCGCCGGGTCGTAGCCGCCGGGCAGCAGGTCCGGCGCCGCATCGAGCAGGGTGATCTGCTTGCCCGGCCAGGCGCTGGCGATCTCTCCGGCCAGCTCGATGCCCACCGGTCCGGCGCCGAGCAGCAGCACCCGGTCCGCCGCGGCCAGTGCCTCGTGCGCCACCCGGTACGCCTTCAATGCCTCCGCGACGCTCAGGTGGTCGCTCTTGGCCGGGAACGGGTAGCGCGAGCCGGTCGCCAGCACGATGTAGTCGGCGGCCAGCTCGGCGCCGGAGCCCAGGGTGACCTGCCCGGGTGCGACGGACACCGCCGGCTCGCGCACCACCCGCCCGCGGCTCAGCAGGCGGTCGTAGGGCAGGAAGGTGGTCGGTGCGAAGTCCAGGTCGACCAGCGCCCGCAGCGCGGCCACGTTGTGCTGGAACGCCTCTTTGGGCTCGACGAGCACCACGTCGGCGATGTCGTCCAGGGCCTTCGCGGTGCTCACTCCGCCGTAGCCACCGCCGACCACGACAACGGTCGGGCGGGATGTGGGAGTCGCGGTCATAAAGTCCTCCGGAGGAAGTTGGCGCTCAGCGTTGAAGCTACACGATTATTGAATCAGCTCAATTATTTAGCAGCTCCATAGACCGGATCCAATTGCTACGCTGACCGGCATGACGCCGAAAGAGGCAGCTCAGGAGGCTGGTGTGGACCGGCTGGGCTTCCTCCTCGCTCGGCACGGCGGCGTTGCCAGCCTGGGCATCCAAAAGGCGATGGCTCGTCTGGGCCTCGGTCATCGGCACTGCGCCGTCCTGCTGCGGCTCGACGAAGGTCCGGTCAGCCAGCAGTTCCTGGTGGAGACGCTCGGCATCGACCCCAGCCTGGTGGTGTCGGTGCTCAACGACCTCGAGCGCGCGCAGCTGGCCCTGCGCCGGCGGGACCCGGAGGACCGGCGCCGGCACATCGTGGAGATCACCTCGCGTGGCCTGGCCACCGTCGGGTCGATCCACGAGGCGGTCAGCGCGGTGGAGCGGGAGCTGTTCGCCGACCTCGACGCGGACGAGCTGGCGCAGCTGCGGGACCTGCTGAGCCGGGTCCGCGAGTGTGTCGACCAGTCTCCCTGCTCCGCCGCCGACTGACCGCGCTCACGCCTGGCCGACGGGTTGTCTGGTCTCCTCACCGGTCAGGTCCATCCCCTTCGTCTCCGGCATGAACCAGACCGTGATCATCGTGCCCACCATGAGGACGATCGCGTACCAGATGAAAGCCCCGCGCATGTGTTGCTGGTTGAAGTAGGTCTGCAGGTAGGGCGCGGTACCACCGAACAGGGCCACCGCCAGTGAGTAGGGCACGCCTACCCCGGCGGCCCGGATGCCGGTGGGGAAGAACTCGGCCAGCACCGCGGGCCCGATCGCGGAGATCGCCGAGATGATCATCAGAGCGATGCTCATCGCCACCAGCAGCTGCCAGGTCTTCCCCTGGATCAGCGAGTCCAGCGGGAAGTACAGCACGGCGAGCGACACCAGCGCGATCAGCATCACCGGGCGGCGGCCGATCCGGTCCGACAGCGCGCCCCACAGCGGCAGTACGGCCATGTACAGCACGGTGGCTATCGAGCCCGCCCACAGCGCACCCGCCGGATCGGTGCCCCGCTCGGCGATGGCGAACGCCGGCGCGGAAATCGCCCACACGTAGTAGATGACGGTGCCGCCCATGGTGAACCCGATGACCCGCAGCAACGGGACCGGATGCGCCAGGACCTGCCGTCCGATCGACCGTTGCGGCTTGGCCCGCTGTGCCTCGAAGATCTCCGACTCGCGCATCCGGGCCCGCAGCACCAGCGCGTACAGCCCGAACAGCCCGCCGAGCAGGAACGGGATCCGCCAACCGAAGCTGATCATCTGCGGGTGGCTGAGCGTCCCGGCGAGCACCGCACCGAGCAGCGTGCCGCCGAGCACCCCAACCGAACCCGAGGCGTAGATCACGCTGGACCACAATCCACGCCGCTGGCGAGGCGCCACCTCGGACAGATAGGTCTGCGCGGCCGGCAGCTCACCGCCGTGCGCCAACCCCTGCAGCAGCCGGGCCAGCACCAGGATGATCGGCGCCGCCACCCCGATGGTCGCCGCCGTCGGGATCACCGCGATGACCAGGCTGCCCGTCGAGGCCATCCCGACCGACCAGACCATGGCCGACTTGCGCCCGCGCCGGTCGGCCATCCAACCGAGCAGGAAGCCACCGAACGGGCGGGCCACAAAGCCGGCGGCGAACACCGCGAGCGTCTTGAGGAACGCCGCGCCTGGGGTCCCGGAGAAGAACTGGGACGCGAAGAATGCCGAGAACGTGGCGTAGACGCCCCAGTCGTACCACTCCATCGCGTTGCCGGCGCCCAGACCGACCAGGTCCCACCCGCGCCGAGGGCGCTTCGGCGCGCTCACTTGGCGAGCCGTTCCGCCGCGAAGCCGGCGAGCAGCGTGACCACGGTGTCCAGCACCGAGGAGTCGAACCGGGCCAGTGGCGAGTGGTTGTACGGGGCGGTTGCCGGGTCGACGTCCGGCGGGCAGGCGCCCACCATCAGCATCGCGCCGGGCACCGCGTTGAGCACCCGGGAGAAGTCCTCCGAGGCAGCGATCGGGTTCGGCGCGGCCAGGTAGCGCTGCTCCCCCAACAGCTCCCGGACCACCCCGGCGGCGAAGTCCGCCTCGTCGGCGTCGTTGACGGTGACCGGGTAGGTGGCGCGCAGCTCGACGTCCACCTCCACCCCGTGCGATGCGGCCACCCCGCGCAGCCGCCGGGTGAAGGTGTCCCGCAGCAGGTCCTCCGCGTCCGGGGCGAAGGCGCGCACGGTGGCCTGGAACGACGCGGTGTCCGGGATGACGTTGCGCGCGGTACCGGCACGCAATACCCCGACGGACAGGATGACCGGCTCGAACACGCTGAACGACCGGGTGATCGTGGTCTGCAGCGCGCTGATCATCTCGGCGGCCGCCACGATCGGATCCCTGGCCCGGTGCGGGAGCGCGCCGTGGCCGCCGGCGCCGCGCACGGTGACATCCAGTTCGTAGGCGGCGGAGAGCAGCACCCCCGCTCGCCCCATCACCACCCCCGGGGGCAGCCCGCCGGCGGAGACGTGCAGTGCGTACGCATGGTCGGCGCGCCGGCCGGCGGCGTCCAGCACGCCCTCCCGGATCATCGCGGCGGCGCCGTCCCAGCCCTCCTCGCCGGGTTGGAACATGAACACCACGTCCCCGGCCAGCCGGTCCCGGTGCGCGCAGAGCAACCGTGCCGCGCCGACCAGCGCCGTGCTGTGCAGGTCGTGGCCGCAGGCATGCATCGCGCCATTGGTGGCCGCGAAGTCCTCGCCGGAGCGCTCGTCCACCGGGAGCGCGTCCATATCGCCACGCAGTAGCACCGTGGTCGGTTCGGCGCCGGGCGCGGTGACCGCCGCGCCCCCGCGCAGCACGGCGGTGACCGAGGTGGCCTCGGTGCCGGTGGTGATCTCCAACGGGAGCCCGCCCAGCGCGGTCAGCAGCCGCTCCTGGGTGCGCGGGAGGTGCAGCCCCACCTCGGGCTCCCGGTGCAGTGCCTGACGCAGCTCGATCAGTTCCGGCCGCAACGATTGGGCATCAGCCAGCAGGTCCACCCCACGCCCCCTCCCCGGCTCCCCGGAGGACGGGCGCCGAGTACCAGCAGGCTAACCGAGCTCGTCGGCGGATCGGGAGCTCGAATTTTCACGCTCTCAGAGCCGGGTTCCAGTCTTCCCAGTCCCTCCCGCCCGGCCGGGCATCACCAGCACCCCCAACCAACACGGTGACCGCGGCGACAGTTGCCGGTGACTACCGTGCGCCTTCGGCGTTCAGGTCGACCCGGACGGCAATCCTGGCCAGCTCAAGATGCATCTTGTCGGCGGCGGCCTGCGCCTTGGTGAGCGCGTTCTGCAGGGCCGAGCCGTGATAGCCGATCGTGGCCATCACCTCTTCGGCGTCCCGGCCGTCGTCACTGCGCAGGATGCGGTCGTCGCTGTAGTGCGCGATCTGCGCGGCAAGGTTGGTGTTCAACGTGTACAGGCTTTGCAGAACCTCGCTCATCTGGCTGGCGATGGCGGCGAAGTCGGCGTGGTCGTGTGGGGCAGTCGCCTGCGTGTGCGCGGCGCGAGTCAGCGCGCGGGCGGCCAGTGACACCGCTTTGGCCGGGTTGTCCGGGATCGCGGGGGTGCCCATTGGTCCTCCAAGGAATAACCGGTTGGGTAGCCAGAAGGCACCGAGACGCACTCCCACCTGACCGCGCGAGCTGGCGGAGCGCTCCATCCGTCGACCGAGGACTCACTCGCCGGGGCTGGGCTGAAACCTGAACCTCGCGAGGGTAACGGCACTTCGGGGACCCGGGCATCACCAGGGAGGCGAAGAATCGGCGACGAACCCGCCGTTCTCAGCGTACGATCCGACTGTCTTGCTCCGAGTGCACCTCTTCGACGTGCCCGAGCGGGAGATGGATGTTGTCGCCGGGCGCACCTGGCGAAGTCAGGTCGCCGCCATGACCGTCGAATTTCACCAGAAGCTGTCCAGCGAGTGTGCTCGCGGCAAGGCGGCGGTCTCCTATGCCGACCTCGCGGAGCAGCTTTTCCGGGAATTCGAACCGGCCCACTCCCTCGCGGTGATCTCGGCCGTGGTGCGTCGGTGCCGCGCGGATCTGTCCGGCTCGCCGGGGGAAGAGCGCCTGGAGCTGCTCGAGGACATGGCCCGCCGACAACTGACCGCCCTTCCCTCCATCGCCTTGACCCTCCGGCAGAAGACCCCCGGCGGTCCATCACGGCAGCCGCTAGGGTGGGCAGGTCGAGAGCACCTCGTACGTCAGCGTTCAGGCTTGCGTCGTTCTTGATTGAAGGCTGAATCGGACAGCGTGAGCGTCCGAGGACGGAATCGGTAGCCGGATGTCACAGGCTCTTGAACTTCCTGTTTTCCCGCCGCGAGCGCACCGCGACCGTCAACGCCCTGCCGGGCCGCGGTCACCGGTGACGGCCCCGGGTGCGTCGAGTAGATGAGCGTGACGTTGGTGAACGGGGAAGCCCAGGAGGACGCTCCCGAACCGGGCGCCGCCGGCACCTCGTCCGCCGAGTTCGACTGGGATGAGCAGGAGTCGGCCGCGCTACGGCAGGCTCGCAAGGACGCGGAGCTCACGCTTTCCGCGGATTCGGTGCGGGCGTACCTGAACAAGATCGGCAAAGTCGCCCTGCTCAAGGCCGAGGACGAGGTCGCGCTGGCCAAGCGGATCGAGGCCGGGCTGTATGCCCTGGAGCGCCTCGACCAGATCAACGGCAACAGCGCCCAGACCAACAGCGCCCAGACCAACGGCAACGGCGACCACAGCCTCGGGCAGATGAGCCGGGACCTCCGCTGGATCGTCCGCGACGGCGACCGAGCCAAGAACCACCTGCTGGAGGCCAACCTGCGGCTGGTGGTGTCGGTGGCCAAGCGTTACACCGGCCGCGGCATGCCGTACCTGGATCTCATCCAGGAGGGCAACCTCGGCCTGATCCGCGCGGTGGAGAAGTTCGACTACACCAAGGGCTACAAGTTCTCCACCTACGCCACCTGGTGGATCCGCCAAGCCATCAGCCGCGCCATGGCCGACCAGGCCCGCACCATCCGCATCCCGGTGCACATGATCGAGATCATCAACCGGCTGGGCAGCATCCAACGCGAGCTGCAGCGCAGCTTGTCCCGCGAACCGACCCTGGAAGAACTCGCCAGGGAAATGGACATGACCCCCGACAAGATCGTCGAGATCCAGAACTTCGCTCGGGAGCCGGTCTCGCTGGATCAGACCTTCGGCGACGAGGGCGACAGCCACCTCGGCGACTTCATCGAGGACGCCGGGGCCGTGGTGGCCGTGGACGCGGTGTCCTTCTCCCTGCTGCGCGACCAACTGCGCTCGGTGCTGGCCACGCTGTCCGAGCGGGAGGCCGGCATCGTCTCGCTGCGCTACGGGCTCACCGACGGCAAGCCGCGCACGCTGGACGAGATCGGCCAGGTCTACGGCGTCACCCGGGAGCGGATCCGGCAGATCGAATCCAAGACCATGTCCAAGTTGCGGCACCCGTCCCGGTGCCAGCCGCTGCGCGACTACCTCGAGGACTAGCCCGACGAGTTGTCGCGGGGAGTCGGCTCGGGAGTGGCGGCGCGTAGGGCGAGTTCCAGCGCGAACCGACGGTCCGGGTCGACCAGCGCCTCGCCGAACAGCTGGCGCAGCTTGGTGAGCCGGTAGGCGATGGTTTGCGGGTGCACGTGCAGCGCGGCCGCCACCCGGTTCCGCTCGCCCCGGTAGGCCAGCCAGGCCAGCAGCGTCTCGGTCAGGCGTTGCCGCGCGCCCGCACTCAGCCCGGCCAGCGGGGCGAGCTCCCGCTCGGCGAGCGCCGCGACCAGCGCCGGGTCCCGACGCAGCACCAGGTCGACCAGACGATCGGCGACCTGGACAGGTCCGGAGCCGGGCGAGCCGTCGGAGGGCGTCGAGTCGAGCAACCGGATCGCCAGCGTGCCAACCCGCAGGCTGGCGGCGAGGTCCCGGCACGGGGTGGGCAGGCTGATCATGCAGCGGCGACCGCGCAGCTGCCGGTGCAGCGAGCGCCGGGCCTGTTCGCTGGTCGGGGTGGCCACCAACGCGACGACGAACTCCCCGGACCGGGCCACCAGCGCGGCCGGCCCGAGGCGCAGGGCGAGACCGTGGCTCTGCTCGCGCGGCACCACGATGGGCACCACGCTCTCCGGAATCGGCCAGCCCGCCTCGGCCGCCGCCTCCTCGATCGCCGTGTCGTCGGCGACACCGCTGATCAGCAGCTCCAGCAGCCGGCCGCGCAACCGGTCACGCTCGCCGGCCCGGTGGGACTGTTCGGTGGCGAAGCCCTCGACGCTGGCCGCGGACAGCTCGTCGATGTAGGCGAAGATCGCCTCGGCCAGCGCCACCACCGCGTCCGGGTCCATCCCAGATTCCCGCGCCAGCCCGGCGAACCGGCGGAACGCCACCCGCGCCCCGACCCGGTACGCCGCCAGCAGCACCTCCAGGGTGCGGCCCTGGCGCAGCTCGCCCCGTCCGAGCGCCAAGTACACGTCCCGATCCCTGGGCTGCAGGGCCGGCTGGGTCGAACCCGGCAGGTCCAGGAACCGGTTCAGCGCAACCTCGACGCCCCGGCGGACACCCGCGCCGAACGTCCCCTCCAGCGGCCGGGAGTACGACGGCACCTCCCGGGCGATCGTGTCGATGATCTCCACCGCCACCGAGGGCAGCGCGGGGCGCAGCCGATGGCCGATGTCCACCGGCAAATCCGTCCACGGCGCCGCACCGGAAACCAGAGGTTTCATTCCCGCAGTATGAAGGATGCCACCAACCGCGTGCCCGCGAGAATGAAGCCTTATCCCGAAAAACCGGGAACAGTCATTACATGACGTCCGCAGCTCCATCACGCCCCCGGCCGCTCGGTGCCCGGGTGCTGCACGCGGCCGCCGTGCTCACCACACCGCTGCTGCCCGACGACTACCTGACCCTGCTCAACCCGCTGTGGAGCACCCGCCAACCCCGCGGCCGGGTGGAACAGGTCGTCCGGGAGACCGAGGACGCGGCGACCCTGGTGATCCGGCCCGGCTGGGGCTGGCCGGCACACCGCGCTGGCCAGTGGGTATCGGTCAGCACCCGGATCGACGGGACGTGGCACACCCGCTCCTACTCGATCACCTCGCCGGCCGGCGATGGCGCCGGTGACCGGGGTGACGGCCTGCTGCGCATCACCGTGAAGGCGGACCCGGAGGGACGGGTCTCCGGCCACTTCGTCCGGGAGATCAAACCAGGCGCGGTGCTGCGCCTGGCGCCCCCGGAGGGTGAGTTCGTGCTGCCCGACCCGGTTCCACCGCGCATCCTGTTTCTCACCGCCGGCTCCGGCGTGACGCCGGTGATGGGCATGCTGCGCACCCTGCGTAGCGAAGGCGCGACGCCGGACGTGCTGCACGTGCACTCCGCCCGGCACGCCGACGACGTCATCTTCGGCGCGGAGCTGCGCGAGATGGCCCGGCGGCTGCCGACGTACCGGCTGCTCGAGCGGCACACCGCGCGGCGCGGCCGGTTCACCCTCGCCGAGCTCGACGCGCTGTGCCCGGACTGGCGGGATCGGACGACCCTGGCGTGTGGCCCGGCCGGCCTGCTCGCCGACGTCGAGGCACATTGGCGGCGGGCCGGGCTGTCCGACCAGCTGCGCATCGAGCGGTTCCAGCCGATCGCATTCACCGCGCCGGACACCGACGGCGGCACGGTCAGCTTCGCCAAGACCGGCCGGGACGCCCCGGCGCCGGGTGGCACACCGCTGCTCGCGGTCGGCGAGCAAGCCGGAGTCGTGATGCCGAGTGGCTGCCGGATGGGCATCTGCTTGAGCTGCGTGGCCCCGTTGCGCTCCGGGCAGGTGCGCGACCTGCGTACCGGCGAGGTACACGGCGAGCCCGGCGCCCTCATCCAGACCTGCGTCTCCGCCGCTGCCGGCGCATGCACCATCGACCTCTGAACACCACCGCACGATCGACCTCTGACCTCCACGAGAGCGAGAAGACGTGACTGCCCAGATCCTCGACGAGCCCACCCTGGTGATCGACGAGACTGCCCTGACCAGCGACCAACCCGCGCTGACTACTGAAGAAACCGCCCAAGCGGCTCAGGCCACCCTCAGCCCCGAGCAGGTAGCGGAGTTCGGCCGCGAGCTCGACGCGCTGCGCGCCGAGGTGATGGCCAGCCGAGGCGAGCGCGACGTGCAGTACATCCACAAGATCGTGGCCGTCCAGCGGGGCCTCGAGGTGGGTGGCCGAGCGGCGCTGATGATCTCGATCCTGCCGCCCGCGTGGCTCGCCGGCACCGCCGCGCTGAGCGCCGCCAAGATCCTGGAGAACATGGAGCTCGGGCACAACATCCTGCACGGCCAGTGGGACTGGATGCGCGACCCGGAGATCCACTCGAGCACCTGGGAGTGGGACTCGGTGATCCCGGCCGAGGGCTGGAAGCACACCCACAACCTGGTGCACCACACCTGGACCAACGTGGTCGGCAAGGACCGGGACCTGGGCTACACCATCTTCCGGATGAGCGCGGACCAGCCGTGGAAGCCGCGCCACCTGCTGCAGCCGCTGTACAACTTCGGGCTGGCGCCGCTGTTCGAGTTCGGCATCGCCCTGTATGACCTGGAACTCGACGAGGTCCAGCGAGGTAACAAGAGCCCGAAGAAGGCGCTGAGCGATGCGGGCGGCATGCTGAAGAAATGGGCCCAGCAGGCGGCGAAGGACTACCTGCTGTTCCCGCTGCTCTCCGGTCCGTCGGCACTGCCCACGCTGCTCGGCAACGTGACCGCGAACCTGGCCAGGAACATCTGGACGCACACGATCATCTTCTGCGGCCACTTCCCGGACGGCGCGGAGGACTTCACCGAGGATCAGATCGAGGGCGAGACCCGCGCCGAGTGGTACCTGCGGCAACTGCGTGGGTCGGCCAACCTCGAGGGCTCCACGCTGTTCCACATCATGTCGGGCAACCTCAGCCACCAGATCGAGCACCACCTGTTCCCCGACCTGCCCAGCAACCGGTACGCGGAGATCGCCCCTCGGGTGCGCGCGCTCTGCGAGCGGTACGGGCTGCCCTACACCAGCGGCCCACTGACCAAGCAGTACCTGTCCACCTGGGCGCGGATCCTGCGGTTCTCCCTACCCGGCGCCGCCTAGGAGAGAAGAGCACGGCGTCCGCCGAGCGGCGGATCCATCAGCACACGGATGAAGCTTCCAGCGGCGGAGGCGGATGTCAAGGACGGAGCGGGGCGGCCAGGCCAGAGTCTGCGCCAAGCCGGGCTCCGGGTCCATGCCGGGGCGGCCAAGCCGAGGGTCACGCCGCCGTTTTGGCCGCGCTCAGGGCCGGGCGGCAGTCCCGCCGACGGCGGCTTCGTCGGCCTGGTAGTCGAGCAAGCCCCGGTGGTGCTGGAGCAGTGAGTTGAGCAGCCCGGTCAACGTCGCGCGGTCCGGGCCGGCCATGCCGTCCAGCATCGCCTCGTTGACCCGCTGGGCTCGTCCGGTCGCCTCCGCGTAGACCGCGCGGCCCGCGTTGGTCAGCCTGACCACCTTCCGCCGCGCGTCCGCGGGATCCCGCACCTGGCTGACCAGCCGGCGTGCGACGAGACGGCGAATCACGTCGGCCGCACTGGAGCGGTCCAGGCGCGCCTTGGAACGCAGCGCCGTCTGGTTCAGCGGCCCCTCGTGGGCCAGCGCGTGCAGCACGGCAAACTGCGGCGAGGTGGGTCCGGCCGGGAACACCTCCGACCAGATGGCCACGTGGAGCTGTTGGCAGGCGCGCAACAGGTGGCCGATCATCTCGGACAGGTCCAGCTCGACGGGCTCAGCCGGCTCGGATCGGGCGACCGCCACCCGGCACACCGTCCTTCCCCATCGCAACGACCCTCACCTGCCTCGCGCCAGGCGCTCCCCCAGGGTGCCGCCAGCCTACCTACCCTCGCCGCGACCGTGACCACACCGCGCACGGGCATTATTATCCGTGTACTGATTACCTGTGAATCGGGTGAGCTATGGTGTGCGGCGAAGCCGCGGACACGACAGCCGGGGACGGACGCGCATGCGACTGCTGAGCTATGACGACGGTCGGGTGGGCTACCTCGCCGACGACCGGGTGGTCGACCTGGGCGATCTCGTGGGGGGCTACCACCGGCCGGGCGCGGTCAGTGCGATGCGCCGGCTGCTGACCCAGTGGGACGGGCCGGGCACTCCCCTGCCGCCAGCCACCGAGGCCAACAGCGTGCCGCTGTCCTCGGTGCGGCTCGACCCACCCGTGCCCGACCCGACCAAGATCGTGGCGGCGCCGGTCAACTACCGCGACCACAAGTCCGAGATGTCGGTGACGGTAGACATCAGCGATCTCGCCGTTTTCCTCAAAGCACCGTCCTCGCTCATCGGCCACGGCGACGCGATCCGACTGCCCTACTCCGACCGTCGCTTCGACCAGGAGGGCGAGCTCGCCGCGGTGATCGGCCGGCGGGCCCGCAACGTCGCGCCGGAGCAGGCGCTCGACTACGTCGTGGGCTACACCGGGCTGCTGGACATCACCATGCGCGGCGGCGAGGACCGGTCCACCCGCAAGTCCTTCGACACCTTCACCCCGCTCGGCCCCTGGCTGGTGACCAGCGACGAGGCCGGGCCGCCCGACGACATCGACCTGGACTGCACGGTCGGCGGCGAGCACCGCCAATCCAGCAACACCAAGAACCTGATCTGGGGGGTGGCCCAGCTGGTCGCCTACGTCTCCTCGGTGATGACGCTCGAGGTCGGCGACATCATCGCAACGGGCACTCCGGCCGGGGTGGGCCCGCTCGCGGCCGGCCTTGAGGTGTCGCTGACCCTGTCCCGGATCGGCACCCTCACCGTCGGCGTCAGCGCCGACAACCCCGGTCCGTCCCCCACCGGCAGCCGTAACCGGTGAAATGTCGGTTCATACCCGGCATGTGCTCCGCATAGTTTGCGGTGTATCCGGGTATGCGAAAGGCGATTCGGCGTGGGATACGAAAGTATCCTGACCTCTCCGAAAGTATCCATTGACACCGCCATTCACCTGGAAGTGTGAGCAAGTCGGGGGCCGTACACTCCCGCGCGCCCAGCGATCGTAAAAATTTGGGATGCTTTTTCGGACTATTCAGTGCTATCTATTTACCCGTGGTTGTCGCCCGACTGGGTGGAAGCCGGCACTTACGAGTTCTCTTATGTGGAGGCAACGGATGTCAGCCCCGACGAAGAGAGCTCCGGACTTCGCCGAGACCTCGGTGGAGGCGCTGGATCAGCTGCTCCGGCAAGGGCCATTCGCGGCTGCCCTGCGGGCTGCAATTGCGGCAAGAGGGCTGAGCCTGGACCGCATTCAGGACCGCCTGATGCGGCGCGGGATCAAGCTGAGCATCGCCACCCTGAGTTATTGGCAGTCCGGGCAGCGCCGGCCCGAGCGGCCAGCTTCGTTGCGGGCCCTGAAGCAAATTGAGGTGATACTCGGCCTGCCCGCCGATTCGTTGAGCGCCTTGCTCGGCACAACAAATCGACGGGAGAATCGAGGCCTCACCGAAGCAGCTCCGGCAATTACCGATCTGTGGCCCGGAAACTCCGATATCGCGGAGCTACTCGCCGGCGTTCCGACCAACGCGGACTCCTCACTTCGCAGGCTCACCCAGCATGATCGAGTCTGCATCGGCGCGGACGGCCGGATCAAGTCGTTGCGCTGCACCCAGTTGATGCGTGCGGATCAGGACGGTGCCGACCACTTTCTCTTCGTCTTCGACTGGGAAGGCCAGGGGTACAGCCCGCCCATCGTGACCAACCTGCGCAATTGCCGGCTCGGCCGGGTGGTCTTCAACACGATGAAGGGGCTGTTCGCCGGCGAGTTTGTCTTCGAGCGCCCGCTGCGCAGGGGGGAGACGGTGCTGATCGAGTACGAGTTCGACAACTCCTGCCGAGGTATGCGGCCACGACAGCAGGACGACTCGTACTCGCGCCGCTTCGGCCGACCCATCCGCGAGTACGTCCTTGAGATGTGCTTCGACGAGCAAGCGCCGCCGCAACGCTGCCAGCATTTCGCCAGCCAGCTCGAAGACGGCGATCCTAAAATGATTCGCAATCTTCAGATGGGTCTCGCCAATACCGTTCTCGCGGTGGGCCGCGATTTCGGCCCGGGGTATTTCGGGATCCATTGGAGCCTCGGCAAGTAATCCGCGGAGCCTGAGCCGAGGGCCCTGTGATCATTCACTTCGCCATGGCGAAGTTCAAAGTGAAACTTTCGTTGCCGTATGAGTTAAATGATCTTGACCGAGTTCCCGGACAGTCACTAACGTTTCGAGTGAATCGCCCTTTGATTCCATGGCGGAAGGAATTCGCCGCATGAGAGCCGGCCAGACCTGGCCCGTTTTTGATGTCTTCGCCATGAGCCGCACTAAGCCGGTCGGGACTGGGGGGTTCCCGAACGGCCTAGTGCGGCAACAACGCGGCATAGAGGCCCAGTGACCGTCGACCAGGAAACCGCGAGTGTCGCCAGAGCCACGCAACAGCCGGCGACCCTGCCGGCGCTGCTCGCTGGGTGGGCGGAGACGCTCGGCGACCAGCGGGCCTTCACCTTCCTCGGCGACCCTGGCTACGCCGGCGAGCCCGACGGGGTCAGCAGGTCCTGGTCCTGGCGCGAGCTCGACGCGCGGGTCAGCACGGTCGCCACGATGCTGGCCGGGCGGATGAACCCCGGCGAGCGGGTCGCCGTGCTGGCCAGTCAGAAGCCGGAGTACCTGGCCGGGTTCCTGGGCGCGCTGCGCGCCGGCGTGATAGCGGTGCCGCTGTTCACCCCGCGCCTGCCCGGGCACACCGGCCGGCTGCGCGCCGTGCTGGGCGACTGCCGGCCCGCGCTCGCCCTCACCACCCGCGTCGACCAGCACGCGCTGACCGAGTTCCTCGGCCCGTACCTGGGCGTCGTCGCCGTGGAGGACATCCCAGCCGCCCCGTCCAGGGACTGGCCGGAGGCCGACCCTCACTCGGTGGCCTACCTGCGATACCAGTCCGGCTCCGCCCGCGCTCCCGCGGCGGTGAGGGTGACGCACACCGACCTGGTCGCCAACGCCCGGGCAAGCATCGAGGCCCACGCCGTGGTGGATGGCCGGCTGGCGACGGTCGACTGGCAGCCGCTGTTCCACGACCTCGGCCTCGTGCTCTCCATCGAAGGTGAGCTCTCGTGAAGCCCCGCCGCGCCGAGCCGGGTGCCGCCGCCCCGCTCCGATCGACGGCGGGAGCCGGGTAACCACACGGCACACCTCGAGGGCGCCGGCGTCGGCGCCCTCGAGGCGTGCCGAGACCGCACCACCTCAGGGGGCTGGTCGAACCAGCCCCAGGTGACCGGGCGTACCCGGCCGGTCACCGGGCGAGAACCGGACGGGAGCACTCGATGCACGTGAGAGAAGCCTTCGCCATTGCGATTCGCAGCCTGCGCGCGAACCGGCTGCGATCCGCGCTGACCACCATCGGGATCATCATCGGCGTCTCCGCAGTGATCATTCTGGTTGGCTTGGGCGACGGCATCAAGGCCGGCTTCAACACCCAGTTCGGCGCACTGGCGAACCAGATCGTGGTGAACAAACTGAACGTGGCGGCGCCCGGGAGCGGGCTGCCGAAAGATCTCCGGGACAACGACATCCAGGCGCTGAGCAACCCCGCCAACGCCCCGGACATCGCCAGTGCCACGCCGGTGATCAACGGCTCGCAGCTGATCTCCTACCGCCAGCAGCAGTTCCTCGGCACGTTGGCGGGCTCCACCCCGGACTACCTGAGCATGCTGGACCGGCAGATCATGGTCGGCCAGATGTTCACCGCGTCCCAGGCCAGGAGCAACGCCAGGGTGGTGGTGCTCGGTCCGAACGTGATCTCCTCGCTGTTCAACGGGGATGCCGCCGCCGCGATCGGAAAGGACGTGCGGATCGGCCGGTCCAACTTCCGGGTGATCGGGGTGGTCACCAGCAACGGCCAGCAGGACGACGCGGCCATCATGCCGCTGGGCGCCGCCCGGGCCTACCTGGTCGGCGGCAACGACCGGATCACCGAGATCATCGTCAAGGCTGCCAGCGTGAACCAGGTCAACGAAGCGCAGCGCCAGGTCTACTCGATCATGGATGAGCGGCACAACATCAAGGACCCGGTGGCCAGGGACTACACCGCGACCGCTCTGCAGAACCTGCTGGACAAGGCGACCACCTTCCTCAGCTACCTGACCCTGTTCACCCTCGCGGTGGCGGCCATGTCGCTGGTCGTCGGCGGGCTGGGGGTAGCGAACATCATGCTGGTCTCGGTCACCGAGCGGACCAGGGAGATCGGCATCCGCAAGGCGATCGGCGCCCGGCGCAGCGCCATCATGAAGCAATTCCTGATCGAGTCGACCATGCTGGCCGGCATCGGCGGGGTGATCGGGATCATCGTGGGGGTCGCGGTGGTCGGAGCCGGAATGGTGGTGGTGCCCCGGGTGGCGCCGAACTTCGGCACCCCGGACATCTCCCTCGGCGCGATCGCCATCGCGTTCGTGATCAGCCTGGTGATCGGCCTGGTGGCCGGCGGCTACCCGGCGAACCGAGCCGCCGGCCTACGCCCCATCGAAGCCCTCCGTTACCAGTAGCACCCGGCGACCTCCGGCTCCAGCCGATACACCGGCCGGGGCGACCGCCGCACCACCCACTTCGCACAGCCAGCCTGCACCTCGCATACGTCGCAACCTGTCTGCAACCTGTGCGACGTGCAGGCCAGGTGTGGGAAGTCGCCTATGCGTCGACACAGCCGCGGAGTCCAGCTCATCCGTGGTCGTCACCGGCCGGGGGTCAGGGCAGGGGGTGGAGGCGAAGCTGGCCGGTGGGGGCGATCACGGCGAGTGCGTCGGCGGCGGCCAGGCCGCGCAGCATGGCGCTGCCGGCAAAGCGCAGCTCGGTGAGCTGGCCGCCCCGCACCCGTACCGGGACCAGCTGGGTGGCGCCGGGTTTGCCGGCTCGACCGGGGCCGCCGAGCAGCGGGGCCCCGATCGGCGCGTCGGTGAGCTCGGGCAGCGGCAATCCGCGCAACCCGGCCAGTGCGGGCAACGCGAGGGTGAGGAAGGCGACGAAGGCGGCCAACGGGTTGCCGGGCAGCCCGACCACCAGGCGTCCGTCGGGCAGCTGGGCCAGCGCCTGCGGGTGTCCGGGCCGGCACCGCACGCCGTCCACCACCAGCTCGGCGCCCAACGACAGCAGCACCGGGCGCAGGTGGTCGGCCGGGCCCCGGGAGGACGAGCCGGAGACCAGGGTCAGCTCGGCGTCGCTGGCGCGCAGCGCCTCGGCGAGCACGGTGGCCGAGTCGACCAGCGAGGTGGTGCCGGTGAGCCGAGCGCCGGCCCACGCGGTCAGGCCAGGCAGCATCGGACCGATCGCGTCGCGGACCCGACCGGCGGCCGGCATACCGCGCCGCAGCAGCTCGTTCCCGGTGACCAGGGCGGCCACCTTCGGGGTGGGCCGAACTGGAACGGTGTCGTAGCCGAGCGCGGCGGCCAGGCCGAGCGCCGCCGGGCCGAGCACCGCGCCCTCCGCGAGCACCTGCTCCCCCTCGGCGCACTCCTCGCCACGTCGCCGGATGTGCCGACCCGGTTCGACCGATCCGCCGACCAGCCCGTCGACCAGCTCACCGGTCCGGCAAGCCTGCTCGTAGGGCAGCACGCCCCGCGTGCCGGCGGGGACCGGAGCGCCGGTGGCGATCTCGCACGCCGCACCCGACCACAGCGGCGCCGGGATGCCCTCGCCGGCCCGGACTCGGGCCACCACCGCCCACGGCGGCGGCCCGCACACCGCGTACCCGTCCATCGCCGAGCAGTCCACCGACGGTATCGGGACCAGCGCGCGCACCGGCTCGGCCAGCACGGTGCCCAGCGCCTCGGCCAGCGGCACCGCCGAGGCCGCTAGCGGGACGGCGACCTGGTGGGCCGCCCACCTAGCCTCGTCCCAGGCTGAGGTGGCCAACCGGTCGGCGGGCTGGACCGGGCGGTCCTCGATACGCACAGCTCGATCATGCACGAGCCAGGCTGAGCTCACCCTGGCAGCCGCAACAGTGCGGCGGCGGCCCGCACCACCGGGGCAATGTCCGCGCCAACCTCGATGGCGTCCAGCAGCGCCGCGCGCATCCTCGGGTCCCAGAACGTGCGGATGTGCGCGGCGATCTCGGTAGCCGCCTCGGCGATCGGGCGGCGGTCGAACTGCACCGCGATCTCGTCGGCCATCCGCAGCACCGGGCCGGACGCGGTGTAGGTCAGGTGCTCAGCCACCGGCCACCGCCACCCGGATGTCGTCGCGCGCGGCGTCCGACCCGGCGCTCACCGGTTCGGCGGCCAGCGCCACCTGGACCGCGGTGACCTTGTACTCCGGGCAGTTGGTGGCCCAGTCCGAGTGCTCCGTGGTGACCACGTTCGCCCCGGTCACCGGGTGGTGGAAGGTGGTATAGACGACGCCGACCGGCATCCGCTCGGCGATGGTCGCGCGCAGCGTGGTGCGGCCCACCCGGCTGGCCAGCGAGACCAGGTCGCCGTCGTTGATGCCGCGCACCTCGGCGTCGTGCGGGTGGATCTCCAACAGGTCCTCCGGGTGCCAGGCCACGTTCGCGGTGCGCCGGGTCTGCGCACCCACGTTGTAATGGGACAGGATCCGGCCGGTGGTCAGGATCAGCGGGAACTTCCGCGTGCTGCGTTCCTTGGTCGGCACGTAGGTGGTCTGCACGAAGCGGCCCTTGCCCCGGACGAACCCGTCCATGTGCATGATCGGCGTGCCGTTCGGAGCCGCCTCATTGCACGGCCACTGCACGCTGCCCACCTTGTCCAGGTGCGCGAACGACACCCCGGCGAAGGTGGGCGTGGTCAGCGCGATCTCGTCCATGATCCGCGCCGAGCTCTCGTAGCGCATCGGGTAGCCCATCGCCTGGGCAATCTCGCTGACGATCTCCCACTCCTGCTTGCCGGTGCGCGAGGCCATCACCGGGCGCACCCGGTTGATCCGCCGCTCGGCGTTGGTGAAGGTGCCGTCCTTCTCCAGGAACGAGGTGCCGGGCAGCAGTACGTGGGCGAACTTGGCGGTCTCGTTGACGAACAGGTCCTGCACCACGACCAGGTCCAGCGCGGCCAACGCGGCATGCACGTGCTGGGTGTTCGGGTCCGACTGGGCGATGTCCTCGCCCTGCACGAACAGCGCCCGGAACGAGCCGTCCAACGCGGAGTCGAACATGTTCGGGATGCGCAGGCCGGGCTCATCCAGCACCGGAGCGCCCCAGAGCTCCTCGTAGATGGCCCGCGCCGCGTCGTCGGAGACGTGCCGGTAACCGGGCAGCTCGTGCGGGAAGGAGCCCATGTCACAGGAGCCCTGCACGTTGTTCTGCCCGCGCAGCGGGTTCACCCCGACGCCGTCCCGGCCGATGTTGCCGGTGGCCATGGCCAGGTTCGCCATGCCCATCACCATGGTGGAGCCCTGGCTGTGCTCGGTCACCCCGAGGCCGTAGTAGATCGCCGCGTTGCCGCCGGTGGCGAACAGCCGCGCGGCCGCCCGCACTTCCCCGGCGGGCACCCCGGTGATCGTCTCCACGGCTTCCGGGCTGTGCTCCTCGCCGGCGATGAACGCCTCCCACTCGGCGAAGTCCTCGCAGCGCGCCTCGACGAACTCGCGGTCCACCAGGCCCTCGGTGACCACCACGTGGGCCATCGCGTTGACCATCGCCACGTTGCTGCCCGGTGCCAGGGACAGGTGGTGGGTGGCCTCGATGTGCGGGGAGCGAACCAGGTCGATGCGCCGGGGGTCGACCACGATGAGCTTGGCGCCCTGGCGCAGCCGCCGCTTCATCCGGGAGCCGAACACCGGGTGCCCGTCGGTGGGGTTCGCGCCGATCACCATGATCACGTCGGCCTTGGCCACCGACTTGAAGTCCTGGGTGCCGGCCGAGGTGCCGAAGGTCTGCTTGAGCCCGTACCCGGTCGGCGAGTGGCAGACCCGGGCGCAGGTGTCCACGTTGTTGTTGCCGAACGCCGCGCGGACCATCTTCTGGACGACGTAGACCTCCTCGTTGGTGCACCGGGAGGAGGTGATCGCGCCGATCGAGCCGGTGCCGTGCAGCGTCTGGATCTCGCGGAGCCGCCGGGCGGTGAACCCGATCGCCTCGTCCCAGGAGACGGTGCGCCACGGGTCGGTGATCGAGTCGCGCACCATCGGCTCCAGCACCCGGTCCGGGTGGGAGGCGTAGCCGAAGGCGAACCGGCCCTTCACACACGAGTGGCCCTCGTTCGCCCCGCCGTCCTTGTAGGGCACCATCCGGACCAGCTCGTCACCGCGCAGCTCGGCCTTGAACGAGCAGCCCACGCCGCAGTACGCACACGTGGTGATCACCGACCGGGTCGGCATACCCAGCTCGACGACCGTCTTCTCCTGCAGCGTAGCCGTCGGGCAGGCCTGCACGCAGGCACCGCAGGACACGCAGTCGGACTCCATGAACGGAACCCCGGCGCCGGCCGAGACCTTCGAGTCGAAACCGCGCCCCTCGATGGTCAGCGCCAGGGTGCCCTG
>DASWST010000034.1:0-15414 GCA_036402515.1 Pseudonocardia sp.
GGGCGGCGCGAGCGGTCAGGTAGCGCTGCTCCGGCAGGCTCGCGGTACGGCGGGCGGCCAGCTGGTAGGCCTCGAGGGCGGCCATCCGGTCGCCGGCCAGCTCCAACAGGTGCGCGCGCACGGCGGCCAACCGGTGGTGACCGGCCATCCGGCTGTCCGAGTCCAACGGGGCCAGCAGCGCCAGGCCGGCTTCCGGGCCCTCGGTCATGGCCACCGCGATCGCCCGGTTCAGGGTGACCATCGGATTCGGCCAGATCCGTTCCAGGATCCGATACAGCACCTGGATCTGCGGCCAGTCGGTGTCCTCGGCCCGCTCGGCCTGCACGTGCACCCCGGCGATGGCCGCCTGCAGCTGGTACACACCCAGCTCCGAGGTGGCCATCGCCCGGCCGACCAGCGCGAGGCCCTCGGCGATGGCCGCCGGGTCCCACCGGCTCCGGTCCTGCTCGGCCAGCGGGACCAATGCCCCGTCGTCGGTGGCCCGCGCCGCCCGGCGCGCGTCGGTGAGCAGCATCAACGCCAGCAGGCCGGCCACCTCGCCGTCCTCGGGCAGCAGCCGGCGCACCGCGCGGGTCAGCCGGATCGCCTCGGCGGCCAGGTCGGCGCGCTGCAACCGCGGCCCGGAGCTGGCCGTGTACCCCTCGTTGAAGATCAGGTAGAGCACATGCAGCACGACCGGAAGGCGCGCCTGGCGATCGGCGCCCTCGGGCTGGGTGAAGCTCGCCCCGGCTGCCTTGATGCGCTGCTTGGCGCGGCTGATCCGGGCGCCCATGGTGGCCTCGGGGACCAGGAAGGCATGGGCGATCTGCTCGGTGCTCAGGCCGCCGACAGCGCGCAGGGTGAGCGCGACCTGGGAGGCCTCGGTGAGAGACGGGTGGCAGCAGAGGAACAGCAGGGTGAGCGTCTCGTCCTGGCCCGCGTGGCCGTCCACCACCTGGCCGTCCACTGCCTGGTCGACCGGGCGTTCCACCTGCCGGTCGGCGGGCTGACGTTGGAAATCGACCTCCTCGCGGCGCCGGCGGGCGGTCTCGCCGCGGATCTGGTCGACCAGCCGGCGGGCGGCCACCGTGCTCAGCCAGGCCTGCACGTTATCCGGGATGCCCTGCTCCGGCCATTGCACGGCGGCGACCAGCAGCGCCTCCTGCACCGCGTCCTCGCACTCGTCGAAGTGGCCGTACCGGCGAACCAGCGCGCCGAGGACCCGTGGCGCGGCCTCCCGCGACAGGTGCTCGAACGCGCGGTGCACCCTCGCGGCTCCGGTCACACCTCCAGCCCGTTGGAGAACATCACCGGCCGCACCTCGATGGCCAACCCCGGCACCGAGGCATCCGGAATGAGCGTGGCCAGCTCGAGCGCCCGCTCCCGGCTCACGCAGTCGACCAGGTAATAGCCGCCCAGGAATTCCTTGGCCTCCAGGTACGGCCCGTCGGTTACCACCGGCACCCCGTTGCGGACCCGGACCACCGCACTGTTCGACGGGCCGGCCAGGCCCTGGGTCACGATCAGTTCGCCGGACTCCTGGATCGTCTCGATGAATTGCCCGTGCCCGGTGACCACCGCGTCCCGCTCGCTGTCGGTCAGCGCGTCCCAGACCGCCGGGTTGTTGTGCATGATCAGCAGAAACTGCACGTTGCCCCCTCCTCGTGCCAGTGGCAGCGGCAGGCTAACCGGGCGCCCCCGGCGATGCCACCGGGTTCACCGCGGCGCCATGGTGTTCTGCCGCGCCGCCACCTGCCACCGCCCGCCGTCCTTCACCAGCACATACAGCGCGATCATGGTGTGGTCGAGCTCGATCGGCCGGCCCTGAGCGTCGGTCGCGGGGGCGTACTTCTGCGCGATCGCCACGTCGGGCCGGAGAAAGGCGATCTCGCCGACCCGGTAGCGGGCGTACAGGTCGCGCAGCGGACCGGCCAGGCCGGTGCGGTGGGCGTCCAGCAACGGCTCCCGGCCGGCGATCCTGACCCCGGTCACGCCGACCGACCAGCCGTCCTCGGTGAAGTGCCGGACGGCGAGTTCGGCGTCCTTGGTGTTGAAGCCGGTCTCGATGTCGGCGACGATCCGGCGGATCTCCTCGAATTCGGCGTCCTTCGGGTGCGTCATACCCGCAGTCTTTGACCTGAACAATGGTTCAGGTCAACCTCCGGCTCAGACCGGAATGACGGTCGGCACGATCATCGGTCGGCGCCGGTAGTTGTCCGCCACCCAGCGGCCGACCACCCGACGCACCGACTGGGCGATCCGGTGCGGGTCGGTGATCCCCTCCGCCTCGATGTGGGCCAGCTCAGCCTCGATCAGCGGGATCACCCCGGCCAGCGCCTTCGGATCGTCGGAGAACCCGCGACCGGAGACCGTGGGCGGGGCTACCGCCCGGCCGGTGGCGCTCTCCACGGCCAGCGTGATGGAGATGAAGCCACCCTCGCCGAGCACCAGGCGATCCCCCAGGGTGCTTTCGCCGATGTCGCCGACCGCCAGACCGTCCACATAGACCCGGCCGACCTCGACCCGGCCGCTGATCTTCGCCCGGCCGTCGATCAGGTCCACCACCACGCCGTCCTCGGCCAGCACCACCGAGTCGGCGGGCACGCCGGTCTTGACCGCCAGCGCGCCGTTGGCCCGCAGGTGCCGCCACTCGCCGTGCACCGGCATTACGTTGCTCGGCCGCACCGCGTTGTACAGGAACAGCAGCTCACCGGCCGGTGAGTGGCCGGACACGTGCACCCGTGCGTTGCCCTGGTGCACCACCCGCGCGCCGAGCCGGGTCAGCCCGTTGATCACGCCGAACACCGCGGTCTCGTTGCCGGGGATCAACGACGAGGACAGCACCACCGTGTCGTCGGGCTTGATCCGCACCTGCCGGTGCTCGCCGCGGGCCATCCGGGACAGCGCGGACAGCGGCTCGCCCTGGGAGCCGGTCGAGACCAGCACCAGCTTCTCGTCGGGCAGCAGCATGGCCTCGTCGAGTTCGACAAGCAGGCCGTCCGGCACCTTGAGGATGCCCATGTCGGCGGCCAGGCCCATGTTGCGCAGCATGGAGCGGCCGACCAGGCACACCTTGCGCCCGCGCGCGGCGGCCGCGTCCAGGACCTGCTGCACCCGGTGCACGTGGCTGGCGAAGCAGGCCACGATCATCCGGCTCTTGGAGTCGTCGAAAACCTTCTCCAGCACCGGCCCGATCTCCCGCTCGGAGATCACGAACCCGGGAACGTCGGCGTTGGTGGAGTCGACCAGGAACAGGTCCACGCCCTCGTCGCCGAGCCGGGAGAACCCGGCCAGGTCGGTCAGCCGCCCGTCCAGTGGGAGCTGGTCGAGCTTGATGTCCCCGGTGTGCAGGACCAGGCCGGCCGGGGTGCGGATGGCCACCGCCAGCGCGTCCGGGATGGAGTGGTTGACCGCGAAGTACTCGCAGTTGAAGTCGCCATGCCGGGTGCGCTGGCCCTCGCGGACCTCGCGCAGGTGCGGGGTCTGCCGGTGCTCCTTGCACTTGGCGGCCACCAGGGCGAGGGTGAATTTGGAGCCCACGATCGGCAGGTCCGGACGCAGCCGGAGCAGGAACGGGATGGCGCCGATGTGATCCTCGTGGCCGTGTGTGAGCACGACGGCCTCGATGTCGTCGAGACGGTGCTCGATGGCGCGGAAGTCGGGCAGGATCAGGTCCACGCCCGGGGAATCCTCGGCCGGGAAGAGCACGCCGCAATCGACCACGAGCAGCTTTCCGGCGTACTCGAAGACGGTCATGTTGCGGCCGATCTCCCCGATGCCGCCGAGCGCGACCACCCGCAGGCCGCCCTCCGGCAGCTCCGGCGGCGCCATGATCGGCAGCTCGGGGTTCGGGCCCGGCTGCTCGACTGGGCGGTCGCGCTCGCGCTCGCGTTCCGGGCGGGAGTTTCGACGGTTGGAATTATGTGAACGACTCACAGGGCAACAACTTTCGTGGCCGGCACGGCCGGCCGGGTCGTGTCGCCAGCTCAGGCGTGGCGACGAGTTCTGGGTGGGCCAACGGGCATCGGGGTGCCCTGGCGCACACCGCGCCGCCAGATTGGAAGGCGCGCATTACCAGCCATGGTACCGCCACCGCGACGAGCACCGCCGCCGCCACGCCAACCAGGGCATATGCCCCGCTCAGCGGGCCGGGCGTTCCGGTCCTGCCCGACGGCCTGACCGGCGGTCCGGTGCCCAGCTCGCGATCTATCGAGACTTCCGTCTCAGCGGTGGTACCTGGCAGTAGATCCAGCACTAGATCCCGCACTAAAGCCCGCGCGGGGCGGACCGCAGCGCCTCGATGTCCGGCTCCGCGCCCTCCAGCTCCACCTGGGCGAGCTCCCGGCCGAACGCGTGCAGTACCAACTCCCCCGGCTCGCCGATCACTGTGACCAGCCCGGGCCCGCGCCGGGCGCTGATCTCGGCGCCCCGCTCCCTGGTGGCGTGCCGCAGCCGCACCCCCACCGGGCTGTGCCGGTACATCACCCGTGCGCCCAGCCGCAGTGCCGACCAGAGCGCCTCATCCCGCTCGGGTTGCGACGGGCGCACTTGCCAACCCGTTTGCGCCCTGGCCAGGTCCTCGTAGTGCACGAAGAACTCCAGCAGGTTGGCGCGTTCGTCCAGCAGCCCGATCCGGTACGGCGACCACAGCGGGGCCCCGCCACGCAGCAGCCGGACCCGCTGCGCCCAGGGCAGGTTCTCGTACGAGCGCATGGCCGACTCGGTGAACCGCGCCAACGGCGGCAGCAGAATCCCCGGCGCGGCCAGCGGCTGGCGCTCCCGCACCAGCAGGTGCGCGAGCAGCTCCTCGGCCCGCCAGTCGGGCAGCACGGTGGGGGCTTGCGGCCCGGTCGCCTCGAACAGATCACACAGCGCCGCGCGTTCGGCCGGTACCAGTCTCATCCTCGTCACCCCTCGTCGTAACCGGTCGTGTGCCCAGGGGCGGCCGGCGAACGCGTCGCGGCGAAACCGCCGAACAGGGTCCCTGGGCGGGCCGCCAGCGCGGCATTGACGTCCGAGGGCGGGCCGGCGAGCTCTACCCGCACCCTCGGCCGGCGGCACATGTGCACCACCAACTCGCCCGGCTGCCCGGACACGGTGACCGGGCGTGGACCGGGCCGCACCGGCCAGCACGCCCCGTCCGGTCGGCGCAGCCCAACGCCGACCGGACTGCGCTGGTAGGCCAGCCGACCGAGGGTGCGCGCACCGTGCCACAGCGTGTCGTCCCGGTACACCTCCGGGGGCCTCGGCGCCCAGCCGAGTCGGGCCCGGCGGATGTCCTCGTGGTGCACGTAGAGCCGCAGAAATTCCATCCCGTCGGTGGGCCGGCGGCCAGGCAGCCACCCGCCGGAACCGGCGCGCAGCAGTTCGATCATCTCCAGCCAGGGCAGCCGGGCCATCCGAAGCTCGGCCGACCCCACCACCGAGGGCATCGGGATGCCCAGCAGGCTGACCAGGTACCGACGCTCCCGCACCAACAGGTGGGCCAGTAGCTCCCCAGAGGTGCGCCCGCCGCACAGCGTGGGCACGCCCGGCCCGACCCGCTCGAACTCCGCGCAGAGCGCCGCGCGCTCCCGCCCCGCTTCGGTCACCGCGCCCGGTGACACCCGCTTCAGCCCTCGGAGACCAAGGGGCTGGAGGCGATCTCGCTGCCGTCCTCCAGGGTGCCTATCTCGAAGTCGGCAAACACGTTCGGCACCGCGGCCAGCAGCTGGCGCAGGCACTCGATGGCCAGCTCGCGGATCTCCACGTCGGCGTGCTCGGTGGCGCGCATCGCGATGAAGTGCCGCCAGGCGCGATAGTTGCCGGTGACGACGATCTTCGTCTCGGTCGCGTTCGGCAGCACCGAGCGGGCCGCCTGCCGAGCCTGCTTGCGCCGCAGGGTGGCGTTCGGCACGTCGGCGAAGCGCTGCTCGAGGCCGGTCAGCAGCGCGTCGTAGGCCTTCTCGGCGGCCTCGGTGGCCTCCACGAACGCCGCGTGCAGCTCCGGCTCACCGGCGATCACCTCTGGCTCGACCAACGCCGAGCCTCGACCGGGCACGTAGCGCTGGGAGAGCTGCGAGTAGGAGAAATGCCGGTGCCGAATGAGCTCGTGCGTCAGCGAGCGGGACACTCCGGTGAGGTAGAACGTCACCGTGCCGTGCTCGAGCACGCTCAGGTGGCCGACCTCCAGGATGTGCCGCAGGTAGCCGGCATTGGTCGCGGTGGCTGGGTTCGGTTTCTTCCAGGACTGGTAGCAGGCCCGGCCGGCGAATTCGGCGAGCGCCTGCCCACCGTCGGCATCGGTCTCCCACGGCACGTCGGCCGGCGGCAGGAACTCGGTCTTCGCGATCAGCTGGACCCTCAGCGGCACCGTGTCAGGCATGCCGGCAGCGTAACGGCGGCCTCCGACAGCCCGGCCGGGACGCCGCGGTGACCGCACGGTGACGCCATTTTCTCCTTGCGTGACGTCACTTATGACGCCACACTGGCGCCATGGATGTCACACCTTATGTCGCCGGCTTGCGTGAGGACCTGGTGTCCGCCGCCGCCGCCGGCGACGAGCAGACGCAACGGACCGCGGCCCTGCTCGCGGCCGCGATCGAGCCGGCCGCCCGGCTGGCCGTGATGAACGCCCTCGCCGACCTGGCCGCCGAGGTCACCGAGGCGCTCGACGGTGAGCGGGTGGTCGAGGTGCGGCTGGACGGTCGCCAGGTCAAGGTCGCGGTCAGCGAACCGACCCGACCCCAGGCCAGCGAAGAGCAATCGCCTCCGCCGCCGCTCGGAGATCCCGGCGACATCAGCCGGATCACCCTCCGCCTGATGGAGCAGATGAAGAATCGCGCCGAGCAGGCCGCCAACGCGCAGGGCATGTCGCTCAACGCCTGGATCTCCCAGGCCGTCCAGGGCGCGCTGCACGGCGCGTCGCACCGGGACTGGAGCGACTGGGGTCACGGAGGTGGCGGCCGCGGCGGCGATGGGAACCGGGGCCGAGGGCGCGACGACAGCCGCCGGGTACGCGGCTGGGTGCAAGGCTGAGAGGGCGGATCATGACCGAGGACAACAGCAACCCCCGCGACGAGCACACCACCCCCGCGACTGGGAACGAGCAGGACGCCGGCCGAGTGTGGGCCGAGGCCACCGGCGCGGACTCGGGCGCGCAGGGCGACAGCACGGTCGGGGACGGCGCTGAAGAGCATGCCGGGAGCGGCCCGACCGATGCCAGCGACAGCGCGGCTGGCAGCGCTGACAGCGCGAGCGACGACCCGACCGGCAGCTCGGGCCATGGCCCGAGCGACAGCGCGACCGCCAGCCCGAGCGACAGCGCGGGCCACGGCCCGACCGGCAGTCCCACCGACAGCGCGACCGCCGGCCCGAGCGGCACCGACAAGCCCGAGCAGGTGCGCGCGGTGCGTACCGAGAGCTGGCCGTGCGCCGCTCCGGCTGAACTGGAACTGACCCTGGACGCCGGCCGGATCGAGGTAGCCCTGGCCGACGACGCCGACACGGTGGATGTTGAGCTCCGGATCGATCGGGGCACCGAGGGCGGCCGGACGGCTGGCCTGTCCGGGCTGCTCAACATGCTGAGCGAGGCCACCAGCGGATCATCGGGATCGTTCCGGGTGGGCGGTCGGGAGTTCCCGTTCGCCGGGCGCAACTTCACCTTCGGCGACCGGCAGTTCTCCATCCCAGGGCTCGGTGGCGGCGACTTCGATCTGGGTGGCCTGCTCGGAGACCTGCCCGCCGAGGCGGTGCGCAGCGCCGAGATCACCTGGTCGGAGCCGGCCCGCCGACTGGTGGTGCACTCGGCGACGACGCTGCCCGCGAGGATCGTGCCGTTGCTGCTGACCGTGCGGGCGCCGGCCGGCTCACGGGTCACCCTGCGCACCGGGGCCGGCCAGATCACCGTCAGCGGCCGGGCCGGAACCGCCAGCGCGCGGACCGCCGCCGGCGACATCACGCTGGAGTCGGTAGACGGTGATCTGAAGCTGCGTACCGGCTCCGGCTCGGGGACGGTCCGCGCTGTGTCCGGCCGGACCACCGCGAAGACCGGCTCAGGCAGTCTTGAGCTGGAGGTGCTGGGCGGACCGGCCGACATCCAGAGCGGCAGCGGCGATCTGCGACTGGGCACGGTGCGGGCGGATCTGCTCGCGCGCGCCGGCTCCGGGAACGTGACCGTGGAGAACGCCGAGGCCGGCCGGCTCGACCTGACCACAGGCTCGGGCAACCTGCGGATCGGGGTTCACGCCGGGGTGGCCGCCGAGCTCGACCTGAATTCCGGCTCCGGCCGCGCACGCAGCGAGCTGGAGGTCAGCGACTCCGCGCCCAGCGGAACCGGTGCCGGTGCGGTGCACGTCCAGGGTCGCACCGGGAGCGGAGACGTACTGGTGACGAGGGCGCTGAGCCCGGCGGGGGCGGCCGGCTAGCTCGCCGAGATCGCCGGCCGAGTCGCCAGCGCCCTGGCGAGCGGGGCGATCAGATCGCCCCGCTCGCCGACCACCACGTCGTCCAACTCCAGCCAGCTGGCCATCAGCCGCAGCTCGTCGGCCAGCTCGACGGCCACCCTGGCGAGCGGCGAGGCCCCACCTGGTTCGGCGAACGCGCCGGGCACCCGAAGCACCCGGTCCACCCGGTCGGCCTTCAGGTCAACCCGGCCGACCAGTGCGTCGTCCAGCAGGAACGGGAACACGTAGTAGCCGTGTTCGCGACGCTCGGCGGGGGTGTAGATCTCGATCCGGTAGCGGAAGTCGAAGATCCGCTCGGTGCGGGCCCGCTCCCAGATCAGCGGGTCGAACGGGCAGAGCAGTGCGCGCGTGGTGATCTTTCTCGGCATCCGGGCGCCCGGCTGGCGATATGCGGCGCGGTTCCAACCACGCACCTCGACCGGCTCCAGCTGCCCGGCGTCGACCAGCTCGCGGATCGCGTCCCGGCAGGTCTGCGGCCCCAACCGGTAGTAGTCGCGCAGCTCCGGCTCGGTGGCCACGCCCAGCGCGGCGGCGGAGTTGGCGACCAAGCCGCGGGCCGCATCGCCGGTATCGATCGGGGGCGCGGCCAGCACCTCCGGCGGAAGGACCCGCTCGGGCAGGTCGTAGAGCCGCTGGAAGTTGACCCTTGTGCCGGTGGTCAGCTGGCCGGTACCGAACAGGTACTCGCAGGTCCGCTTGATGTCCGACCGGTTCCACCAGGAGCCGGCCCTGGGCCCGGACGGCGTGCGGCCGAGCATCTCCTCCAACGTGCCGGCGCCCACCGGGCCGACCTCCTTGACCGCGGCCAGCACGTCCTCGATCAGCCCCGGCTCACGCTCGGCCAGCTCCCGGTAGTGCCGCCACCACCCCTGGCGTTTGGCCCCGGAGTGCAGCAGTGGCCAGTCCCGCACCGGCAGCAGGCACGCCTCGTGCGCCCAGTACTCCACCAGCAGGCGGGGCTGGCGGGCGGAGTGCGCCCAGGCCGCCCCGTCCAGCAGCGCGCGCGGGTAGGCGCCGAGCCGACTGAACACCGGCATGTAGTGGGCCCGGACCGCCACGTTCACCGAGTCCAGCTGGAGCAGCCGCAACCGCTCGATCAGCCGCCCCAGGTGCCGCCGACTCACCGGCCCCAACGGCCGCGCCTCCGCAAACCCCTGCGCAGCCAACACAGCCCGCCGCGCACCCGCCCCAGTGATCGTCTCCATCACCGGCAGTCTCCCACCACACCCCGACACTTCCCCCGAGTCGCCCCTCCCAGCACACCAAACTCCCCGCGAGTCGCCCCTCCCAGCACGCCGCGAGTCGCGGATTCCGTCAGGGCGAGTCGGGGACTCCGTCAGGGTGGGTCGGAGATTCCATCCGGAGTGAGCCCGCGCCGCCTCGGGTCCCTGTTCTCCACCCGCAGCGGTCCGGCCAGCCGAATCTCGCGCAGCTCACGGTCACCGGCGTCGAGTGTGCGCCCCATCCCGTCCGGGTCCCACCCGATGCGGTCGTAGCAGGCCCGGGACGCCACGTCCTGCTCCGGCAGCCAGGCCATGCCGCCCTGCGCCCCGTCCCGCGCCAGCACATCGAAGGCGGCGCCCAGCAATCGGCGACCGTGCCCGCGCCGGCCCCACCTCGGCTCCACCAGCAGCGTGACGATCTGGGCCTGACCTGGAGTGACCCCCGGTTCCTCGGGGTCCGCCGGGGCGGCCGCGCAGAACCCGACGGTCCAGTCCCCCTCGGTTGCCACCAGCACGTGATGACCCGCTCCGGCGATGACCGCCTCGGTCCAGGCCTGCCGCGCACCCGGCCCGGCCAACCGCTGCAAAGCGGCCTCAGGCACCAGCTCGGCGTAGGCGACCCGCCAGGTGTCCAGCTGAATGCGGATGATCTCCTCGACGTCCTCCGGGGTCGCCGCGCGAACCTGCGCTAGAGCCATCGCACCTGCTTACACGACTGGCCCGGCCGTCGACGACCCGCCCCGCGCTGATCAATTCCGACCCCGCGAAGCCCCCGACCCGCCCTGGCCGAATCCCCGACTCGCCCTGGCCGAAAACCCGACTCGCGGGCAGCGGGGGTTTAGAGGTTGAGGAGGGGTTCTAGGCCTACGGTGAGGCCGGGGCGGGTGAGCACGCTACGGATGCCGAGTAGCACACCGGGCATGAACGAGGTGCGGCTGAGCGAGTCGTGCCGGATGGTCAGCAGCTCACCGTCGGTACCGAAGAGCACTTCCTGGTGGGCGACCAGCCCGGGCATCCGCACCGAGTGCACCCGCACGCCGTCCACGCTGGTGCCCCGCGCGCCGGGACGCTCCTGGGTGGTGGCGTCGGGCATCGGTGGCGAACCGGCGGTGTCCCGTGCGGCGGAGATCAGCGCGGCGGTGTGCGCGGCGGTGCCGGATGGCGCGTCCACCTTGCCGGCGTGGTGCAGCTCGATCACCTCGGCGGAGTCGAAGAAGCGCGCGGCGAGCTGGGCGAAGTGCATGGACAGCACCGCGCCGATGCCGAAGTTCGGCGCCACCAGCACGCCCAACTCCGGCTTGTGGGTCAGCCAGTCGGCCACGGTGGCCAGCTTGGCGGCGTCGAACCCGCTGGTCCCGACCACGGCGGCGATGTCGTGGTCCACGCAGAAGCGGATGTTGTCCAGCGCCACGTCGGGGTGGGTGAAGTCGACGACCACCTGGGCGCCGGCGTCGGCCACGTTGAACAGCCAGTCCCCCACGTCCACCATCGCCACCAGGTCCAGGTCGTCGGCGGCCTCCACCGCGCGGCAGACCTCGACCCCCATCCGGCCCCGGGCGCCCAGCACGGCCACCCGGATCGGCCCGCCAGCGTCCCCGTCACCCGACCCGCTACCCGACTCGCTCACCCGCGCACCTCCACGACTCAACTCAGCCGACAACCATTCCGATGATCCACACCGCCGTCGCAAGCAGCCCGACGGCCAACTCGATCAGGATGCTCCAGCCGACCGCGCGCAGCGCATGCGTGGTGGACGGCCAGGCCAGCGCGTGCTCGCGGAGCCGGAGCAGCTCGGCCAGGTAGACGCCGAGCACAAAGCCGAGGAACAGCCCGATCACCGGGATCACGAAGAACCCGATGATGCCCAGCACCGCGCCGGCCAGCAGCGACCGCCCCGGCACCCCGGCTGCCTTCAGCGCGCGCCCGGGCAGCAGGTACTTGGCCACCGAGCCGAGCAGCGCGACGCCCACCGCGGCCGCCAGCACGGTCCAGCCGACGACGTCGTTGCGCGGCACCGCCCACACCGCGATCCCGGCCACCACCAGCACCAGGCCGGGCAGCACGGTGAGCACGGTGCCGATCAGTCCCGCCGCCACCAGCACGCCGGCCACCACCGCGTAGACCGTCACTGGCCACTGCCTTCCGGTAGTCGTGAGGGGTGTGCGGCGCTATGACACCACTAACCGGACACCACCACTAACCGGCGCGCAGCGAGCGGGGCAGGTCGGCCGGCGTGTCGTACGGGCCGACCACCGCCGTGGTGAACGGCTGGCCCAGCACCTCCACAGCCACCGATGACACCTGTTCAGGAGTGACCGCTTCGATCGCGTCCAGGCTCTGCCGCAGTGATCGCTGCCGGCCCAGGTCCAGCTCGTGGCGGCCGATCCGGTTCATCCGGGACCCGGTGTCCTCCAGCCCGAGCACCAGGCCGCCGCGCAGCGCGCCCTTGGCCCGGACCACCTCGGCCTCGGTCAGCCCGTCGGCGACCACCTCGGCCAGCACCTGCCTGGTCACCGCGACCACCTCGCCCAGTCGATCGGGCTGGCAGCCGGCGTACACGCTCAGCTGGCCGGTCTCGGCGTAGCTGGTGGTCGACGAGTACACCGAGTAGGCCAACCCGCGCTGCTCGCGGACCTGCTGGAACAGCCGCGAGCTGAGCCCGCCGCCGAGCGCGGTGTTGAGTACCTCGAGCGCCGCCCTGCGCGGGTCCGGCCGGGCCAGGCCGGGCACTCCGAGCATCAGGTGCACCTGTTCGGTGTCCTCGCTGTGCAGCACCAGCCCGCCAGGCGTCGACGGGGCCCGCCGGGCGGCCCTGGGTGGGGCGGGGGCCTCCGGAGCGGACCCGCCGGCCGGGAAGCACCGCTCGACCAACTCGACGACCTGGTCGTGGCGCACGTTGCCGGCGGCGGCCACCACCATCCGGGGCAGCGTGTAGTGCCGCTGCCAGAAGCCGCGCAACCGTGCCCGGTTCATCGCCCGGATGGATTCCTCGGAGCCGATCACCGGGCGACCCAGCGGATGCCCACCGAACAGCGCGGTGTCGAACACCTCGCCGAGCAGGTCCTCCGGGTCGTCGGCGCGCATCGCGATCTCTTCGAGCACCACCGCGCGTTCCAGCTCGACGTCTCTCGGCGCAAAGGTCGCCTCGGTGATCACGTCGGCGAGCAGATCCACCGCGAGCGGCAGGTCGGCGTCGAGCACGTGCGCGTAGAAGCAGGTGTGCTCCTTGGCGGTGAACGCGTTCAGTTCACCGCCGACCGCGTCGATCTCCTGGGCGATCTGCGTGGCTGTGCGTCGCGCGGTGCCCTTGAACAGCAGGTGTTCCAGGTAGTGCGCGGCGCCGGCCTGAGTTGCCGTCTCGTCCCGCGAGCCGACGCCGATCCACACTCCGACCGCCGCCGACCGCACACCCGGGACCCACTCGGTGACCACCCTCAGCCCACTGGGCAGTGAGCTGAGGGTGACCGAGTCCGGCTCCGGGGCGCCCGCGCCGCCGGGTGTCGGCCCCGACGGTGCGAGCAAGGTCAACTGATCTCGGCCTTCTCCGCCTCGTCACCCGAGCCGGCGTCGCCGGTCGAGCCGGACTCGGCGGGAGCGGCGCCCGCCGCCGCGGCGGCCTCGCCCTCGGCCACCGGGATCAGCGAGACCTTGCCGCGGTTGTCGATGTCGACGACCTCGACCCGCAGCTTGTCGCCGACCTTGACGACGTCCTCGACCTTGCTGATCCGCTTGCCCTGGCCCAGCTTGGAGATGTGGACCAGGCCGTCCTTGCCGGGGACCAGCGAGACGAAGGCGCCGAACGCCGCGGTCTTCACCACGGTGCCCAGGAACCGCTCGCCGATCTTCGGCAGCTGCGGGTTGGCGATCGCGTTGATCATGTCGATCGCGGCCTCGGCCGAGGGGCCGTCCGCCGCGCCGACGTAGATCGTGCCGTCGTCCTCGATCGAGATGTCGGCACCGGTCTGCTCGGTGATCGAGTTGATCATCTTGCCCTTCGGGCCGATGACCTCGCCGATCTTGTCGACCGGCACCTTGATGGCGACGACGCGCGGTGCGAAGCGGCTCATCTCGTCGGGGCGGTCGATCGCCTCGCCGATGACCTCGAGGATCGTCATCCGGGCGTCCTTGGCCTGGCTCAGCGCCGCGGTGAGGACCTCGGACGGGATGCCGTCGAGCTTGGTGTCGAGCTGCAGCGCCGTGACGAACTCCGGCGTGCCGGCAACCTTGAAGTCCATGTCGCCGAACGCGTCCTCGGCACCGAGGATGTCGGTGAGGGCGACGTAGCGCGTGGCACCGTCGACCTCGTCGGTGACCAGACCCATCGCGATGCCCGCGACCGGCGCCTTCAGCGGCACGCCGGCGTTGAGCAGCGACATCGTGGACGCGCAGACCGAGCCCATCGACGTGGAGCCGTTGGAGCCCAGCGCCTCCGACACCTGGCGGATGGCGTACGGGAACTCCTCGCGCGTGGGCAGCACGGGCAGCAGCGCCCGCTCGGCCAGCGCGCCGTGGCCGATCTCGCGGCGCTTCGGCGAACCCACCCGGCCGGTCTCACCGGTCGAGTACGGCGGGAAGTTGTAGTGGTGCAGGTAGCGCTTGTGCGTCTCCGGCCCGAGCGCGTCGATCTGCTGCTCCATGCGGAGCATGTTCAGCGTGGTGACACCCATGATCTGGGTCTCGCCGCGCTCGAACAGGGCCGAGCCGTGCGCCCGCGGGACGACCTCGACCTCGGCCGAGAGCGGCCGGATGTCGGTGAGGCCACGCCCGTCGATGCGGACCTGGTCGCGCAGGATGCGCTGGCGGACCAGCTTCTTGTTCAGCGAGCGGAACGCCGCGCCGATCTCCTTCTCGCGACCCTCGAACTGGGCGCCGACCTTCTCCAGGACGGCGGCCTTGATCTCGTCGAGGCGCGACTCGCGCTCCTGCTTGCCGGCGATCGTCAGCGCCTGGGCCAGGTCGTCGGACGCGGCCGCGGACACGGCCTCGAACACGTCGTCCTGGTAGGCCGGGAACGTCGGGTACTCGGCGGTGGGCTTCGCCGCGACGTCGGCCAGCTGCTGCTGGGCGACGCACAGGCTGCGGATGAACGGCTTCGCCGCCTCCAGCCCGGCCGCGACGATCTCCTCGGTGGGCGCCGGGGCGCCGGCGGCGATCAGGTCGTTCGTGGAGGTGGTGGCCTCCGCCTCGACCATCATGATCGCGACGTCGTCACCGACGACGCGGCCGGCGACGACCATGTCGAACACGGCCCGCTCGAGCAGCTCGTGGGTCGGGAACGCCACCCACTGGCTGCCGGAACCGTCCTCCTGGCTGACCAGGGCGACGCGGACGGCGCCGATGGGGCCGGAGAACGGCAGGCCCGAGAGCTGCGTGGACGCCGACGCGGCGTTGATCGCCAGGGCGTCGTAGGGGTCCTGCGGGTCGAGCGACATGATCGTGACGACGATCTGGATCTCGTTGCGCAGGCCGTCGACGAACGACGGGCGCAGCGGCCGGTCGATGAGCCGGCAGGTCAGGATCGCGTCGGTACCGGGGCGACCCTCGCGGCGGAAGAACGAGCCGGGGATCTTGCCGATGGCGTACATGCGCTCCTCGACGTCCACCGTGAGGGGGAAGAAGTCGAAGTGCTCCTTGGGGTGCTTCGACGCCGTGGTGGCGCTCAGCAGCATGGTGTCGTCGTCAAGGTAGGCGACGACGGATCCGGCGGCCTGGCGCGCGAGGCGCCCGGTCTCGAACCGGATGGTGCGGGTGCCGAAGCTCCCGTTGTC
>DASWST010000035.1:0-24685 GCA_036402515.1 Pseudonocardia sp.
GCTCACGACGAAGCCGTCTCCGCCGCCGACGAGCCCGCGGCGCGATGGCACGTGGACGCGGCACAGGTGCGCGAGACGAGGGAGCTGCGGGACACGCTGCGGGTGATCTTCGAGTTCGCCGCCACCGAACCGGCACGTGCCATCGCCGCCCTCGACGCCGGCCTGATCGCGAGCGGTGCGACACCACGGATAAGCCACCGCGACGGGTGGCCGTACCGGTACTTCACCTCCACCCGGCCGGACTGCGCAAGCTGGCTGGCCGCCACGACACTGACTGGCGTGGCGGTGGTGCTGAGCGAGTACGGCGGACGCAGGCTGGGCACGTGCACCGCGGACTCCTGCCGCGCCGTCTACCTCGACCTGTCCAAGAACACGTCCAAGGTCTACTGCTCCCAGACCTGCGCACATCGCCAGAGCGTCGCGGCATTCCGCGCACGCAAACGCGCTGACCGCCAGCCGGCCCGGCCGAACAACCGGTAGGGCGCCACCTCCCGGCGACTTCCCCACTATCGAAGCCGCAGACGGCCAGCAGCGAGCCGGCCTTGCGAAGAGTTCAGTTAACCAGGCGATCAGTGGCGTTCCTCGAGGCCGACGGCGTCCCGCAGCTTGGTCACCGCATCCTCCAGGTCGCGATCCTCGACTGCACGAGAAGCCATCAGTGCGGCGAGCGCCTCGGCGATCAGGTTCAGCTTCTCCTGCGCGGCCTCCTCGCTCCGACGACCCGCGTTCTCCAGCAACGCGAGCAGCAGCAGGGTGACGACGCTGGCGACCGTGTGGATGGCCGTCTGCCATGCCTTCGAGTCGCCCCAGAGCGGCAGACTGACCAACCACACCACCACGATCAGCGCGCACAGGGCGAAAAACGCCGGTCGGCTGACACACAGCTGGGCGAACTCGACAAAGCGTTCGAAGAGGGAACGGTCACCGCCGCTTCGCGCACTCGATGCGGGCCGATCAGTTTGCTCGGACACGCGGAGACCTTACTGCCGGCTGACCGCGCGGTGGGTAATACGCCGCTGGTGGCTCACCCATTTCCGAAAAGAAAATGATTTCGCCAAGGCCTAGATCCGGTGGACGCGGCGTGCCGTATTTTCGGGCGCATGTCATATCCCACCCGGGTCACGCTGATGGATGTGGCGCGCGCCGCCGGGGTGTCCCGCTCGACCGCTGCCCGCGTACTCGGCGGGTACGGCAATGTGGAGGCGGACCTGCGGCGGTCGGTGCTCGCCGCCGCAACCGCGCTCGGGTACCGCAGCAACACCCTGGCCCGCAGCGTCAGCTCGGGACGCTCGCACACCCTCGGCGTGGTGGTCAGCGACATCGAGAACCCGTACTTCGCGCGCGCCGTGCGGGGCATCTCCGACGTCGCCAGGAAGGCTGAGTTCGACGTCATCCTGGCCAACACCGACGAGAAGATCGACGCCGAGCGGGCTGCGGTAGAGGTGTTCCTCAACAAGCGGGTGGACGGGCTGATCGTGGCGCCATCCTCGGGGACGGAGTCCGAGCACCTGCGCGCGGTGCAGGCGATGGCCCGGCCGCTTGTCCTGCTGGACCGTTCGCTGCCCGATCTGGACTGCGACTGGGTCGGCACCGACAGCTATCGCGCGGCCGTGGATGTGGTGTCCTACCTCGCCAAACGGGGGCACGAGCGGATCGCCTTCGTGACCGCCACGAGCAGGTCGGCGGTGGAGATCGAGACCGGCCGGCGGCGGCCGCTGTCCACCATCGCGGACCGGTCTCGGGGAATCAGGGACGCCTCGACCGAGCACGGGGTCAGCTACCAGCTGCTCCCCGGGGCGATGTCGTGGCAGCGCACCCTCGAGATCGTGACGGCCGCGCTGGCCCAGCCGCGGCGGCCAACTGCGCTGATCGCCTCGTCCAGCGGTATCGCCCTGGCCGCGTTCCATACCCTGCGCGACGCCGGCCTAGGCATCCCGGACGAGGTCGCCCTGGTCAGCCTGGACGATGCGCAGTGGATGGACGTGAGCGCCCCTCGGATCACCGCCGTGACCCAGCCGACCTACGACCTCGGCACCAGGGCGGCCGAGGTCCTCATCGCCCGGATCGCCGGCGACGGTCCCGCCGAGACCAACCACGTACTCCCGGTCACATTCACCGAAAGGGCGTCTGTCGCGCTTCGGCGGTAACTCGGAAGTTACCCTCGCGGCTGTTCCCAGATACCGGTCTCATGCTAACTTCCGGAGGGCCAGAGACCGGTATCTCAGATCATCAGGAAGAATCCGAATGTCGATGCAGGGTGCCCTTTGGGGCGGGCGTTTCGGGACTGGGCCGAGCCCGGAGCTGACCCGGTTCTCCCGGTCGGACCCGCGCTACTTCGCCATGGCGCCCTACGACCTGCACGGCTCCCGAGCGCACGTGCGCGAACTGCACCGCGCCGGCCTGCTCGACGACGCGGAGCTGGCCGAGTTCCTGGGCACCCTCGACGTGCTCGCCGCCGAGGTGGCCGCCGGGACGCTGCGGCCCTCCCCCGCCGATGAGGACGTGCACACGTTCCTCGAGCGCGTGCTCGTCGAGCGGCTGGGCCCGGCCGGCGGCAAGATCCGGGCCGGCCGGTCGCGCAACGACCAGGCGGCGAACGACCTGCGGCTGTACATGCGCGACAAGGTGCGCGGCGTGAGCGCACTGCTGGTGGAGCTGGCCTCGGCACTGGCCGACCAGGCGGAGAAGCACCTGCACACCCCGGCGCCCGGCTTCACCCATCTGCAGGCCGCGCAGCCGGTGGTGTTCGGCCACCAGCTGCTCGCCCACGCCCAGCCGTTGCTGCGGGACCTGCACCGGTTCCAGCACTGGGACCTGCGCGCCGACAACTCACCACTGGGCGCGGCGGCGCTGGCCGGCTCCACCTTCGCGCTGCGCCCCGAGCTCGCCGCCGCCGACCAGGGCTATTCGCGCTCCGCCGAGAACTCCATCGACGCGGTCGGCAGCCGGGACGTGGCGATCGAGTTCCTGTTCGTCTGTTCACTCACGCTCATCGACGTGTCCCGGCTTTGCGAGGAGATCATCTCCTGGGCCTCCTACCAGTTCGGCTGGATCCGCCTGGACGACGCGTGGTGCACCGGTAGTTCGATCATGCCGCAGAAGAAGAACCCGGACATCGCCGAGCTCACCCGAGGCAAGGCCGGGCGCGTGCTGGGGAACCTGATGGGGCTGATGGCGGCGGTCAAGGCGCTGCCGCTGGCCTACAACCGAGATCTGGCCGAGGACAAGCACGCCGTGCTCGACGCGGTGGACACCATTGAGGTGGCGTTCCCGGCGCTGACCGGGCTGGTGCGCACCTTCACCGTGGACGTCGACGCGCTGACCGCCCAGTCCACCGCCGGGTTCACCCTGGCCACCGAGGTGGCCGACTGGCTGGCGCGGCGCGGCACCCCGTTCGGCCAGGCGCACGAGGTGGCCGGGCGGCTGGTGCGGTTCTGCGAAGAGCACGGCATCGGGTTCGCCGAGCTCACCGACGACCAACTGCGCACGGTGGACCAGGGCCTCACCGCCGACATCCGGCCCCTGCTCACCGTCGACGCCGCGCTGGCCGCCCATTCCGGCGCCGGGGGCACCGCCCCGGAGCGGGTGGCCGAGCAGCTGACCCGGCTGCGCGGCGGACTGGACAAGGCCTCGGCGTGGACCCGCGACTACGGCGGGCTCACCGTGCCGAGCGCCTGATCCGAGACCCACCCACACGGGCGCGAGGAACGTACGGCTGCACCGGACCGGAGGATCAGCTCATGACGAGTGCAACCACCACCGTGTCGACCGACGGCTTTGTTGTGGTGCCGCGCCGACATCTGGGCCGCTGGATCGGCGCCGCGGTGGTGCTGGTTTTCCTGGTCTGGCTCGGCGTCTCGGTGAGCCGCGCGGCGCTGGACTGGGGCGTGGTCCGCTCGTACCTGACGTTCCCGGTCATCCTCACCGGGCTGGGCATCGCCATCGTGCTGACCATCGCGGCGATGGCGATCGGGCTGGTGATGGGCGTGGTCACCGCGGTGATGCGGATGTCCAAGAACCCGGTGACGGCCGGCGTGGCCTGGCTCTACGTCTGGGTGTTCCGCGGCACGCCGGTGTACCTGCAGCTGCTGATGTGGTTCAACCTGGCGATCATCTTCCCGGTCATCGGCTTCCCGGGGCTCGCCCCCACCCGCACCATCGACCTGCTCACCCCGTTTGCCGCGGCGGCGATCGGGCTCGGGCTCAACCAGGGGTCCTACACCTCGGAGGTGGTGCGCTCCGGGATCCTCTCGGTGGACGAGGGCCAGACCGAGGCCGCCCAGGCGATCGGCATGCCCAGGCTGATGATCCTGCGTCGCATCGTGCTGCCGCAGGCCATGCGCGTGATCATCCCGCCGGTGGGGAACGAGGTGATCGGCATGCTGAAAACCACCTCGCTGGCCTCGGCGATCGGCGTCAGCGAGATCCTCTCCCAGGCCCAGCACATCTACTTCGTGAACAGCCGAATCATGGAGCTGTTGATCGTCTGCGCGATCTGGTACCTGGCGACGGTGTCGGTGCTCTCGATCGGCCAGTTCTACCTGGAACGCCACTACGCCAAGGGCTCGACGAGCAAGGCGCTGGCCCCGACTCCGCTGCAGCGGCTGCGCGCCGTCTTCGGCACCGCGAGGAGCTACTGATGAGCGCCGACCTGCTGGTGCGCGCCGAGTCCGTGCACAAGAGCTTCGGCAGCAACCAGGTGCTGCGCGGCATCAACCTGGAGGTCCACCGCGGCGAGGTGTTGTGTCTGCTGGGCGCGTCGGGGTCCGGTAAGAGCACCCTGCTGCGCTGCATCAACCACCTGGAGGCGGTGAGCAACGGCCGGATCTGGGTCGGCGACGAGGTGATCGGCTACCGGCAGGATGGCAACCGGCTGACCGAGCTGTCCGACACCCAGGTGGCCCGGCAGCGGCGGTCCATCGGCATGGTGTTTCAAAGGTTCAACCTGTTCCACATGACCGTGCTGGAGAACGTCATCGAGGGACCGACCCGGGTCCAGCGGATCGACTCCGGGCAAGCCAGGCAGGAGGCGACCGAGCTGCTCGATCGGGTCGGACTGGCCGGGCGCGAGGGGTCCTATCCCCGTCAGCTGTCCGGCGGGCAGCAGCAGCGGGTGGCCATTGCCAGGGCGCTGGCCATGAAGCCGGTGCTGATGCTGTTCGACGAGCCCACCTCGGCGCTGGATCCCGAGCTGGTCGGCGAGGTGCTCGACGTGATGAAAGACCTGGCCCGGTCCGGCCTGACGATGATCGTGGTGACGCACGAGATCGGCTTCGCCAAGGAGGTGGCCGACCGCGTCGCGTTCATGGCCGACGGGCAGATCGTCGAACTGGGGCCGCCCGAGGAAGTGCTGGCCAACCCTGCGCACGAGCGCACCCGCCAGTTCCTCGCCCGGGTCATGTGATGCGGGTCCTGAAGGTTGTCGTGCTCGGCGTGGCCGCGATGCTGGGCCTCGCCGGGTGCGTCAGCGGCACCACCGACTCGGCCTCCGCCGATGGCTCGGCCACCGGTCTGCCGTCGGTGATCACCGCGTCCGGGAGCCTGCGGATCGGGGTGTCCCCCGACTTCCCGCCGATGGAGTACAAGGCGCCCGACACACAGCGGACCATCGGGCTGGACGTCGAGCTGCAGGACGCGCTGGGCGAGGTGCTCGGGATCCGGATCGAGCGGGTGGAGTCCCCGTTCGACCAGCTGATCAACTCATCCCGGACCGGGCGGGTGGACCTGGTGATGTCCGGTCTCTCCGATACCAGAGTCAGGCAGGAAACCTCCGACTTCGTGGACTACTTCATGTCCCGGGGGCGGATCTACACCCTGGCCACCAAGGCCGGCGCGTTCACCAAGGCCACCGACATCTGCGGCAAGACCATCGCGGTCAGCGCCAAGACCGACTACTACAACCAGGTCAAAGACCTCGCCGACCGAACCTGCACCACGGGGCTGCCCTCGGTGAACATCCTGCCCACCGACTCCGGGGCGGCCGCCCGCCTGCAGATCGAACAGGGTCGCGCCGACCTGGCCGCGCAGGGCGCGGAGAACCTCATCTACATCAACCAAAAGGAACAGGGGAAGTACCAAGCCGTGCTCGACCCACTGCCGGCCAGCCCATTCGGCATCATGGTCAAAAAGGGCGGCACCCAGCTCACCAACGCGGTGCTCGCGGCGATGCGGCAGCTGGTCGCCTCCGGCCGGGACCAGCAGATCCTGGACAAGTACGGCGTCGGCTACGGCGCCACAAAGCCGGTGGTGAACGGCGGGTGACCTGGCCCGGTTCGGCCAGGAGCGCGGTGGCGCTGGCCTTCGACCTGGACGGCCCCACCGGCGACGCGATGCTCTCCGGGGCGATCTGGCAGCGACCGGCGTACTTCAGCCTCGGCGGCTACGGTCCGTGGCGCGGCCTGGACCGGATCCTGCGGCTGCTGGCCGAGCGCGCCGTCCCGGCCACGTTTTTTGTGCCGGCGTGGGTGGTCGAGCACTGGCCGGTGCAGTGCCGGCGGATCGTCGAGGCGGGTCACGAGGTCGGCCACCATGGGTACCGGCACGAGCGGTACTGGGACCTGAGCACGTCGGAGCAGCGCGCGGTGATCGAGCGCAGCCAGCAGATCTTCCAACGTGAGCTGGGCAGTACCGCCGTGGGCTTCCGGACCCCGTCCGGGGACTGGCGGCCGGAGACCCCGGACCTGTTGTCCGGCATGGGGTTCAGTTACTCCAGCTCGATGCGCGGCGACGACCGGCCCTACCTCCATCCCTCCGGGCTGGTGGAGATCCCGGCCCGGTCCGAGATGGACGACTACGCCAGCTTCGCCTACACCCGCAACCCGGACTGGCCCTCGGGCGGCAGCCGGGTCGCCAGCTATCCGGCCACGCTGGACAGTTGGATCGGCGAGTTCGACGGCTACCACGCCGAGGGCCTGTGCCTGACCACGATCTTCCATCCGAAGGTGATCGGGACGCCCGGCCGCGCGGCGCTGCTTGCCCGCTGGATCGACCACATGAGCGACGCCGGCGGGGTGTGGTTCGCCACCTGCCAGGACGTGGCGCGGTGGTGGCGCCGGTGACGATCGCCTGGCCGCACGGCCATTCCGCCGCGGTCGTGATCACCGTGGCGTTCGAGGCGGAGCTCGCCATCCTCGCCGTTGCCCCGGACGCCACCGACCGGGCCAAGTCGCTTTCGGTCGGTACCTACGGCGCCACCCGCGGTGTGCCGAGGCTGCTCGCCGAGCTGGCCCGACGGGGCACGCCCAGCACCTGGTTCGTCCCCTCGGCGCTGCTGGAGCGCTACCCCGAGCAGGCGCGGGCGATCCGAGACGCTGGGCATGAGCTGGCCAACTGCGGGGTGGTGCTGGAGGACTTCGGCGCCATGGACACCGCCGCGCAGCTGGCGATGGTGCGGCGGGCCCAGGAGGCGTTCCAGCACAGCCTCGGCGTGCTGCCGACCGGCTTCCGGGTGGGCCGGGGCGAGATGAGCCCCGGGCTGCCCGCCGCGCTGGAGGCCGAGGGGTTCGCCTGGACGTCCTCGCTGCGCGGCGACGATCGGCCGCATTTCCACGCCGCGCCAGCCGGGCGGCTCGTGGAGATCCCGCAACACCACCAACTCGACGACCTGGCGTACTTCGCCTTCAACCTGGACCCACCGATCCCCGTGGGCAGCCCACGGATCGCCCCCACCGGCGACGTGCTGGACAACCGGATCACCGAGTTCGACGCCTACCACGCCGAGGGGCTGTGCTTCGTGCTCACCCTGCACCCCGAACTGATCGCCACGCCCGGCCGGATCGGGATGCTCGCGCGGTTCCTCGACCACGTGCACAACCAGGACGTCTGGCTGGCCACCGCCGGCGAGGTGGCCAGGTTCTGGGGCGAGCACGGACCGGCCAACCCACCGGACCACCCGGTAGAGGTGTTCCAGCGGATCATCGGCGAAACGACGGCATGAGCAGCCTCTCCCAGCGCTTCGCGGAGTTCGCCGCGGCGACCAGGTATCCCGACATTCCGCCGAGCGCCCGAGACCGCGCCGGCATCCACCTGCTCGACACGCTCGGCGCCGCGGTCGCCGGATCCGCCTCCCGGGTAGCGGCGATCAGCCGGGAGGTGGCCGCCGGGTCACCCGGCGGCGCGGGGCTGTGGGGTACGCCGGCCACCTCGGCGCCGCTGGCCGCCGCGTTCGGCAACGGCGTGGCCGCCCATGCCTTCGAGTTGGACGACTCCGGTGGCTGCGACCACTCCGGCGCCGTTGTGGTGCCCGCGCTGTTCGCCGCCGCCGCGCTGAGCGCCACCCCGGTCGACGGCCGTACCGGGATCGAGGCGGTCGTTCTCGGCTACGACATCGCCCGGCGGGTGCAGAGCGCACTGGGCGGCTACGACGAGCTCAACGAGAAGGGCTGGCACTCCACCGGCGTGTGCGGCACATTCGGAGCCGCGGTCGCCGCCGGCCGGACCCTCGGGCTCGACGCCGGCCAGCTCGGCCACGCGATCGGCCTGGCTGGCTCGTTCACCGGCGGCACCTGGGCCTTCCTCGGCAACGGCGCCATGTCCAAGCGGATGCACGTGGGCCGGGCCGCCGAGACCGGGCTGCACTGCGCACTGCTCGCCCGCTCCGGTTTCACCGGCCCGAGCGAGTTGTTCGAAGCGCCGTGGGGCGGGTTCCTCGGGCTCTATGGCGGCGCTGCGGCCGACCCCGGCGCGCTGGTGACGGACCTGGGCACGGACTGGCAGGTGGAACGCGCGTCGATCAAGCCGTATGCGTCCTGCCGCAGCATGCAGGCCGCCATCGACGCGCTGCTCGACGTGATGGCCGAGCACACCCTCAAGGCGGAGCAGCTGGCCGGCATCGAGGTGCGGACCAGCTCATTGATCGCCGACATGTGCGGCGGCCGGGACCTGGAATCACTCGTCGCGGCGCAGCTGAGCATGCCGTTCGCCCTGGCCACCGCCGCGCTCCGAGGCACCGTCGCGCTGGAGAACGTGGCGACCGAGGGCCGCCGCGACGCGAGTGTCCGGGATCTGATGGACCGCGTCGCGATCACCGTCGATCCGACCCAGTCCGGCGGATCCGCCGCCCCCGCTGCTGCGCATCCAGCTTCGCGACGGCGGCCTCATCCAGCGGCGGGCGGGCATCCCGCTGGGCGCCTGGACGAACCGTTTGCCGGAGGCGGCCACCCTGGACAAGTTCCGGGCGCTCGCCGGCACCCGGCTGCCCCAGGAGCGGGTCGAGCGGCTCGCCGAGCTGGTGCTCGGCATGGAGGACGTCGATCTTGCGGCGATCGCCTCCATGTTGGCCACCGACACCGACCCGGAGATCATCTCCTGACGCGGACGCGCTCAGGCACCGCTCCCGTTGGCGGTGTCGCGGCGGCCGGCGCTCCAGCCGTAAGGCAGCGGGTCGCCGTTGAGCACGTAGGCCCCGATCGCCCGCTGCTTGTAGATGAGCGGGTTGTGCACCGCGACGGTCCGCGCGTTGCGCCAGTGCCGGTCCAGACGCCGCTGTTCGGACACGATCGACGCGCCACCGACCTCGAACAGTTGGCTGGTGGCTTCGAGTACCTGATCAATGACCGTCGTCTGAGCCTTGGCCGAGGCCAGCTCCGCCTGGTCGACGAGGTCCTCGCCGGGGCTGCCGCCACGGCTCAGCGCGTCGTCCAGCACGGTGTCCAGAACGTCGGCCACGGCCAGCACGGTCGCGCGGGCGGAGAAGGCGGTTGCGGACAGGCGCCCGATCACCTGCTGCACGAGCGGGTCGTGTCGGGGCAGGTCGGCGGCGGCGTGGGTGTAGCTGCGGGTGCGTTCCCGGACATAGCTCGCGGCGTCCTCGGCGGCGCGCTGGGCGATGCCGGCGAGCACCGACAGCTGGACGAGCTGCAGGTACGAGGTCGCATAACCCTTGCCCGCCACTCCGTAACCGGGCCCGAGGATCCGGTCGGCCGGGACCCGGACGCCGCGGAAGTGCGTCGTGCCGCTGGCGGTGGTCCGTTGGCCGAATCCGTCCCAATCGTCGTGCTGGGTGACTCCTGGCGCGTTGGCGTCGACCAGCACCGAAACACGCTCTCCGTCCTGGTCGGCGGCCACCACGATGTGATCGGCGAACAGGCTGCCGGTGCTGTAGTACTTGGTGCCGTCCAGTACGTAGTCCTGGCCGTCGGCGGTGAGCACGGTGCGGTAGCGGTCCACCGCGCCGACACCTGGCTCGGTGATCGCATTGCCGACCAGCGCGCCGTCCGCGACCGCGCGCAGCCACCGCTCACGTTGATCCGGATCGGAGGCAAGTCGCTGGTCCTCGACGAACCACCAATGCACCCGCAGGGCCTGCGGCAGGTTCGACTCCGCGGCGGCCAGGTCGATCAGCAGCCGGAACTGCTGGCGCACGGTGACGCCGAGCCCGCCGAGCTCGGTCGGCACCCGCAGCGCGGTGAAGCCCGCCTCGCGCAGCCAGCCCACCTCGGTGTGCGCCAGCCGGCGATCGACCTCCCGCTCCACCGCGCCCTCGGCGATCCGTTCGAAGATCGGGCCGAACGTAGCGTCCAGGTCCGCGTCCGTGATCGTCGAGCTGTTGGAGGCGATGCTGTTGGAGGCGATGGTCACCGCTGTCCCCATTCCAGAGCTGGCTAATTCCTACTAAAATAGACAACTTTCCGGTGTGCGTCGACCGGCCTGACCTGGCCTCGGCCGAGTCGGAGTGCCCTCAGCCGTTCGAGTCGTCGCGCCGATGGCTACAGTTTGTCGTTAATGCAGGTCAGACTGAGGGGGTAACAGTGGCCGAGTCCGCCACGGCGGCGCTGGAATCGTTGCTCATGTCCAGTCCGTTCAGCGATCCCGCACTGTTGGAGGCCACCGACGCGGTACCGGACCACCGGATCCTGCCCGACGTGACCGTGGTCAAGGTGGGCGGGCAGAGCCTGATCGACAGGGGCCGCGCCGCCGTGTTCCCGGTGGTGGACGAGCTGCTCGAGATCAAGCGGACGCACCGCCTACTGATCGGCACCGGCGGTGGCACCCGCGCCAGACACATCTACTCGCTGGCCGCCGAACTGGGGCTGCCGACCGGGGTGCTCAGCGAGGTCGGATCCGCGGTGGCCGGACAGAACGCCTCGATGCTCGGCTACCTGATGGCGCGGCACGGGGTTCCGGTGGTCGGCTCGACGGCACTCAGCGCGATCGCGCTCTATCTGGCCGAGTCGGGCGCGGCGATCTTCTCCGGGATGCCGCCGTACGACATGTGGCAGCGGGTGCCGGCGACCGGCGTAATCCCGCCGTACCGCACCGACGCCGGCTGCTACCTGGTGGCCGAGACCTACGGCTGCGCCAACATGATCTTCATCAAGGACGAGGACGGCCTGTACACGGCCAACCCGAAGAACGATCCCTCGGCCACCTTGATCCCGGAGATCACCGTGGACGAGCTGATCGAGGCCGACCTGCCTGACCTGGTGGTCGAGCGGCCGGTGCTCGAGCTGATGCGCCACGCCCGGCACGTGCGCTCAATCCAGATCGTGAACGGGCTGCGACCGGGGCTGATCCGGCGCGCCGTCGAGGGCGAGCACGTCGGCACCATCATCAGGAGCGCCTCGTGACCGCCGCGAAAGACGTCCCCTCCGCGCTGATGCGGCAGACCCTGCTGGACCGGGAGCTGGTCAAGCCGATCGAGCGCCCGGTGATCCGCCTGCTGCCCTGGCTCGAGGTCGTCGCGATCGGCGGCACCGCGATCGTGGACCGGGGCGCCGAGGCGCTGCTGCCCGTGGTGGAGGAGCTGCGCGGACTGCTGTCCGAGCACCGCATGCTCATCCTGACCGGCGCCGGGATCCGCGCCCGGCACGTGCTCGGGGTGGGGCTCGACCTCGGCCTGCCCACCGGCGTGCTGGCCAGCCTGGCCGCCGTCGAGGCGGAGCAGAACGGTCACCTGGTCGCCGCACTGCTGGCCGCCGACGGGGTGTCCTACCTGCCCCACGGCGGGGTCGCCCACCAGCTCGCCGTGCACCTCGCCGCCGCCCGTGCGGTGGTGTCCACCGGGTTCCCGCCCTACGGGCTGCACGAGGTGACCCCGAGCGTAGGCAAGCTCCCGGTGCACCGCTCCGACGCCGGCACCGTGCTGATCGCCGACGCGTACGGCGCGGCGCGCTGCGTGTACATCAAGGACGTGGACGGTGTGTACGACGGCGACGAACTCCTCCCCCGGGTGAGCACCACCGAGCTGCGCGAGCGTGGGCCGTCGGCCAGCCCGGTGGACTCGTTGGTGCTGGAGCTGCTGGAGCAGGCCAAGAACGTCAAGGAGATCCAGGTGGTCAACGGCCTCACCCGGGGCGCGGTCACCGACGCGCTGGGCGGCAAACCGGTCGGCACGGTGATCCACGCCGGCTGAATCCGTCCGGTGGTCGAGCCGGGCCGGAGGATCATCAGCACGGTCACCACGACCCACAGCAGGTTGAACATCCCGGTGTACATGGCCAGCGGCGCGGACATTGCCCGGGCGTTCGCCGGAGTGGGGGTGCCAGTGAGGGCAGCGAGGATGTTGCCCTGGCGTGGTAGCACGAGCAGTACCAGCACGCCGGCGGCAACCGCGGTCAACACGATGGAAATGATCAACCAGGCGTCACCAAGGACGCGGAGGCGGCTGGCGGTGGCCAACCCGAACACCGGGACCACGATGCCCACAGTGGCGTAGACCCGGCAGATCCGGTGCAGGGTACGCAGGACGGCGCGGTGCCCGCCCGCGCCTGGGTCGGCGATGGCGCGGCGCGCGGCGGCCGGGAACATGCTGGCCGCGACGGTTACCGGCCCGATCGCGATGATCACGGCCAGCACATGGACCGAGAGCAGGAACTTCGTCACGAACCGGCCACCCCGAATCAGCCCTCCTCGCTGTCGATCAACCCGACGCTAGCCGGGCTTGGGCCGGACTGGAATGGGCCATAACGCCAGTTTCCAACTGATTCTGGCCAGCGGACTGACCAGCATCTCTGGCAGACTGCGCAGGTTAGGCACTTGGCTGAAATATGCGAAATCTCTACAATCCTGCCATGCACGCTGTGGCTGTCCTGGCCCTGGACAAGGTCATCCCGTTCGACCTGGCCACCCCGATTGAGGTGTTCACCCGCACCCGGCTGCCCGACGGCCGCGCCGCGTACCGCCTCCGGATCTGCGGGGCCACCGCGACGGTCGACGCCGGCGCGTTCACCCTGCAGCCACCCTGGGGCCTGAGTGCCCTGGCCGAGGCGGACACCATCCTGCTGCCCGGCTGCGCCGACCCCGCCGCCCCGATACCGGAGGAGGTGCTCGACGCGCTGCGGCTGGCCGCGGCCAACGGCACCCGGATCGCCTCGATCTGCTCGGGCGCGTTCATCCTGGCGGCGACCGGGCTGCTCGACGGGCACCGCGCGACCACCCACTGGCTCGGCACCGCCCTGCTCGCCGCCCGGTATCCCCGTATCCAGGTGGACCCGGACGTCCTCTACGTGGACAACGGCCAATTCCTCACCTCGGCCGGAGCGGCGGCGGGACTGGACCTGTGCCTGCACCTGATCCGCCGCGACCACGGCTCCGCGGTGGCCGCCGACGCCGCCCGGCTGTCCGTGATGCCGCTGGAACGCGAAGGCGGCCAGGCCCAGTTCATCGTGCACGACCAACCACCCACACCACGCGGTTCCGTGCTGGAACCCGTGCTGCGCTGGATGGAGGACAACTCCGCGAAGGATCTGACCCTGGACGACATCGCCACCCGCGCGGGCATGAGCACCCGCACCCTCAACCGCCGCTTCCGCGAACAAACCGGCAGCACACCGCTGCAATGGCTGCTCCGCACCCGCATCCGCCAGGCTCAATACCTGCTCGAAACCACCAGCCATCCGGTCGACCGAATCGCCACCCAGGCCGGATTCGGCTCACCCACCGCGTTTCGCGACCGCTTCAAACGCGTCGTCGGCACCAGCCCCAATACCTACCGCGCCGCCTTCGCCCCCGGAGTCCACGCCCGGGATTCGCTGACGATCAGGCCTGGCCCTCGCTGATCGCGCCGTTGACCGCGGCGGGCCGGCGTGCCAGCCGAGGTGGGCAGATCGCCGGTGTTGATGTTGTCCTTGATCGCCAGTGGCACGCCGGAGAGCGGCCGGGCTTCGTCGTGGCCGGCTTCGGGTACTTCGTCGGCGACGGCAATGAACGCGTGCAGGTCCGATCTCGCGCTGACCTGGGCCAGCAAGTCGCCGGTGATCTCCGGAATGGACGCGGCGCCGCCGCGCAGGACGTTGTGGAGGGCGGGAATGGTCAGGGTTTGGGGCAACACCGGGGCTCCTCCAACCGTGCTGGCTCGGCTCGGTGTCCCCGACCCGACAAAACGCATAGCCAGATCGCGGATTGAGCGATTCCGATCCGGCAAGATGACCTCGTGATCGCCGCGGCCACGCAGGACGGCGGACCGACGCTGCAGCTGCCCAGCACCGGGCCGGACCCGATGTCCCTCGACACCGCGCTGGCCGCCATCCTCGGCTACGCGCGCGGGCGCCGCCCGCTGAGATTCCGGTCGCCCGACTGGCCGCGGGGCCACTGGGCGCAGCTGCCGGCCTTCGGCTGGGCCCGATTCGACGCGCAGCCGGTCGGCCCGCTCGGTGATACCGACATTCTGATCGGCGAGGGGCTGCACGGCAGGCTCGACCGCGCCGACTGGAGCGATGTGCACGACGCCCTCAGCCGGGTGCGCCCGCTCGCCGATGCCGCCGCCGACCGAGCGGCCGGTCGGACCTTCTGGGAACTGCCCGACGAGGAGCTGTCCGTGCTCGGCGAGCCAGGCACGGTCGGCGCCGCCCTCCGCGAGATCGGACGGACCAGCGGGAGACACCCCGAGCACGTCTTCGCGGCGCTGCACCACCGCCGCCCCGAGCTGGTCCCGCACCTCACCCGCAGCACGCGGCGCGCCATGCTCGCGCACGTCGAGGAGGGTGACAGCGGCGTGGAGGCGGTCATCCGGCGCGAGCTGCGCGCCAACGACCCAGCCCTCTCCACGCTGGAGGCGACCACGGCGGCGCTGCTCGGCGACGCCCGGCCGACCCGGCTGCGGCTGCACGACATCCTGCTGTGGCTCGCCACCACGCTCCGGCTGACGCACGCCGTCGAGCTCGGTCGCGGCACAGATGAGTGGCGGGCGCACCGCGCCGGCGACTACGTCGGCCCCGGCGAACTTCCGGCCAGGGAACGCGGGAGCTGACGGCGACCCGCCCTGTCGCGTGTCAGGGGCGCCACTGCGCAAACCACGCGGCGGCCGCGCGCAGCGGGACCGTGACCGGCGTGATCTCCGGGTACCACGCCTTCTCCCATTCCAGGGACACCCAGCCCGACCAGGACCGCAGTAGCTCACCGCACTCGGCGAGCGGGACCCCGCCCTGCCCCGGCGGAAGCGGCGTCCGGTTATGCGGGCCCTCGGCGTCCTTGATCTGGAAGTAGCCGAGGTACTCGCCGAGGACCGCGCGGGTTCGCGCCGGCGCTTCGCCGTGCCGCCACGGGTGCAGTGCGTCCCACAGCACGGCGACCTGCTTCGGCGCCGCGAACGGTTCGACCAGGCGGAGCGCGGCCTCGCCGGTCGGGTGGGAGTCGTGCGTCTCGACAAGCAACTGCACGCCGCTGGCCCGGAGGTCGTGCAGCACCGCGCCGATCCGCCCGTGCGCGGCCGTATCGCCGTTGTCGCTGCCGACGGCGCCGGGGAACACGCGGACGGCCGGAGCGCCGAGTCGACCGGCCAGCTCGATGAGCGCCCGCAGCTCGGCGACCACTGGCTCGTCCGGCCCGGGCGCACACACCTTCGGGTAACCGGCCAGGCACGCCACCACCAGCCCGGCGTCGGCGATCTGCCCTCGCACCCGGTCGGCCTCGGACCCGGCCAGCCCGAGGTGGACCTCTTCGTCCGGGTGCACCCGGATTTCCAGGCCGTGGCAGCCGTGCTCGGTGGCGACCTGGGCGGCTTCCCGCACCGGCACCCCGGGCATGCCCAGCGTGCTGACCGCGAACCGCCAACTCATCGGCGGTGCTCCACGGTGACCGGTTCGAAGGTGACCCGGGTGAGCGAGCCGTCGTCCGCCCACCGCACCGCGACGCCGTCCGCGTCCGCGCTCACCTCAGTCACCGCCGCCGCCAAAGCCGGTTCCGACGCCTCGGTCAGCGTGGCCAGCGCCGCGTACAGCCTGGTGCCGGCCGCCTCGGCGGTCAGCCGGGGCACCCGCGCCCAGGACACAAAGGCGGTGCCCGCTGGCGCGCGCACCTCGTCCTGGCCGGTCCAGCCGTGCAGGGGGTACAGGGCCGACCACACGGCCTCACCCCTACCGGTCGCCCATCCCGTCTGCTCGACCCGGCTGCCGTACGGCGCGCCGATCACCCGGTGCACCCGCAGTTCGAGCCGTCCCCTGGCCACGGTGACGCTCTGCACCCGCAACCCCGGGACCATGGGCGACCCGGCGCCGAAGACCGGGCGGTGCCAGGAGGCGGCCCAGCCCCAGCCGTCGCCGTGCCCGACACCCAGAGGGTGGATCCGGCGACGGACGCTGCGCACCTCGCCGATCACCACGCCGAGGTGGTTGTCCGCGACGCTGGTGGTGGGACCGGTCCGGGTGGAGTAGGCCTGCCTGCCGTAGAGCGGGTCGTCATCGGCGGCGGACTCACCTCGGTGCGGCGGTACGTGGTCGCTGCCGTGGTTGTGCAGCCGGACGATGCCGTCGGCCTGGGTGCTCTGCACCAGCAGCCCGGCGGCGGGCAGCGCCAACACCCGGTCCGGGCCCTCGCTCGGCGCGGGCTCCTCCACGGCGGTCCACAGGGGATGTCCGGCCGGGGCGAGCAGGCAGACGAAGGCCTTGGATGCCCAGTACGGCGACGCCGGGCCGGAGTAGCGCTGCAGGGTTGCCGCGTGCGGGCCGTGCCAACCCAGGCTGAGCAGCCCGTCCTGCCCTAACGCGCCCCGGTCCAGGAAGTAGCGCAGCGATCCGCTGATCAGCCGCCGGGACGTGCCTGGGCGCAGCGGGGTGTGGCCGGTGACCGCTCCCAGCCCGACCGCGGATGCCGCGGCGAAGCGGTAGGTGAGCGAGCGCCCGAAGTGGATGGGTGCGCCGTCGGCACCGAAGAGCAGTCCAAAGCTCTCCAGGTGTTCGCGCAGCCGGTCGCCGTGCGGGGTGGCCAAGTCCCCGAGGTGGGCGTCGAGCACCGGGTACAGGTGCAGGGCCCAGCCGTTGTAGTGGTCGAAGGCCCGGCCGTCCCCGTCGGAATACCAGCCCTGGCCGCGGTACCAGGTCTCCAGCAGCTCCAGGGCGCGAGTCCGGGCGCGGGCGGTCTCCGCGTCACCGCGACCCACCGAGTCCAGGAAACCGGCCACGGTGAACGGGAACAGATACCAGTTGTTGGGTGCCGGCACGTGCCGCGGCGCGCCGCGCAGCCACGCCTCCACCCGGTCTTGCACATCCGGGTCCAGCCCGTCCCACAGCCACGGCCGGGTCAGCCGCAGACCGAGAGCCACCGACGCCGACTCCACCATGGGCTGGCCCTGGACCGAGTGGTCCAGGATCACCGGCCAGGACTCCGCGTCGTCGCGCCCGGGGGTCTCGGTGCCCGCCGCGATCCCGTCGGCGTACCGGTCCAGCCACCCGTGCGGGTCCTTGCCCTCGGCGCCGGCCACCCGGAACGCGGCGGCCAGGAAGGTGCGGGCATAACCCTCGAGGCCGTCCGAGCGGACCCCGTTGCGGGAGGCCGGGCCGGGCAGGTCGAGCAGGGCTCCACGCGGGCTGGCCCAGCGCCATGCGGCCTCCAGCAGCCCGTCGGCGGCGGCCTCCCAGTGCTCCCGGGCGTAGCCGGTGTAGGGACTCAATTCCCGGTCGTCGGGCGGGAGTTGAAGGGAGTTCATGCGAGGTGGGCCAGCCTTTCGGGTCGGACCGGATGGGCGAAACCGAGACCCGAGGTCCACCGGGCGACCTCGGAGACGGCGAGCTCGGCCAGGCGCTCCCATTCGTTGCCCTGCGAGCCGGCCAGGTGCGGGGTGATCAACACGTTGTCGGTGTCCCACAGCGGATGTTCCGGCGGGAGGATCTCGGGGTCGGTGACGTCCAGGACGGCCCGGATGCGGCCGTCCGCCGCCGCCTCGACCAGCGCGTCCTGGTCGACCACCGCTCCCCTCGCGGTGTTGATGAGCACGGCGCCCGGTCGCATCGCGGCGATGAGTTCCCCGCTGACCAGGCCGCGGGTGGCCGGGAGCAGCGGAGTGTGCACGCTGACCACGTCGCTGAGCGCGAACAGCTCGCCGATGCCGACCGCCGCCACGCCGAGTGCTGCGGCCTCCTCATCGGTGACGTACGGATCATGCAGCAGCACATGTAGGTCGTACGGCCGCAGCAGTTCGATCACCCGCCGCCCGATCAGCGAAGCGGAGAGGATGCCTACGGTGCGACCGAAGTTGCCGACCTCCCTGGGTGTGCTCAGCCAGGCATCACGTCGGCGGGTGGCACGCAGGTCCCGGGCGCGTTCCAGCACGCGTTTGCCGGTGAGCACGATCATCGCCACGGTGTACTCGGCGACCGGCAGCGCGTTGGCGGACGCCGCCGAGGCCACCTCGATCCCCCGGTCCCAGCACTCCTGGGTGACGTGGGTGCGCACGGATCCGGCGGCATGCACGACGGCCCGCAGCCGGGGCGCGGCGGCCAGCACCGCCGAGTCCAGCGGTGGGCAGCCCCAGCCGGTGACCAGCAACTCCACCTCGGCCAGCACAGCGGTGGCCCGGTCGGTGCTGAAGTCGTCCAGGACGGGTCCCGGCACGAGGTCGCAGACCTGGGCGAGGGCGGCCAGGCTGACAGGGGGGAACACGGCGGCCGCCGCCCCCGGCGCCATGGCCAGGGCGGCGCGCGGACGGGAACGGCCATTCGGGGTGGTGGGCATCTGTCTCCTGGTTACTTGACGGCTCCGGCGGTGAGTCCCGACCGCCAGAACCGCTGCAGCAGGACAAAGGCGACGATCAGCGGCAGCACCGCGAGCAGCGAACCCGTGATCACCACCGGGTAGTAGTCGGGATCGACCCGGGCCGAGCTGTTCCAGATGTACAGGCCCAGGCTGAGCGGATACAGCTTCTGGTCCGAGAGCATCACCATCGGCAGGAAGAAGTTGTTCCAGATCGCGGTGAGCTGGAAGAGGAAGACAGTGACCAGGCCTGGCCCCAGCATCGGCAGTGCCACCCTGGCGTACATCGCCAGCTCGCCCGCGCCGTCGATCCGGGCGGCCGACAGCACCTCGTCGGGCACGTAGCCCTGACTGAAGATCCGGCCGAGGTAGACGCCGAACGGATTGAACAGCACCGGGATGAACACCGCCCAGAAGGTGTTCACCAGACCCGCGCCCGAGGCCATCAGGTACAGCGGCAGCGCCAGCACCGTCTGCGGCACCATCACCGCGGCCAGCACCAGCCCGAACAGCTTCTCCTTGTGCCGGAACTGGTACTTGTCGAAGGCATAGCCGCAGGCCAGGCTCACCAGGGCACTGACAGCCGCCCCCACCACCGCGTAGAGCAGGCTGTTGACGTACCAGCGGCCGTACAGCCCCGGGTCCTCCCGATACAGGTCGGCCAGGTTGCTGAAGAAGGAGAAGCCGCCCAAGGAGAGCACGTCGCTGCGCGCCAGCGCGTCGCGGTCCTTCGTGGCGGCCAGCACCAGCCACAGCACGGGCAGCAGGGTGTAGAGCACCCCGATCCCGACCACGGTGTTCACCGCAACCCGGCCGAGCAGGCGGGGACGCAACGCGGTGGGCAGCTCTGTGGTGCTCATGCCTCGCCCCGGGGGCCGGTGCGGTTGGACCAGCGGGTCACGCCGTAGGACAGCGCGATCGTGCACAGCAGCAGGATCACCGAGGCCGCCGCGGCCAGGCCATAGTTGTTGCGGGTGAACGCCGCGTCGTAGATGTACATGGTCGGCGAGAAGCGCGAGTTGATCATCGGGCTGGACTGGCTGAGCAGCATCGGCTCGGTGAACAGCTGCAGCGCCCAGATGAGGGTGAACAGGACGACCATCACGATCGAGGGGCGGATCAGCGGGGTCTTCACCCGCAGCGCGGTGCGCACCGGTCCGGCGCCGTCCACCACCGAGGCCTCGATGATCTCCCGGGGCACCGCCCGCAGGGCGGCGTAGAAGATCACCATGTTGTAGCCGAGGTTGCTCCACAGCGAGATGTTCACGATGGAGGGCAGCACGGCGCGGGCACCGAGGAAGTCGATGGTGAGGTCGGCCCTGGCGAGCAGCTCGACGACCGGGCTCAGCCCAGGCGTGTACAGGTAGAGCCAGATGATCGCCGCGATGATCCCGGGAACCGCGTGCGGCAGGAACAACCCCAGCTGCGCCCACGACCGCAACCGCGCGGCGCCGGAGTCGAACAGCAGGGCCAGCGCGAGCGCCCCGACCACCAACAGCGGGATGTAGAGCAGGCAGTACGCGAGGACCGCGCCCAGCCCGGTGAGGAAGGTCGGGTCGGTGAAGACCACGGCGTAGCTGCGCCAGCCGACGAAAACCGTGCGCTCCGGCCCGAAGCCGAGCCCCGGCTGGTCCGCGCCGAAGAAGCTCAGCCACACGGCGGTGCCGACGGGGATCAGGAACACCGCCACGAGCAGGAGGAAGAACGGGGCCATCAGCACCCCGCAGGCGGCGTGTTCACGTCGGCGAGTGGTTGCTCGGCTGGTCGTGGGGGCGGCGATCATGGTGCGCGGCGCGGGCCCTGGGGGCGCGGTTGTGGTCATCGCGTGTCACCCGCCTTTCGAAGTGGGTTCACCGGTCAGCCGCTGTGCTCAACAGTGGCCAGGCCCAGTGCCTCCAGGTCCGACATCGTGGCGCTCTGGGCGGTACGCACGGCGTCGAGCAGCGAGCCCTCGCCGGCGGCCGCGCGGGCGAAGCCGTCCTGCAGGACCTTGAACGTGGCGGTCATCCTCGGACCCCAGATCCAGCCGTTGCGGATCTTGTCGGCCTCCTCGTGAAACAGCCGGTAGATGTCCTGGCCGGAGTAGTAGGCCCGGTCGAAAGCGGCGGCACCGACGGCCACCAGCCCCGGCGCGGCCGGGTACTGGCTGCTGGCCCCGCTGGCGAGCCGGGCACGCAGTGCGTCGGGGTGGGTGACCTGCCATTCGATGAACTCCATGGCGGCCTCCGGGTGCGTACTGTCCTGAGTGACCGCAAAGGTGGACCCGCCCTGGGTGCCGACGGCCGGGTGCGCCGGATCCCATTGGGGAAGCGGTGCGATCGCCCACTGCCCAGCCTGTCCAGGCCGCGCCTGTTTCTGCGCGCCCGCGTCCCAGGCCCCGGTGAGCCGGGCCAGGACGATCCCCTGCCCGATCTGCGCGTCGTACTGCCTGCTGTCCGTCGCGTTGGCGAACACCAGGTCTTCGTCGATCAGCCGCTGCCAGTACGCCGCGATCCTGCGGGTCGGCGGGTCGGACATCGAGACGTTCCACGCCCCGCCGCCCAGGTCGAACCACTGGGCGCCGGCCTGCCATGAATAGGGGGCGAAGTGATGGGGGCCGTCCGTGGGGAACACCACCAGCCGCCTCGACGGGTCCCGTTCGCGCACGGTGCGGGCCAGCGCGGTGAACTCGTCCCAGGTGTGCGGGACGGTCAACCCGTACTGGGCGAACAGGTCCGACCGGTAGTGCATGACCATCGGCTCGATGTCCAGCGGCACGGTGAAGACCCGGCCGTCGAAGGTGGTGAGCCCCCAGGCACTCGGCAGCAGCTGCCCGCGCAGCCGGTCGCTCAGCAGTCCGGTGATGTCCCTGGCCACACCGTCTACGGCGAAGCCGGGCACCTGCGGATACTCGATGGTGGCCACGTCCGGCGCGTTGCCCGCCCGCGCCGCGTTGCTGAGCTTCGCGTAACCGCCCTGGAGGCCCGAGGGGACCTGCTGGAAATCGACCCGGATCCGGTTCTGCGTTCGGTTGAACGCGTCGACCACCTGCTGGCTGCCGCGCAGCGCGGACCAGAAGGTGATCCTCACCGGCCCGCCCGCGCCGCTCGATGCCCGAGCGCCGGCCGAGGAGCAGCCGCCCGCCGCGGCGGCCAGCGGGACCGCGAGGCACCCGGCGAGCAGGGACCGGCGGCTCAGTCGACCAGGCATCAGTGCCTCCCGCTTCGCATTCGGGACGCTGACATTCTGATCGGCTGGGCGATTCTAGGTCAATAGATCGCTCAAAACGGTCAAACGCTCAGCGGAGCGGTAGACCCCCGAATCTTCAGCTCCGGCAGCAGCTCGACCCGGCACGGGCGCCAGCCCCCCGGTGGCCGAACCGTCGCCAAACGCTGCATGAGCAGCTCCGCCGCCGCCCTGCCCACCTCCGCCTTCGGCGGCGCCACGGCAGTCAGCGGGGGGCTGCCCAGTGCCGCCACCACGTCGTTGTAGGCCACCACCGAGCAGTCCGCCGGCACTCGCATCCCGTGCTCGGCGAGCTGCTGCACCAGCATCAGCGCTTCCACATCACCGTGCAGAAGGGCGGCGGTTGCCCCGCGCTCGCGCAGCAGGCCGGCCAGCTGGAGAGGCGGGAGCGGCGGATCGTCCGGGTCAGGGCCGGCATCCGGCGCGCTCAGCACCACGCTCCAGTCCTCGACTTCGGGCCGAGCCGCGGCGATCTCGGCGAAGGCCGACCGCACCGCCCGCGCGGTGGGGCTGTCGTCCCGCGCGGCCAGCACGACCCGCCGATGACCCATTGAAACGAGGTGCTCGACCGCTAGATGCACGCCGTACCAGTGGTCCGAGCAGACCGAGTCCATCACGTGCAGCGCGGAGCCCGCCCTCGGCCGCCGCTCCATCAGCACCGTCGGCACGCCAGCCTCGGCCAGCCAGCCATGGTCCGCGTCCTCCATCGACGAGCTGCGCCAGCGCGGCGCGATCAGCAATCCCCTCGCAGCACCGGAGAGGATCCGTTCAAGATCGGCACGAGCCAGGTCGGTCCGCTGCGGCGCGATGTGCAGGACGACCCGCATCCCGGCCTCTTCCAGTGCGATGCGCGCCCCGTGCACCACCTCGTTCAGATAGGCATGCCGCTCCGGCACGACGATCGCGACCGCGCCTCCCGGCGCCGGCGACCCGTCGGCCTCCGGGACCTGTTGCACCGGGACGACCGAGCGGGCCACGCCGTGGCCGCGCCGCAGCCGCCCGGCCCTGGCCAGCTGCTCGACATCCCGGCGCACGGTGACCACCGAGACTTCGAGCTCGGTGGCCAACTCACTGACCCGCGCGGCGCCCCGCGACTGCACGGCCGCCAGGATCCGCTGGCGCCGGTCGACACTCGGCTCTCGCATGCCGATACCTCTCGCAATGCACCTGTTCGTTTGACCGTTTGCGGTCAGCATAACGATCACGCGCCTGAGTGGAATCAGGGATCGCCCGATCGTTGACATGTGACCTTTTGGTCACCTATCTTGGATGGCGTGGATCTGGTTTTCCGGGCGCTGGCCGACCCGACGCGCAGGAGCTTGCTCGACGAGCTCTTCCGCCAGGACGGGCAGACGCTCAGCCAGCTGGAGGGGCGCTTCGAGATGACCCGTTTCGGCGTGAGCAAGCACCTCAAGCTGCTCGAGGAGGCGGGCCTGGTCGTGGTCAAGCGCCGAGGCCGGGAGAAGTTGCATTTCCTCAACGCGGTGCCGATCCGGCTGGTCCACGACCGCTGGGTGAGCAAGTACGCCGAACCCTGGGCCGCTGGGCTCAGCGACCTCAAGACGAGTTTGGAGCAGACCATGGAGAAGGTCTTCGAGATCTACATCCGCACCACCCCCGAACGCCTGTGGACCGCGATCACCGACCCGGAGATCCGCCGCAAGTACAACTTCGGGGTCGGCGTCAAATCCGACTGGACACCCGGAGCGCGCATCGAGATGCGCAGTCCCAATGCCGCCGGTCCGCTCGGCGAGGGCGAGGTCCTCGAGATCGACCCGCCGCGTCGCCTGGTGCACACCCTGACCGCGCTGTGGAGCGACGAGGTCCGCGACGAGGGCGTCTCCCGGGTCACCTGGGAGATCCAGCCGGTGGCCGACTCCTGCCGGCTGATCGTGACCCACGACCAGCTGCGCGAAGGCGCCAACGACGAGCTCTACGGCGGCTGGCCGATGATCCTGTCCGGCTTGAAGACCTGGCTGGAGACAGGCGAGTTGCTCACCACGCCCGGCTCTCTGATGTACAGCTGACCACTCCGCCGAAAGGAACCCGAGATGGCCGCGAACCCTGACATCAGCGACGTGCGAACGGTGGGTGTGCCGGTGGCCGACCAGGACCGCGCGCTGGCCTTCTACGTCGACACGCTCGGCTTCGACAAGCGCCTGGACGCAGCCGCCGGCCCGGGCCGGCGATGGATCGAGGTGGCACCCCCGGGCGCCGCCACCACCATCGCGCTGGTGCTCGCGCACGACGGGCTCACCGCCGGCGTGGAAACCGGCATCCGGCTGACCACCCCGAGCGCCGACACCCTGCACACCGAGCTCGTCGCCCGCGCGGTGGACGTCGGCGAGGTGCTGCGCTGGGAGGGCGTGCCGCCGATGTTCGCCTTCCGTGACCAGGACGGCAACGGCCTCGAGATCGTGGAGCAGCAGTGAGCTCGCGCGGGGCTCACGAGGGCCCTCCCCCCTCCCCCAAGGATGGCCCGTGTGTGCGTGATCGGCGCGGGTCCCGGCCCGGGCCCAATCGGGCCGGGACCGCGCAAACCGGACAGCCCGCCGGG
>DASWST010000036.1:0-4434 GCA_036402515.1 Pseudonocardia sp.
GTGCCGAGGTGGAGCGAGGACATCGAAACCGACTTCCAACAGTGGCGAGCGGAGCGCACGCGATGACCAGGACCGAGACGCCCGTCGTGAGCGAGGAGTACGTCAGCGGCGGGTCCCGGCCGAGCGCGCTGCGCATCACCGACCTGCGGGTGGCGAACCTGCACGGGGTGCCGTTCCGCTCGTCGATCATCCGCATCGACACCAATCAGGGTCTGGTCGGCTATGGCGAGGTGCGCGACCAGGCCAGCGCCACCTACGCGCTGATGCTGAAGAGCCGGCTGGTCGGCGAGAACCCGTGCAATGTGGACAAGCTGTTCCGCAAGATCAAGCAGTTCGGCTTCCACGCCCGGCAGGGCGGCGGGGTCTCCGGGGTGGAGATGGCGCTGATGGACCTGGCCGGCAAGGCCTACGGCGTGCCGGTGTACGCGCTGCTGGGCGGCCAGTTCCGGGACGTCATCCGCTGCTACGCCGACACCCCGTCGGTGTCCGACCCGGAGGAGATGGGCCGGCGGCTGCTCGAGCGCAAGCGGCGCGGTTTCACCATGCTCAAGATGGATGTCGGGGTTGACCTGCTCTGCGACGTACCGGGCACGGTCATCGCGCCGGCCGGGGCCAGGGACAACAAGACCACGATGCACCCGTTCGCCGGCATCCAGGTCACCGCGAAGGGGGTCGAGTACCTGACGAACTATGTGGACACGGTGCGTTCGATCCTCGGCTACGACGTTGCCCTGGCCGCCGACCACTTCGGGCACATCGCGCTGGACTCGTGCATCCGGATCGGCCGCGCGCTGGAGCCGTTCACCCTGGCCTGGCTCGAGGACCTGATCCCCTGGCAGTTCACCGACCAGTGGCGGCAGCTGACCGAGGCGGTGGCCGTGCCCACCTGCACCGGCGAGGACATCTACCTCACCGAAGGGTTCAAGCCGCTGCTGGACGCCGGCGCCATCCGGGTAGTGCACCCCGACCCGGCGACCTCAGGCGGCATCGCGGAGACCAAGCGGCTCGGCGACTACGCCCAGGAGCGGGGCGTGGCGATGGCCGTGCACCTGGCCGCCTCGCCGATCGCCACCATGGCCTGCGTGCACCTGGCCTCGGCGACGGAGAACTTCCTCGCGCTGGAGCATCACGCCGCCGACGTGCCGTTCTGGAGCGAGCTGGTCACCGACCTGCCGCGCCCGCTCATCCAGGACGGGCACATCGCGGTGCCGGAGACGCCCGGGCTCGGCTTCGGCGACATCAACGAGGAGCTGTTCCGGCACCAGCTGGACCCGCGCGATCCGGTGTTCTTCGCCGAGTCGACGCACTGGGACGCGGAGAACAGCCACGACCGGCTGTGGAGCTGAGGCGTGCGCATCGCGGTGACCGGGGCGGCCGGTCAGCTCGGCCGGTGGGTTGTCGACCGGGCGTGCCGCGCCGGGCACGAGGTGGTCGCGGTGGATCTGCCGGCCGCACTGGGCCAGCACAGTGGTGGCGTGCGCTGGCGTAGCGCGGATCTCACCGTGCTGGACGAGGCGCGCGCGGCGCTGGCCGGGGCGGACGCGGTGGCCCACCTGGGCGCGCTGACCAGCCCGAACGCCGCGCCCGAACCGGAGGTGCACCGGACGAACGTGGAGGCCACCTACAACGTGCTACTGGCCGCCGAGGAACACAGCCTGGCCTCGGTGTGCACCGCGTCCAGCATCAACGCGATCGGTGGCATCTTCAGCCGCCGGCCGCGCTACGACTATTTCCCGCTGGACGAGGAGCACCCGTCGTACTGCGAGGACGCCTACGGGTTGTCCAAGTGGATCGGTGAGCAACAGTCCTCGGCGTTCGCCCGCCGGCGCCCCGAGGTGCCGTTCTCGGCGCTGCGGTTCCACGCCCTTCGCGAGGATGCCCGGGCGGCGGGCCAGGCGCCGGAGAGCGACCCGGAGGCGCGCTGGCGCGACCTGTGGGGCTGGACCTCGTTCGACGCCGCGGCGGCCGCCTGCCTGCTTGCCCTGCACCGGACGGCCCCGGGGCACGCGGTCTACCACGTGGTCGCCTCCACCACCATGTGCGCGGTGCCGTCCGAGGAACTGGCCCGCCGCTTCTACCCCGAGGTGCCACCGCGGGCCCCGCTACCGGGCACAACCGGGTTCTACCGGGGTGACAAGGCACTGGCCGAGCTCGGCTGGGACGCCCACGACGAGCACCCGCCGATCGGTGCCGCCGAGCGCCGAGCACTCAGCGATCGATGGGGGCGCCCGGCCGTGGCGGGTCGGACCTGGGGAAGCCGAACGTGGTGACCAGCTCGGGCTCACCGAACACCACGATCCGGGCGATGCCCTCGGACAGCGTGAGCACGCTGATCCCGAACGCCTGGTACCTGCCGTCGCCGTCCCGGAGGTAGGCCGCCACCGCGGGCTGACCGTTGGCGCTGGTAGGCAACATCCGCCAGTCGCCTGGGTGGCCCAGCGCCTGCGCCACGATGTAGGGCGCGCACGTCCGTCGGCCGGCGAACCAAGTACGCGCCGTGGTCATCTCCAGCGTGGCGTCCTCGCGGAGCAACCGGGTGATGGCGGCCGCGTCGGCGTTCTCGAAGGCCGCGATGTATTGGTCGAGCAGGGCTCGGACCGTCGGTTCGGAGGGCTCGGCTACCTGGTCGGCCGCCGGGGCCAGCTGCTCGAGGCGGGCGCGGGCGCGCTGCAGCGAGCTCTTCACCGCCGCGATCGAGGTGCCTAGCAGCTCGGCGACCTCGGCGGCCGGGAAAGCCAACACCTCGCGCAGGATCAGCACCGCCCGTTGCCGGGGCGGCAGGTACTGCAGGCTGGCGATCAGGGCGAGCCGCAGGCCCTCGCGGGAGGCGGCGATGACCGCCGGATCGTCGGACTCCACAGCCACCCACGCGTCCGGGACCGGTTGGAGCCAGCTGACTTCGGGCCCAGCCGCGGTGATCGGGGCGTACGGGTCGTCGCCGGGGGCGCCGAGGCCGGAGGGCAGCATCCGCCGGCCGCTGTGCCGCAGGGCGGTCAGGCAGGCGTTGGTGGCGATCTGGTAGAGCCAGGTGCGGACCGACGAGCGGCCCTCGAACGCTCCGAACGAACGCCATGCCCGCAGGTAGGTCTCCTGCACGAGGTCCTCCGCCTCGTCAACCGACCCGAGCATGCGGTAGCAGTGGGCCAGCAGCTCGCGCCGGAACATCTCGGTGCGGTGGATGAACTCTCCGCTGTCCGGCACCGCGTTTCCCGTGTCCAACATCCCGACCTCCCAGAACCAAGCCGCACATCCGCGCACAAGAGGTAGACGCGCGGGCACGCCAAAAGGAATCGGTCCCGCCGACAAACGGGTCCTGACCTGCATCTGGCCCGCGCGGGTCGCATGCTTGAGGACGGTTTACGTTGCGTCAACGCCGATGCGGTGTGCTATTCGGATGCGTGAGATCCCGCCCCGGTCCGGCGTGGCGGCCTCGCCGAGCCACAGGGAGGATCAATGACGGAGACGGCCTGGGGTCGTCGGATCGTCCGCGCGGCCGCGCGGACGGCGGCCGCTCCACTGACCGGCTCCGAATCCGCCCAGCAGGTGCATACCGTGGTGTTCCCACCGGGCAAGCGTGACCGCGCCCGCCGCTGCGAGCACCACGAGTCGGCGATATACGTGCTCCAGGGCGAGTGCGAGCTGTGGTCCGGTGACCGGCTCGGCCAGCACGACCTGGTTTCCGCCGGCGATGTTGTGCTCCTCGCGCCCGGTGTGCCTCGGCTGCTGGCCAATCGGAGCGTCACCGCACCACTCAGCATCGCGGTGGCTGTGCACTCGAGCGAGCGGGATTGCGTGGTCCTGATGCCGGAGCTGGATCAGCTGGTCCTCTGAGGAGTGAGCCACTTCGGTGGCATCGAGCTGTCCCGCGAGAGTTACCACGAAAACGCACACGGCCGGGGGCCGGCCCTAGCTTGTTGATGGGGCTTTGTATCCCGAGTCGGGGTTTCCACCATCGTTCGCGATCTGCCCGGGCTGCCAACCTGAGCGGGCCCGCAATGAGGGCAGATGACCGGCCGAAAGTGACGCCGGCTGAGCGAGGGGGAACCTCATGACCAACACCGAGCGATCAGACGCCGCAACTGTTTCTGGCAGTCGGCGGGTGGGGCGAAAGATCGGCACAGTGGCCGCCCTGGTTATTGCCGCGGCATTCGTCACCGGAACGGCCAGTGCGGCCGAAATCGCGCCCAGCAAGCCGACGCGGCTCGGCCCCTACGAGTACTTGTCCACCTGCCTGCACGTGGGCAACAAGGGGATGGTCAGCGGGCGGTGGGAGGACTACGACTGCCGCAAGACCCACGGCAAGACCTACCTGTACCCGCGGTACTAGTGCCGCGGAAACTAAGAACACAGCGGCCTACGGGCGGCCGGCCCGGACCCCGACACCTCGGTCTGATTCGACGATCCGCACATCCTGGAATCCGCCGGCGAGCATGC
>DASWST010000037.1:0-15061 GCA_036402515.1 Pseudonocardia sp.
GTCCGCAAGTCCGCCGGCAGGTCGGCCACCCCGGGAATGAGGTAGCTGGCGGACCGGTCGTTGCGCACCCGGCCGTCCACCATCTCGATGTCCTCCAGCAGGGCGAACCCGAGACCCTGGGCGATGGCCCCCTCGGACTGGGCCCGCACCCCGGCCGGGTTGATCACCTGGCCAGCATCGAGGTGATGTTCCAGCCGCGGCACGTCGACCTCACCGGTGAGCACGTCGACCTCCACCCCGACCACCATGACCGAGGGTGTGTAGCTGACGTGCGGCATGCCGACCTGGTGCGCTTCGGGCAGCTCCGGGCGGTAGTGGTGCACCACCGTCACCGGCCCCTGCTCGGTTCGCTCGCGCAGCAGGGCACAGGCCTGGGCCACCGCGTTGCCCACCACGAACACCGTCCGGGAGGCGTTCGAAGCGTCCGAGTCAGGCCCGTCGGTGTCCCCGGCCACCACCTCGACCTGGTCGACATCGCAGCCCAGCGCGCTCGCCGCGATCTGGGCGAACGCGGTGAGGTTGCCCTCGCCCAGGTCGGGACAGCTCACCGTGATCCGCCAGCCGCCCTCGGCGGACCGCCGCGCCCACACCTCGGCACCGGACTCCACCCCGGCGCCGAGGCCGAAGCCCTGCCAGGCGCAGGCCACCCCGATGCCGCGCCGCTTCCACGCCGCCGCAACCGCCTTCCACGCGTCTCCCTCGGCGAGCAGGCCGCCGGCGCCGGCTGAGTCCAACACCCCGGGCAGCTCCACGCCGTAGCGGACCGGGAACCCGGCGGCGGCACGTTGCCCGGGCCGCAGCGCATTGCGCCCGCGCAGCTTCAGCGGATCCATCCCGAGCCGGTCGGCGATCATCTCGATCACCTGCTCGATCCCGGTGGTGACCTGCGGGTTGCCGAACCCTCGGAACGCGCTGCTGTTGCCGTTGTTGGTGTACACCGCCTGCCCGGTGATCCTGGCGTGCCGGTAGGCGTACGGGCCGCCGGTGTGCTCGGCCGCCAACCCCAACACGCCGGGGCCGAGCGTCAGATACGCGCCGGTGTCCGCGATCAGCGCGGCGTCCAGCGCGGTGAACTCGCCGTCCCCGGTCGCGCCCACCCGGTAGCGCACCTGGAACGGGTGCCGCTTCACCCCGAACGCGAGCGACTCGGCGCGCTCCAGGGTCAGCCGCGCCGGCCGCCCGGTCAGGTGGGTGACCAGCGCGAGCACGATCTGCACGCTGATGTCCTCTTTGCCGCCGAACGCGCCGCCCATCATCGGGTTGAGCACCCGCACCGCGGATTCCGGCAGGTCCAGCGCGGCGCAGATCTGCCCCCGGTCGCTGAACGGGTTCTGGCCGCCGGCGCACACGGTCAGCCGGCCGTCGTCGGCCAGGTAGGACACGCCCGCCTCGGTCTCCAGGAACGCGTGCTCCTGGTGGCCGGTGCGGTAGCTGTACTCCACCACCACGTCGGCCTCGGCGAACCCCACCGAGACGTCGCCGTGTCCGAGGAGCAGCTCGGCGCACAGGTTTCCGGACGGGTGCAGCTTCGGCGCGTCCGGCAACAGGGCCAGCCGAGGGTCGGTGACCAGCGGCAACGCCCGCGCGGAGACGCTGACCAGCCGGCTGGCCAGCTGGGCCGCCCACCGCGACTCGGCGGCCACCACCGCCACCATGTCTCCGGCGCAGCGGACGACCCGGTCACACAGCACCGGCTGGTCCGGGGTGATCAGGCCGAACCCATTGAGCCCCGGCACGTCGGCCGCGGTGAACACCCCCACCACACCGGGCACCGCGAGTGCCGCGGCCACGTCCACCTCGACGATCTCCGCGTGCACCAGCGGGGCTCGCACCGGGCGCACCCACAACGCCCCGTCCGGCTGGTAGTCCGACGGGTAGCGGTGCTCGCCGCGCGCCTTGGCCTCAGCGTCGATCCGGGCCGCCGAGCTACCCGGCCAGCCGCGCCGGAGCTCGCCGGCCGGGACCGAACCAGGCACAGCCACCGCGAAGCCCCCTCCCGCGCACCAGGAACCGAGGCCACCACCGGCCAACACCGAAGCGGGCCGCGCCCCTCACCGAATCAAACGGCATCCAGGCGAGGATTTCGATCCATTTGCCATGCCCCGGTCGAGCGAAGCAGACGCCCCGGCACACCACCGGGAGCTGAATCCGTGCCCCCAAACGGGGCTGACCACGAGACTCCCACCACCCACACGAGCATGCTCGATAACGTCTCGCGCCCCGGGTCCGACACATGGTTGGAGGTGATCACCGAATGGATCCGCTCTATAGTCCCCTGACCGCGTCAATGATCGACAAGATTGTCGAACTGGACGCCTGCGACGGCTACATCGTGCTGGTGCTGGACCCCCAGACGCACGAAGCTGACGCGCACGGTCCCTACAACGGCATCGACGCGACCGACGTCGCGGACCAGCTGCGCCGCGACTTTGACTCCGCCGGGCTGCCCGACGTCGAGGTCACCGTGACCCGGCTGCACCGACCGGCGGCGGGCAACCTCAAACGCGCCGCGTGATCCCGACGCCGGTCCCGGCGGGGCCCGCGCTGAGGCGGGCCCCGATCAGGACGACGCGTGTATAGCCCCTCGGCTCAGGCGCCGACCGGCTCCCCCGCGCTCGGGTCCGGCTCCTGCCGCTCCGGCAGCGTGCTGAACACCGCCGGCGGCTCCCGCCATGGCTCGGCCAGCGTGCCGGCCTTGGCCTCGGAGATGGCCCGCCAGACCGCCTGCGGGGTGCAGGGCAGCTCGATGTGCCGGATGCCGAGGTGGCTCACCGCATCCACCACCGCGTTCTGCACCGCCGGGGTGGAACCGATGGTGGCCGACTCGCCGATGCCCTTGGCGCCGAGCGGGTTGAGCGGGGTGGGGGTCTCGGTGTTGGACACGTCGAACCACGGCATCTCGACCGCGGTCGGAATGGTGTAGTCGGTCAGCGAGGCGGTCAGCGGGTTGCCGTCCTGGTCGTAGACGAAGTGCTCCCACAGCGCCTGGGACATGCCCTGCGCCAGCCCACCGTGCTGCTGGCCGGCCACGATCATCGGGTTGAGGATCCGGCCGCAGTCGTCCACCGCGTAGTGCTTGATCGGGGTGACGTACCCGGTGTCGGTGTCCACCTCCACCACGCTGACGTGCGCGCCGAACGGGAAGGTGGAGCCGCCCTCCTGCTCCCAGTCCAGCTCGATGGCCAGCGGTGTGCCCCGGTCCGCGGCGGCCTGGGAGAGTTGCGGCCAGGACACCCGCTGGCCGGGCACACCAGCCACGCCCAGCTCGCCCTCGTCGGTGACCTCGATGTCCTCCACGTTGGCCTCGAGCAGCTCGGCGGCCAGCTCACGGGCCGACTGGAGCACCACCTCGGTGGCCCGGTTCACCGCGTTGCCACCCATCTGCAGTGAGCGCGACCCCATGGTGCCGCCGCCGCGGGGCACCGTGGCGGTGTCCGCCTGCACGAAGGTGATGTTCTCCATCGGGATGCCGAGCTTGTCGGACACGATCATGCTGAACGAGGTGGCATGCCCCTGGCCGTGGGAGGAGGTACCGACCTTGACCGTCGCGGTGCCGTCCGGGTGCACCTCCACCGAGGAGTACTCGGTGAAGTTCCCGCCGCCGGTGACCTCGACGTAGGCGGACACCCCGATGCCCAGCTGCTTGGCCTCGCCGCTGGCCCGCCGGCGCGCCTGCTCCTTGCGCAGCCCCTCGTAGTCGGACAGCTCGAGGGCCTTGCGCAGCGGGAGGTCGTAGTCGCCGATGTCGTAGTTCGCGCCGACCACCGTGGTGTAGGGGAACTCGTCGGGCTGGATGAAGTTGCGCCGGCGCAGCTCGACCGGGTCGATGTCCAGCTGGACGGCGGCCAGGTCCATGATCCGCTCGATCAGCGAGGCGGCCTCCGGGCGGCCGGCACCACGGAACGCCCCCATCGGGGTCGTGTTGGTCAGCGCCGCCGCGACCGTGTAACTGATCTTGGGGACCCGGTACACGCCGGCCGCCATGAGACGGGTGAACACAATGCCGAGGAAGCCGTTGAACCCGGCGTAGGCACCGCAGTCGGCGATCACGTGCAGGCGCAGGCCGACGATCGTGCCGTCGTTGCGCAGCCCCAGCTCGGCCCACTCCTGCTGGCCGCGGCCCTGGTACATGGACAGCGCGTTCTCCGAGCGCGTCTCGATCCACTTGACCGGGCGGCCCAGCTTGAGCGCGGCGGCCAGCACTACGAGGTGCTCGGTCTGGGCACCGATCTTGGCGCCGAACCCGCCGCCGACGTGCGGCGCGATCACCCGCAGCCGGTCCGGGGCCAGGCCCGCCGCTTCGGCGACACCCATGTGGAACATGTGGGCCGCCTGGGTGGACACGTACACGGTCGCGTCGTGGTCGGCGCCGTCGACACCACCCGGCACCGCCACCATCGCGTTCGCTTCCATCGGCATTGCGGCCAGCCGCTGGTTGCGCATGGTCAGCCGGACCACCACGTCCGCGCCCGCCAGCGGATCCTCGCCGTCCGGCTCCCGTTCGGCGGCCGCGATGTTCGACCCCAGCTCCTCGAACTGCAGCGCCGCGCCGGGCTCCAGCGCCGCTTCCATGTCCACCACGGCGTCCAGCGGGTCGTAGTCGACCACGACGAGCTCGGTGGCGTCCTGAGCGTTCGCCTTGGTGTCCGCGATCACCACGGCGACCACGTCGCCCACGAACCGCACCTTGCCCACGGCCAGCGGCGGGCGGGCACACGCCGGGTTGAGCGGGATCCCGCCCACCTGCGGCGCCAGGCTCAGCGACTCGGCGGTGTAGACCGCGCGCACCCCGGGCGCTGTCTCGGCCTCGGAGGTGTCGATGCTCTCGATTCGAGCGTGCGCGATCGGCGAGCGCACGAACGACAGGTGCAGGGCACCCGGGATGTCCAGATTGTCTACGTAGCTTCCCTCACCGCGGATCAGCTCAGGGTCTTCGACCCGGCGAACCTCGGTACCCAGAATTGATCCGCGCATAAGCGGACTCTATCCCCGCCCCGGGGTGCACAGCACTCCGAACTCGCCCTCAGAGCGGCTGCATGTCGGAGATCAGCCACTTCCCGTTTGTCCAGGTCATGGTGACGCGGACCTGGTTGGTGGCGTTGTGCGGTGCGGGTTGCCCGCCCACCGTTGTGGTCTGGTTCACAAACAGCAGGGCGCGAACCTGGTCGGGTTGCGCGTCGATGACCGCCGCCCGCACCACCGTGGCCTTGGTCGACAGGCTCTGCTGGCGCACGGCGGGCACGATCACGGTGCTGGCCAGCTCCTCGAACTTGGCCGCGAAACCGCCGGAGATCAACCCACGGGAGCGGGCCAGGTCGGCGTCCAGCGTCGTCGAGTTGTAGCTGAGCACCTGGGTGGTGTTGTCCCGGGCGGCGGCCAGCGCGGCGTCCTGCGTCCGCTGGGCCCGGGACTCGCTGTACGCCCCCCAACCCAGCAGCGCGACCGCCACCGCCGAGGCCACCAGCAGCGCGGCGAGCACGATCGGGAGCAGCCGCCTGGCTGGTGAGCCGGCCGGGGCGGTCTCGGTCGTCGAGCTCGGCTCAACCGCATCGGTCGTCGAGCTCGGCTCGACCGCGTCGGTCGTCTCCGCGGTCTCCGCCGTCGCGGTCTCCGCCGTCGCGGTCTCCGCCGTCGCGGTCTCCGCCGTCGCGGTGTCAGCCGTCGCGGTCTCCGCCGTCGCGGTGTCCGTTTCCGGGCCTTCCGCTGTCGCGGTCTCCGGCGTGGCGGTGTCCGTCTCCTCGGCCGCCGTCTTCTCCGCCGTGGCCTTCTCCGCCGTGGCCTTCTCAGCCGTGGTGTCCGTGGTCGCGCTCATCGCCGCCTCCTTCTCGTCGCCGTCGCGCTGTTTCGGGCGCTCACGGGACGAAGTTCACGTCGGAGGCCAACCAGCGGTCGCCCTCTCGCTGCAGCTGCACGCCCATCCGGTAGCTCACCGGCTGGGCGTTGGGCAGTTTGCTGTTCGACACCGTCGCGCTCACCGTGACCAGCGCGGACGCCGTGTTCGCATCGATCCGCTCGATCCCGGCGGCGCTGACCGTGCCCCGGGAGCCGGCGTGGGCCTGTTGCAGGATCGCCTGCAGCGCGGCCGCGTAGGTGCTGATCTGTTCCCGGAACCCCCCGGTCGACTCCTGGGTCAGGCTCTGGATCTGCGTCTGGGCGTTGTCCGCGCCGATCGAGGTGAGGTCGGCGGCCACCTTCTGCGCGGTGGCCAGTGCCTGCGCGCGTTGGGCGTCCAGCTCGCTGGTGCCCCGGTTGTGCACGTACAGCCAGCCGCCGGTCGCCCAGAGCGCGAGCAGGAGCACGGACAAGCCGGCGAGCACCAGCGTCCGCCGTGAGGGGCGCCGCCGAGCGCCCGGCACCGCCAGCGCCGCGCTGGCGCCCGCCTCGTCCACCACCGGCAGCTCAGGTTCCGACTCCTCGGCGGTAGCCGCCGGCTCGTCGAGCGCCACCGGCTCGGGCGGCTCGGCCGCCACGGGCTCGGCCACCGCCACCGGCTCGGGCGGCTCGGCTGTCTCGGCGGGCTCGGTGACCACGGCGGGCTTATCCACCTCAGCCTCGTCCTCGGGAGTCCCGCTCACCTCGGCTGACTGGGATGTCGCCTTTGGCATCGGCTGTCGACCTCGCTCTGCGCCGCGGCGGCGGCCGAGCCGGTTACCGGGGACTGACGGCCGCCGAGTGCATTGGTGCCACGCGTTCGTTGGGAACCGCGCGGCATGTGGGGAGCGCCCCGGCCCGACGATGGTAGGTCGGCGCCGTCACCGCTCCCCCGCCGGGGGTCACCTGCCCGGGCTAGAACCCTCACGGCAGCGCCCAAGCCGGCGCGAAGATTCGGACACGAGACACTAGCGAACCAGTTCGGCGGCGAGCGTGGAGGTGAACACCTCACCCCGCTCGTGGAAACGCAGCTCGGCGTAGGTGACCACGGCGACCCCGACGGCGGCCATGCCGAGCGGGATCTCCACCAGGGCCCGCAGCAACGCCTCGTTGAACGAGTCCGGTGTGCTCAGCGCACCCACCATGAAGCCGGCGATGAGCGTGTAACAGATGCCGACCGCCACGGCCAGCACCATCCGCGCGACGGTGGGCCAGAACCGGGCGTTGACCAGCTCGAAGCAGCGGGCGATCCCGGCGCGCTCGACGGTGACCACGCCAGCCAGGGCGGCGCCGAAGACGATGGCCAGGTACAACCCGGGCACGATCAGCATCAGGAAGCCGAACACCGTCAGCACTCCGGCGGCCAACCCCCACCCGATCAGCGCGGGTGCGCGGCCGGCGGCGAAATGCATGGCCTCCTCGGCGCTCGCCTGGTGGCCGGCGGCGTCCCGGATGGAGATATAGACCGACGCGCCCTGGGCGAACACCCCGACCGCGACCGCGATCATCACCCCGAGCAGAGCAAGCAAGCTGTCGAAGCCGCTCGGGTCGGGGCCGGCCGCCAGCGCCGGACTCAGCGCGAAGGACACCACCGCGCTGATCACCGCGACGCCCAGCTGGATGATCAGCAGCGGGATCAGGCTGCGACGCACCACCCCGATCACCCGCTCGAACCATCCGCGCAGGTCCGGCGGTACTAGTGGGTCGCTCAGCGGACCGGCCTGCGGCACCTTGTCCCGGCGCGAGTTCGCCGAGCCGGGCCACGGCTCCGGGTTCCAGCCCGATCCGGGCCGGTCGGCGCCGGACGGTGGCGGTGAGGACATGGCACGACGGTAGCGCCGATCGGCTGGGCCCGTTGCCCTCGACCCGGCGAAACGCCGTACCGAGGGGGTGGCAGGGGTCGCGGTCGCCCTCGACGGCCGAAGGTTCTGCCACGATTGCCGAAACCATGGCCGCGCCGCCACATCGCCGGCCATCCGCCGGCACCGAGGAGAACGCCCATGACGGCCATCCGCTCCAGCACCGTGGCCGACGTGCTGGCCCGCTCCGCGCGACGCAGCCCAGACCGGGTCGCGCTGCGCTTCGACGACCGGACCTGGACCTACCGGGAGCTGGACGACGCGGTCAGCCGAGCCGCCGGCGTGCTGCTGGAGCTCGGCATGGCCAAGGGTGACCGGGTGGCCGCGTACGGAAAGAACTCCGACGCCTACGTCATCGGCTTCCTGGGCTGCGCTCGCGCCGGCCTGGTGCACGTGCCGATCAACTACAACCTCACCGGCGACGAGCTGGCCTACCTGCTGGAGCAGTCCGGCAGCGGCGCGGTGCTGGTCGACCCCGCGCTCGCCGGCCGGGTCAGCGAGCTGGCCAGCGCCCCGGCCCAGGTGATCCCGCTGCGCGACGACGAGGCGTCGCTGCTCGCCCTCAGCCGCTCCGGCCCGGTGCCCACCCTCGACGTCCAGCTCGCCGAGTCCGACCTGGTGCAGCTGCTGTACACGTCAGGCACCACCAGCCGGCCCAAGGGCGCGATGATGACCCACCGGGCGCTGGTGCACGAGTACGTCTCCTGCATCGTGGCGATGGACTGCCACGCGGACGACGAGCCGCTGCATCCGATGCCGCTGTACCACTCGGCCGGCATGCACGTGATGATGTTGCCCTACCTCGCGGTGGGCGCCACCAACCACGTGATGGAATCCCCGGACGTGCCGGAGATCCTGCGCCGGATCGAGGCGGACGGGATCGGCGCGCTGTTCCTGGCGCCCACCGTCTGGGTCCCGTTGTCCAACCATCCGGACTTCGCCACCCGTGACCTGTCGTCGCTGCGCAAGGCGTTCTACGGGGCTTCGATCATGCCCCAGCCGGTGCTGGAACGGCTCCAGAAGGCGCTGCCCGAGCTGGGCTTCTACAACTTGTTCGGCCAGTCCGAGATCGGCCCACTGGCCACCGTGCTGGCCCCCGAGGAGCACGCCGAACGCCTGGCCTCCTGCGGGCGGGCCGTGCTGTTCGTCGAGCTGCGGGTGGTGGACGGCGAGGGCAACGACGTGCCGGCCGGCGAGCTCGGCGAGGTGGTGTACCGCTCCCCGCAGCTCTGCGAGGGCTACTGGGACAAACCGGAGGAGACCGAGGAGGCGTTCGCCGGCGGCTGGTTCCACTCCGGCGACCTGGTGCGGGCCGACGAGCAGGGCTACATCACCGTGGTGGACCGGATCAAGGACGTGATCAACACCGGCGGGGTGCTGGTGGCCTCCCGAGAGGTGGAGGACGCGCTCTACACCCACCCGGCGGTGGCCGAGGCGGCGGTGATCGGCACCCCGGACGAGCGTTGGATCGAGGCGATCACCGCCTTCGTCGTGCTGAAGAACGGCGACGGGGACACAGCCAGCCCGGACGAGCTGATCGCGCACACCAAGGCCCGGCTGGCCGGTTTCAAGGTCCCCAAGCGCGTCCAGCTGGTGGACGAGCTACCCAGGAACGCCTCCGGCAAGCTGCTCAAGCGGGTGCTGCGGGATCAGCTCTGAATCCCCGAACGAGGTTCAGGCGCTCACCGGGTCGGTGATCCGATACCGGATGGGCAGCTGCTTGAGCCCGCTGACGAAGGTGCTCAGCACCCCCTCGACCGGGCCGGCCAGCTCGATGTGGTCCAGCCGGGGCAGCAGCTCAGCGAAGATGGCCTGGGTCTCCATCCGGGCCAGCTGGGCGCCCAGGCAGAAGTGCACCCCGGCACCGAACGCGACGTGCCGGTTGGGCTTGCGGGTCACGTCGAAGTCCATCGGCCGGTCGAACTCGGCTTCGTCGCGGTTGCCCGACGGGTACATCAGCAGCACCTGCTCGCCCTGCTTGACGGTGACCCCGCCGATCTCGTAGTCGCGTGCGGCGGTGCGCATGAACTCCTTGACCGGGGTGACCCAGCGGATGATCTCCTCGACCGCGCCGGGCAGCAGGCTCGGGTCGGCCTTGACCGCGGCCAGCTGGTCGGGGTGCTCGATCAGCGCGTGCATGCCTCCGGCGATGGTCGAGCTGGTGGTGTCGTGCCCGGCAGTGGCGATGATGACGAAGTAGGAGGCCGCGTCCAGGTCGGACAGGTACTCCCCGTCGATGCGCGCGTTGGCGATCGCCGAGGCCAGATCCTCGGTGGGCTTCTCCCGGCGGTCGTTGATCAGCGCCTGGAAGTAGGCGAAGAAGTCCAGCACGACGGCGAGCTGCTCCTCGGGCGTCTCGCCCCGGCGCCGCTCCGGGTCCGACCCGCCGAAGATCTCCTGGGTGAGCTGCAGCATCCGCTCGAAGTCGCTCTCCGGCAGGCCCAGCAGCGACAGGATCACCTGCAGCGGGTAGTGCACCGCCACGTCGCTGACGAAGTCGCACTCTCCGCCGCGCTCGGCCATCAGGTCCACGTACCGGCGAGCCAGCTGGTTGACGCTCTGCTGCATGGTGCGCAGCGTCTTGGGCCGGAACCAGTCCGCCGCGATCGGGCGCAATGCCTTGTGATCCGGGTCGTCGATATGGATCAGGGTCCGCAGAATCTGGCCCTGCTCGGCCTGCCGGGCGTCCTCCTCGGCGGGCAGCAGCACCGGGCGCGGGTGGTTGCGGAACACCTGGTGGTTTTTCTCGATCTCCAGGATGTCCGCCCGTCGGGTGATCACCCAGAACGGATTGAAGTCGGGGCGTGCGTCCACCCAGTGCACCGGCGACTCCCGGCGCAGCAGCGCGCACGCCTCGTGCAACCGGTGCTCCTGCGCGTACGCGGAGGGGTCGACGACGGTCAACCCGGCCTGCTCGACCGACATGGTCATGTTCAGCTCCGTTCGCCTGGCCACGATGCCAGAGGAAACATACCTCACGGTATGGTTGGCCGGTAGGTGGCTTCGTTGACCGGCACGTCGGCGTTGAGCTCCTCCAGCATGGCCCGCAGCCCGTCGATGTTCACCGGGTTCTCCCGCTGCTGGGTGCCGACCAGCACGGCCATCGCCATGCGTGCGCGCACCCTGGCGCGGTCCTCGGGAAGCCCGATCAGCCGCATCGAATCGGCGAGGTGCTGTTCCCGCGCCTCGTCCACCCGCTCCACCACCGCTCGGACCTCGGCGTTGCTGCGCCCCCATGCGCGCAGCGCCGCCTCCGCCTCGTGCGGCAAGCCCATCGCGACGTCCATCAGCAGCGCAAATCGGGCCTCCGGGTCCGACTCAGCCTCGGACGCGGCGATGAGCCGCTGGCTGCGCTGGTCCTCCCAGAACTCCAGTAGCGCGGTGACGAACTCGGGCATCCCGGAGAAGTGGTGGTAGAACGACCCCTTGGTGACGCCCAGCCGGCAGCAGAGCTCCGCGATGGTGAGCCCCTCGCTGCCCGCCTCGGCCAGCACGTCCAGCGCGCACTCCAGGTAGGCCGATCGATTCGCCCTCGCCATCCGGTATTTCCCGCCCGTCGTCGCTGGGCGGAGGGTAGCGCCGCGGGTGCCATCGGAGATCCACGGACGTGAGATGTCCCGCACCGGCGCTCCGCGCTACCAGCGCCGTCGGCGGCGATGTCAGTCTGAACCGGTGACGCCAGGCATGTTCGCGCTGCTGGCCGGCGCGGGCATCGCGGCCGGGCTGACCGGGTCGATCGCCGGGTTGGCCTCGCTGTTCTCCTACCCCGCGCTGCTCGCCGCCGGGCTACCGGCCACCGCGGCGAACGTGACGAACACCGTCTCGCTCGCGGTCGGCAGCCTGAGCACGATCACCAGCTCGCGGCCCGACCTGGTCGGACAGGCCGGCATCGCCCGCCGGCTCGGGCTGATCTGCGCGGCCGGCGGCGCGGCCGGTGCCAGCCTGCTCCTGGTCACGCCTTCCGGACTCTTCGCCCGGATCGTGCCTTTCCTGGTCGCCGCGGCGTCGGTACTGATGTTGCTGGGCCGCCGGGCGCCGGTCGCGATGGGCGAGCGACACGCCGAGGGGCCGCACCGGCCGCGGCCCGGCGGGCTGGTCGGCGTGCTGGCGGTCTCGGTGCCACTCACCATCGGGTTGCTGCTCGGCTCCTGGTTCGGCCCGCCGGTGGTCCGCCGGCTGCCGGCAAACCTGCTGCGGATCGGCATCGGGCTGGCCGGGCTCGGTCTTGCCGTCAAGCTCGCCCTGGACGCCTTCTTCTGACCCGGCCGCTGGCAACTGGTCACACCTGATTGCCGAGGGACGGTGACGGTGAGCGACGGCGGCACGGCGTCCGAGCTAAGGCCGGCACGGAGTGGGTGGTCGCCCTTGAGGCCTGGGGTGCGGGCTACCTACGGTCGGTGTTGTCCACACACAGGGAGGAATGAGCGGATGATGGCACTGCGGGGCACCGACAGCTGCACCACCAACTGCGGTTGCGGCACACCGGCCTGAAACCAGGAGTATCAGCGCCGATTCAAACGCCCAAATCCAGCGCCGGGGGCAGCGACGACAGCCAGCGTCGTCCGCCGCCGAGGTCCCCGGCCGCTGGGTACTCCCTCAGCCAGGTGGCGTTGACCGTGGCCGCTACGGCACAGCACGATGACCACCATGGCCGCCGCACACCCCGCACTCGCCGCCGCGCGCGGGATGACCGCAAGTGATCAGCTCGCCCGGCACGCGCGCAAGATCCCCGAAGTCACCGCGCTGCGCTTCGACGAGGCCGCCCGCACCTATACCGAACTCGATGAGCGGGTGACCCGCCTGGCCAACGCGCTGCGCGCGCTCGGCGTCCAGGCCGGCGACCGGATGGCGGTGCTCGGCCTCAACTCCATCGAGGTGATCGAGTCCTACCTGGCCTCGGTGCGGCTCGGCGCGATCTGCGTTCCGCTCAACTTCCGGCTGGTGGCCGCCGAGATCGGCTACCAGCTGGCGGACAGCGGCGCGGTCGCGGCCGTGGCGGACGCCGCGCATGCCGCGCTACTGGCCGGCGCCAGGGAGCACGCCCCACAGCTGCGACACTGCCTGGTGATCGGCGGCCTGGTCAGCGGCGCCGACCCGGACCTCGGCGGAGACTTTGAGGACGCGATCCGCCAAGCCAGCGCCGAGCCGGTCGAGCAGCCGGTCGACGAGCAGGATCCGGCGTTCATCATGTACACCTCGGGCACCACCGGTCGACCCAAGGGCGCCGTGCTCACCCACTACAACCTGATGCTGCACGCCTTCAGCAGCAGCGTGCACCTGGGCGTGCCCAACGCGGACCGGGTGTCGCTGTCCGGGGCGCCGCTGTTCCACATCGCCGGGCTCTCCGGCTACCTGATGAACCTGCTGCCCGGCGGCCGGTTCGTCGTCATGCGCTCGGGCGGCTTCGACGCCCAGGCGACCGTCGCGCTGCTCGCCGAAGAGCGGGTCACCACCTGTTTCTTCGTCCCGTCCCAGTGGCAGGCGATCTGCGCGGTCCCGAACATCGCCGACTACGACCTCAGCGCGCTGCTACGGATCTCCTGGGGCGCCGCGCCGGCCTCCACCACACTGCTCCAGACGATGATCGAGACCTTCCCCCAGGCCGAGGTGCTCACCGCCTTCGGGCAGACCGAGTGCAGCCCGGTCACCTGCTACCTGCGCGGCGAGGACTCGGTCCGCAAAATCGGCTCGGTGGGCACCCCGATGCTCAACGTCGAGGTGCGGGTGGTCGACGACGAGATGGACGACGTGCCCAGGGGCCAGGTGGGCGAGATCGTCTATCGGAGCCCGATGGTGATGAAGGAGTACTGGAACCGCCCTGACGCGACCGCCGAGGCATTCGCCGGCGGCTGGTTCCACTCCGGCGACCTGGTCCGAGAGGACGAGGACGGCTACTACTACGTGGTGGACCGGAAGAAGGACATGATCATCTCCGGTGGTGAGAACATCTACTGCGCGGAGGTGGAGGATGTCCTGGCCGGGCATCCGAAGGTCGCCGAGGTCGCCCTGATCGGCGTCCCTCACGCACATTGGGGTGAAACTCCGCTAGCCGTGCTCGCCCCGGCGGATCCTGACAACCCGCCGACCGAGGGAGAGATCGAGCTGTACAGCCGCGCGTACCTGGCCGGCTACAAGTGCCCGAGGGCGATTGCCCTGGTGACGGCGCTGCCGAGGAACGCCAGCGGCAAGGTACTCAAGACCGAGTTGCGTACCGCGTATGCCGCCGATGGGCTAGTCTCCGCGCCTGCGGTATGAGAACTCGAACGAGTTCAGCAGCCCTCGATCCATAGAGGACGTCAAGTTTTCAAGTAAAGTACGGTCATGCGCTCCAGAAGCGACGTGGCGACCCCAGCCGGGGGCTCAACAGGGATGCTCTCCATGGCGAACGAGGCCGACGGCGACGAGCTGGTCGACGCGTGCGCTGACGAGGACTCGATCGCCGACCACCGCCGGGGGCCACGGCGCCGGGGCGACGCGCTCACCGCGGCAATCTTCGACGCCACGCTGGCCGAGCTCGCCGAGGTCGGCTACGCCGAGCTCACCATGGAGCGGGTGGCCGGCCGGGCGAAGGCGAGCAAGGGTTCGCTGTATCGCCGCTGGTCCAACCGGGCCGAACTGGTCGTGGACGCCATGCACCACGCCCGCCCGCACCACATCGAGCCGCCGGACACCGGCAACGTCCGCGAGGACCTGCTCGGTTACCTGCGCGCCGTCGCCGACCTGCTGAACGGCGCGGACGGCGAAGCCGCCCGGGGCCTGATGGTGGAATCCGTGCGGGACCCCGAGCTGATGAACGTGGTCCGCAGCCGGTTCACCGACCCGGGCATCGCGATGGTGCTGGACGTGCTGCGTCGAGGCGCGGTGCGTGGCGAAGTGCGGCCCACCGCGCTGACCCACCGGATCGCCAGCGTCGGCCCTGGCCTGATCCGTCAGCAGTACATGGTCTACGGCGCGCCGATCCCCGATGAGGTCGTCCTCGAACTGGTCGACGACATCCTCATGCCCCTCATCAGCCTGTGAGTGGTATTGGTCGCTATGGCGACCAATACCACTCACAGGGCTGAGCTCAGCGGCCGCCGCCACCTCCGCCGCCGCCGCTGGGGCTGCCGGAGACGGTGGCCTGGGGCAGCTGGATCTCCTGCCCTTCACGCAGGCCGGAGAGCACCTGGGTGTTGTTGTCGCCGACCAGACCAGGTTGGAACTGGGTCTGCACCGGTTTGCCGTCCGGGCCTGGGGTGTTGACGAATGTTCGCCCGCCCTGGCGGATGATCGCCGAGTTGGGCACCACCAGCACGTTGTCCAGCGAGTTGACCAGCACCCCGGCCTGCGCC
>DASWST010000038.1:0-7647 GCA_036402515.1 Pseudonocardia sp.
CGGCGGCATCCACGCCATGGCCGGCAACCCCACCGGCGCCATGGGCGTCCCGGACTACCTGGGCTGGAACTGGAAGTCCAAGGCCGGCATCCCGATCGTCTGCGTACCCGGCTGCCCCACCCACCCGGACAACCTGTCCGAGACCATCCTCTACCTGCTCTACCAGGCCACCGGCGCGGCACCGATGATCCCGCTGGACGACGAGCTGCGGCCGCTGTGGTTGTTCGGCTCGACCGTGCACGAAGGCTGTGACCGGGGCGGCTACTACGAGCAGGGCCAGTTCGCCAAGGAGTACGGCTCGCCGAAGTGCCTGGTGAAACTGGGCTGCTGGGGACCCGTGGTCAAGTGCAACGTGCCCAAACGCGGCTGGATCAACGGCGTGGGCGGCTGCCCCAACGTCGGCGGCATCTGCATCGGCTGCACCATGCCCGGCTTCCCGGACAAGTTCATGCCGTTCATGGACGCCCCACCCGGCAGCAAGGTCTCCGGCACCGCCAGCGGCATCTACGGCGGGGTCATCCGCAAACTGCGCGACATCACCACCAAGCGGCTCAACTCGGAGCCCAAGTGGCGCGCGAAGGGGCGGGAGCTGACCACCGGCTACCGCAAGTCCTGGTAACGCCTGCACTTACCCGGCTCACCCTCCCGAACCCCACCACAGCGGAAGAAGCAGACCCGCCATGACCGCGACACAGGACAAAAGCAGCTCGTTCACCCCCAACAGCCAGGGCCTCACAGAGATGGCCTGGGACCCGATCACCCGCATCGTGGGCAGCCTGGGCATCTACACAAAGATCGACTTCGCGAACAAGAGGGTTGCCGAGTGCCACAGCACCTCGTCGATCTTCCGCGGATACTCGATCTTCATGAAGGGCAAGGACCCGCGCGACGCGCACTTCATCACCAGCCGGATCTGCGGGATTTGCGGGGACAACCACGCGACCTGCTCGGTCTACAACCAGAACATGGCCTACGGGGTCCGCCCGCCGCACCTCGGTGAGTGGATCATCAACCTGGGCGAGGCCGCCGAGTACATGTTCGACCACAACATCTTCCAGGAGAACCTGGTCGGGGTGGACTACTGCGAGAAGATGGTCGCGGAAACCAACCCCGGGGTGCTGGAGCTGGCCAACCGCACCGAGTGCCCGCACGCCGACGCGCACGGCTACAAGTTCATCGGCGACATCATGCGCGCGCTGAACCCGTTCAGCGGCGAGTTCTACCGGGAGGCGCTGCAGGTCAGCCGCTACACCCGGGAGATGTTCTGCCTGATGGAGGGCCGCCACGTGCACCCCTCCACGCTCTACCCAGGCGGCGTCGGCACGGTGGCCACCCACCAGCTGTTCACCGACTACTACACCCGGCTGATGCGGTACGTGGAGTTCATGAAGCGGGTCGTGCCGCTGCACGACGACCTCTTCGACTTCTTCTACGAGGCGCTGCCGGGCTACGAGAAGGTCGGCTACCGGCGCACCCTGCTGGGTTGCTGGGGTTCGCTGAACGATCCGGACCACTGCGACTTCACCTATCGGAACATGTCCAACTGGGGTCGCAAGATGTTCGTGACCCCAGGTGTGGTGGTAGACGGCAACCTGGTCACCACCGACCTGGTGGAGATCAACCTGGGCCTGCGCATCCTGCTCGGCAGCTCGTTCTACCGCTCCTGGGAGGACCAGGAGATGTTCGTGACCCGGGACGAGCTGGGCAACCCGATCGACCGCAATCACCCGTGGAACCAGCACACCATCCCGGCGCCGCAGAAGCGCGACTTCGACGACAAGTACAGCTGGACGATGTCCCCGCGCTGGTTCGACGGCACCGACCACCTGGCGCTGGACACCGGCGGCGGCCCGCTGGCCCGGCTCTGGTCGACCGCGCTGGCCAACATGGTCAACACCCCGTACGTGAAGTCCACCGGGCACAGCGTGACGATCGACCTGCCACGCACCGCCACCAAGCCGTCGGTGAGCTTCGAGTGGAAGATCCCGCAGTGGTCCAACGCGCTGGAGCGCAACCGGGCCCGCACCTACTTCCAGGCGTACTCGGCCGGGTTGGCGCTGCATTTCGTGGAGAAGGCGCTGGCCGAGGTGCGCGCCGGACACACCAAGACCTGGGAGTCGTTCAAGGTTCCGGACGAGGCGATCAGCTGCGGGTTCACCGAGGCGGTACGCGGCGTGCTGAGCCACCACATGGTGATCCGCGGCGGCAAGATCGCCAACTACCACCCGTACCCGCCGACGCCGTGGAACGGCAGCGTGCGTGACGTCTACGGCACGCCGGGCCCGTACGAGGACGCGGTGCAGAACACCCCGATCTTCGAGGAGAACCCGCCGGACAACTTCAAGGGCATCGACATCATGCGCGCGGTGCGCAGCTTCGACCCGTGCCTGCCCTGCGGCGTGCACATGTACCTGGGCAACGGCAAGACGGTCAACAAGACCACCTCGCCGGCGATGCTCAACCTGGGTTGAGGGGATGGGTACCGAGACTCCCCCCACGGCTGAGATCGACCCCAACGAGTTGGGCCAGCGCATTTCCGACCTGCTCGCCGAGCTCGGCGGACATGCCGAGCCCGCGGTCGGCGAGGCCGCCGAGGAGGTGGCCGCGCTGCTGATGGAGATGTACGGCGCCGGTCTGGGTCGCATCATGGCGACCCTGACCCGGGCCGGCGAGGCCGGCGCGGGCCTGCTCGCCGAGCTGGTGGACGACGACCTGGTGGCCAGTCTGCTGGTGCTGCACGACCTGCACCCGGAGGACACCTACGCGCGGGTGACCCGGGCGCTGGAATCGGTGCGGCCCTATCTGGGGTCGCACGCCGGCGGCGTCGAGCTGCTCGGGGTGGTCAGCGAACCGGACGGTGAGGTGGTCCAGCTGCGGCTGCAGGGCAGCTGCGACGGCTGCCCGTCCTCGGCGATCACGGTGAAGATGGCTATCGAGAAGGCCATCGAGGAGATCTGCCCCGAGGTGGTCCGGGTGGACGTGGAGGGCATGAACGACCCGTCCGCGCCCGCGCTGGGCAATGTTGATAATGCGGCCGGGCTGCCGCCGGGGGCCAAGGCGCTGCCGCTGATCCAGATCGGCTCGGCGCCGGCGGCACCGGAGGTGGCCGTCGGCTGGGTCACCCTGTCGCCACCGCGGTTGCGGCCGGGCCAGTGCGCCACCCTGGACGTGGCCGGGCACTCGGTGCTGCTGGCCCTGCCCGCCGGCTCGGTGGACCTGGCCGCCGGCGGGATGCTCGCTTACCGGGACCACTGTCCGGCGTGCGGGGGCGACCTGGCCGGCGCTCCGCTGGTCGGCGAGCGGTTGGCCTGCCCGTCCTGCGCGGTCGGTTACGACGTGCGGCACGCGGGCCGGGCGGTGGACGGCTCCGCGCTGCACCTGGAACCGCTGCCGCTGGTCCGCCGCGGCGAGGGATGGCGGCTCGCGCTGCCCCGCACCCCGGCCGGGATGGCCTCGTGACCGGGGGCCGGGTGGCCTCGGACCGCGGCCGCGGAGCCGACGCGCTGCGCCGGCTGCGCCGCACGCGCCCGGCCACTGATCCGGCCCAGCCCGCTACGCTGCCCGACCCCGCCCTGTTCGCCGAGTCGCCGCTTCCCGGACCGGCGCTCCCCGGGCCACTCCAGCCCGGGGAACGACCGGCCGGGCGCCTGCGCCCCGGCGGGTCTGGCCAGCCGGAGCACGAGCAGTGCGAGATGTGCGGGGTGCCGATCGCCGAGCAGCACTCGCACGTGGTGCACCTGGAGAACCGATCGCTGCTGTGCACCTGCCGGCCGTGCGCGCTGCTGTTCACCGAGCGGGGCGCCGCGCGGGGCCGGTACCGCGCGGTACCGGACCGCTACCTGCGCGATCCCGCGCTGCGGGTCACCGACATGCAGTGGAACGAGCTGCAGATCCCGGTGCGGATGGCGTTCTTCTTCCACAACTCCGAGCTGGACAAGACGCTGGCCTTCTATCCCAGCCCGGCCGGCGCCACGGAGAGCCTGCTGCCGATGGACGCCTGGCGGGAGGGCCTGGGGGCCAGCTCGCTGGGCAGCCAACTGGAGCCGGATGTGGAGGCGTTGCTGGTCCGGCACGCCGCGCGAGACCGGCCCGAGGACACCGCGTGCCTGCTGGTGCCGATCGACGTCTGTTACGAGCTGGTCGGTCTGGTCCGGGTCTACTGGAAGGGCTTCGACGGCGGCAGCGAGGCGTGGGAGCGGATCGACGCGTTCTTCGCCGGGCTGGCCGAGCGGGCCCGCGACATCGCCCCCCGGACCGAAGGCGGCTGACCATGCCGGAGCTCGCATTTTCCTGCACCGACGCCCGCCCGGAGCCGTACTCGGCGAGCCCCACCCTGCAGTTCCTGCTGCGGGTCACCGAGGCAACCGGGGTCCGGATGCATTCGGTGGCGCTGCGCTGCCAGGTGCGTATCGAGACGCACCGCCGCCGCTACTCGGGCAACGAGGCCTCCCGGCTGGTCGACCTGTTCGGCGATACCTCCCGCTGGGGCGAGACGCTCAAGCCGATGCAGCTGTCCACCGTCGCCGTCATGGTGCCCAGCTTCGCAGAGGAGATCGAGGTGCCGATGACCGTGCCGGTGACCGCCGACCTCGACGTGGCCACCGCGAAGTACTTCCACGGCCTGGACGACGGTGACATCCCGCTGCTCCTGTTGTTCAGCGGCACCGCGTTCTACGCGGGCGAGGCCGGGCTGCAGGTCGAGCTGGTGCCCTGGCACCTGGAGGTCAACTACCCGCTGCCGGTGGAGGTCTGGCGGGCGACCATGGCCGAGCACTTCCCCGGCTCCACCTGGCTGCGGCTGCGCACCGAGACGCTGGAGGCGCTGCGTAGCTACCGCGCCGAGCGGGGCCAGGTCAGCTGGGACGACACGTTGGGCGAGCTGCTCAAGCGGGCCGGTGAGCAGCCGTGACCGGGGATCTGGCGCGCACCCTGGACGAGGTCAGCGCGGTGGCCGACGCGGTGCTGTTCGAGGGCTACCTGCTGTACCCGTACCGGGCCTCGGCACGGAAGAACCAGCTGCGTTGGCAGTTCGGCGTGCTCACCCCGCGCGGCTGGGCCGAAGTGACCGGGGAGAGCTGGTACGCCCGTACCGAGTGCCTGCTCGAACCGGGCGAGTCGACCAGCCTGCGGATCCGGCAGCGGTTCCTGCGGCTGCGCCGGCGCCAGGTGCAGCGGGCGTCCGACGACCCCACCGGCGGGTTCACCGAGGTGCCCGAGCTGACCGTCGGCGAGGACCTGTACCTGCCATGGGACGAAGGCATCCCGGAGGTGGTGGACTCGGTGCTGCCGGTGGCCAACCTGCTGGCCGGCGAGCGCATGGTGAATATCGAGCTGCCCGGCGAGCAGACCGAAGAGCCGCTGCTCGACGCCGACGGCGCGGTGGCCGGCCGGCTGGTGCGGCAGAGCTGGCCGGTGCGGGCGCGGATCACCGCGGCCGCCGAACCGGTGCCCGGCCCGTACGGTGCGCTGCGGCTGCGGGTGCGGGTGGAGAACCTGGGTGCGTCGCCCGATGATGAGCCGGAGGAGAGCCGGGAGGATGCGCTGCGGTACTCGCTGATCGGCGCGCACAGCATCTTGGCGCTGTCCGACGGGGAGTTCCTGTCCATGACCGACCCGCCCGAGTGGGCCCGCCCGGGCGCCGCGGCGTGCGTCAACGAACACACCTGGCCGGTGCTGGCCGGGCCGGGGCCGAGCAAAGGCGCCCGCCCCACGGTGGTGCTGTCCTCGCCGATCATCCTGCCGGACTTCCCGGAGATCGCCCCGGAGAGCCCCAACGAGCTCTACGACGGCACCGAGAACGACGAGATCCTCACGCTGCGCACGCTGGTGCTCACCGACGCGGAGAAACGGGAGGCCAGGGCCACCGACCCGAGAGCGGCGGCGCTGGTGGACGCGGTGGACTCGATGCCGCCGGAGATCTTCGAGCGGCTGCACGGGGTGATCCGTTCGATGTCCATGCCGACGACCGGCGGGGCACCCACCTTCGGCCAGGTGCTCGACGAGGTGCCCACCTACTCCGACGAGACGGGCGGCAAGCCGTGGTGGGACCCGGGCCAGGACGCCTCGGTCGACCCGGAGACCGACTCGGTGCTGATCGGCGGCCAGCCGGTGGCCAAGGGCACCCAGGTGGTGCTCCGCCCGAACGGCCGGGCCGATGCCCAGGACCTCTTCCTGGCCGGCCGGCCCGCGCTGGTGGAGGCGGTGCTGCACGACGTGGACGGCGACATCCACCTGGCGGTCAGCCTGCTCGACGACCCCGGCTCGGAGTTCCAGGCCGCGCACGGCCGGTTCCGGTACTTCCGCCCGGACGAGGTCGAGGTCCCGAGATGAGCGCCGAGATGAGCGCTGGGATGAGCACCGATCGAATCCTGGTGGCCGGGGTGGGCAACATCTTCCGGTCCGACGACGGTTTCGGCGTGGAGGTGGTGCGCCGGCTGCGGGACGCGGAGCTGCCCGACAGCGTCGAGCTGGTCGACGTCGGCATCCGCGGTATGCACCTGGCCTACCAGCTTCTGGACGGCTACACCGCGCTGGTGCTGATCGACGCGACCGCTCGAGGCGGCCGCCCGGGCGAGCTGTACCTACTGGAACACGACCTGTCCGCTCCCCACGAGCCCACCGGGGTGCCCGACGCGCACGACATGACTCCGGACACGGTGCTCGCGCTGCTCGGCTCGCTGGCCGCCGCGTCCGGCATGGAACCCGCGGCCGGGCTGCGCAGGGTGCTGGTGGTCGGCTGCGAACCGGCCACGGTGGGCGACGACATCGGGCTGAGCGAACCCGTCCAGGCGTCCGTGGAACGCGCGGCGACCGCGGTGCTGCGGGTGGTTAATGATCTTCTGCAGGAAGGGAGCCCGCCATGTGCCTCGGCATACCCGGCGAGATCGTCGAGCTGATGGCCGACCGCGCGGACTTCGCGATGGTCAGCGTGGCCGGGGTGAAACGTGTGGTCAACATCGGGCTGCTGGAGGACGAGGAGCTCAAGGCCGGCGACTGGATCCTGATCCACGTCGGCTTCGCCCTCTCCAAGATCGACGAGGAGGAGGCCGCGCACGCCATCCGGATGTTGGAGGGCATGGGCCAGGCCTATACCGACGAGCTCATCGCGCTGGCCCAATCCGACTTGGGGGTCCAGCCATGAGATTCGTGGACGAGTTCCGGGACGCGGAGAAGGCCCGGGTGCTGTCCGCCCGGATCGCCGAGCTGTGTGAGCCCGGCCGGCAGTACAAGTTCATGGAGGTGTGCGGCGGCCACACCCACACCATCTACAAACACGGCCTCGAGGACTACCTACCCGAGAACATCACGCTGGTCCACGGCCCCGGCTGCCCCGTGTGCGTGATCCCTATGGGCCGCATCGACGACTCGATCCACATCGCCCGCCAGCCCGGCGTGCTGATGACGTCGTTCGGCGACATGATGCGGGTTCCCGGCAGCGGCGGCAACTTCTTCGACTCCAACGCCGAGGGCACCAACATCCGCATGGTGTACTCGCCGCTGGACTCGCTGAAGGTCGCCAGGCAGAACCCGGACATGCACGTGGTCTTCATGGCCATCGGCTTCGAGACCACCGCCCCGTCCACCGCGATGACCCTGCTGCGGGCGGAGAAGGAGGGCATCGAGAACTTCTCGGTGTTCTGCAACCAC